>DATHWC010000265.1:0-26011 GCA_035460985.1 Lunatimonas sp.
TATTTTTTCTGTTCCCACTACTGCAATCAAAGCCGTTGCCCCGCCCGGAGGGTGTAAAGTCCTCGTGTACTGCATGGTCAATATGGAAAGTGAAACAGCTAAAGGAGCCGTAATCCATATGATTTCTGGCATCATTTTATACACGCTCACCCCGATGATCGCACTGAGAATATGTCCGCCAAGCAAATTTCTTGGCTGGGCCAGCGGACTCTGAATTGCTCCATAAACCAAAACCGCAGTTGCTCCGAAAGAACCTATTAAAAAGATATTTTCCATAGGAGTTAAATACAAACTCTGGATATAGGCAATTATTCCAATTCCCGCAAACGAACCTAAAAAGGACCAAATTTGCTCCTTGAAATCAACTAACGTCTCTTTATAAACAATATATTTACTTATTCTGTAACTCCGCTTTATTTTACGTTTGATCATGAACCCTTGCCTTGACCTACAAAGGTAGGTGAACTGATTTTGTTAGACAAATATTATTCCTATACCTTCTGGCATGAAAGTTTCGACCCGCTTTGGGGTCGTGGTGGGAAAGGGGTATCGGTATCGTCCTCTTATCAACGCCTATTCTGCCTTTACCCAGGTATTAATGTATCCATTTGGTAATTCCAGTACTACTTTTAGGTTTTGGTATTCATGACCAAGATCCAAGCTTACTTTTTCATCTCCCAAATTGACTTCCCCTACCAATCGATACTGGTCTGTCCTTCCAAATCGAAACTGGTTGCCAGCAGTCACCCATACGTTGGCTTTGTCTTTCGGAGAATAGGCATTCCAGCGTAGCTCAAGTTTGTTTTCAGTTAGCGTTCCAGCTAGGTTTGCTGCATAGGGTTTTCCAATCAGCGAGATGCCGTCAAGTTCCATTGCGTGGTTTTTGGGGAGGGGAATATCCATATAGGTGCAAATGGTGGGAAATATATCCACTACCCCGGGAATTTCTTTTGAATGGGCATTAAGCCTTTCGCTAGAAACAATCCAAGTCGCCCGTTCTTCATCCGATTGTCCGCCATGGTCGTACCCTTGGATTCTGCGTCCGTGATCGGTAGTGATAATGACCAGCCAAGATTCCCGAAAGGTTTCTTCCCTAAATTTTATAGCTTCCCAAATTAGACCAACCTGTCGGTCAGCCTCCTGTATTGCCAGATCCATCTGTTCACTTTCCCCATACCGATGTCCCATGTCATCGGTATATTGAAGGTAAACCCAAGTCAGATCGGGACCTTTCAGCTTAACCTCACTGGCGGCATATTCCGAAACCTGCCTGTCAATTTGCCTGATATAATCGCTTACCTCATCGTGAGGAAAACCGATCGTGTCAATTTCCAATCCGTCAAAGTGGTAGTTTAAATTTAAAAACCCTGTTTCTTCCAAGTTTTCACCCACAAGTTTGGTGCGATTGTCCAACCAAGTAGAGTAAACCGCTGTGGTCTTATGGGGATAGGCTGCTTTGAAGTGTCGAAATATGCTCCAATAGTTATAGTTGGGCTGCTTGATTGCATTGCCCATTACATTGTGCTTGTTAACCCATACACCAGTAAGGAGACTGTTATATCCCACTGCTGAGATGGTAGGAGTTTCGGAATAACCTCCTTTCAGGCCGCCTACATAAGCATGGACATAGGCGCCCTTCTGGCTGATCTCATCGATATTAGGTGTGTTATTTTTTTCGAGCAGCTCCCGCTGTATTCCGTCCAGGATGATAAAAAGGGTTTTTTTTTCCTGTCCGATGGCTAGGCCACCGGATAGGAAAAGGATAAAAGATGCAAGAATGGTGGTTTTTAATGTGTTATACATGGATAGTTTTATTATTGTGGCAGCAAGGCTACTCCCATCCGAAGATTTGCTGTAAATTATTGTTTAAAGTTACCTGCTGAATCGGAATGGGTCTGTAGTAATATTTGGGATCTATAAATTGGCGGGGAGTTGTCTCTGTGACCAAGGTTCCTCCGTTTTCTCCATTTCGGAGGTATACGGTAACGTTGTCATTCACAGTTCCGGCACGGTAATACACGAGGAGCGTCCCGAGCTCATTTCGCTCTTTTTCCGGATCGGTTGGTATATTGCCGTCTTTATCAATGAGAATGATGTCTTCGTGGCCGTCACCCGTCAAGTCATATTTGCCCAATCCGGGGAAATACATGCCTTCGGGAATTCTTTCCAACAGTTTTCCCGATGCCCAGCGCATCAGATCGTCATGGCGATACCCTTCCATCGCAAATTCCACCCGTCGCTCACGGCGGATTTCAAGTAAAACTCCTGCATTTGGACCACTTACCTGAGGATACTTTTCCATCAGAAAAGGATCAGGGGCAGCATTGGCTTGGTTTAGGTCAAGGTGAGGCATTCCTACTCGGGAGCGTAATAGGTTTACGCTGATATCCAAATCGGCCTGGCTAAGCTCATTTAGCTCGGCTTTTGCCTCGGCATAGGTCAACAATGCCTCGGCATACCTATAGACCGGTACGTCCAAACTTCCGATAGCTATGTTATCAATAGTGTTGTTGTATCCCTTACGCTGATAATAGCCGGTAAAATTTCGATTCATAATCGGCACATACGGAGCAGGATCCGGTACGCGCACCCAGCCCGGATATACGAGGGTTTGGGACATTCGTGGATCTCTATTCCGAAACTCCTCCACATACTGAAGCGATTCATAATCTGGCAAATCGGTAAACCGGCTGCCATCCCGCATCAGGTAGGTTTGAACCAGGTCTCTTGAGGGAGACTGCTCATAGGTGCCAAAAACAGTAAAGTTGATGTTACTGTTTCGGTCTTTATTGATATCATAGGGATTGACCAAAATCATTTCCGGGTTGCCGATGAGATTTTGGCTGGAGAATAGACTGTGGTAATCCGACTGAGGCTGACCGGTCATGTAGATGGAAAATTTACCTGAAGAGATGATTTCCTGTGAAAGGTCCCTCGCTTTGGAAAGGAATGCACCTGCACTTTGTTGGAGGGAAAGCTCTTCATGATATTTCCTGAATGTGCCTTCGTACAAAGCTGTTCTTGCATAATAGTTTTTAACGGCCCATTTTCCGGGGCTACCTGTAGGGACATTTTCCCGCACATGCATAGAGGCAAATTCCAGATCCTCCATCACTTTCTCCATCACAAAAGCTCTTGGATCACGCGGCTTAAAGAGTTCCTCATCCGTTGGGGACAGCAGTTGATCATACCAGGGAACGTCCGAGTACCTCTTTACCATGTCCACATAAAACTGGGCTCTATAATATCGGGCCAAACCCGCAAAATGGTTTATGGCTTCGGGGGAGGCATTGGCATTTGTAAGGTTGTTCAGGAAATAATTGATGTTTCTAAGCCTGCCCCAATTCCATCCTCCAGTAATGGTCTGGGAACTTGGAGAGCCCGTCATGATACTTTTGATCTCAATAGCACCAGTGGTTGCCATATTGTCACTACTTTGATCGGCCTGATATTGACCCATGCCTGGTAGGGATATAAGCCCGTTTATGTACAGGGCCAGGTCTTCCTCGGTTTTGAAGAATTCTTCCGGGGCAATGGAAGTCTGTGGAAACCTGTCCATAAAATCGTCGTTACAGGCAGACAATAATAGAACGCTTGCGATATATAGGAATTTTTTTTTCATGATTTCAACAACTTAAAGGTCAATATTAATACCGCCAGAATACCTTCTTTGGAAAGGATAGGACCAGCCATATCCGTTATTTACACTTTCGGGATCCACAAAACTCTTAATGGCAGAAAATTCATACAGGTTTTCTCCGGAAACAAAGACCCGGATTCGTGAGGCTTTTATTTTTCTGGCAATTTCCAAAGGAAGCGTATACCCGATGGATAGGTTTTTCACCCGCACATATGCTGCATTGAGAAGATATTGGGTTTGGGGGATGTCTAGGCCTGAGCCGTAGTTATTATCCGCAAGCCAAGACTGCAATACCGGATAGGTAGGATCAAGATTGGCATCTGCCAATCCGGCGTCGATATAGGACTGGGAATGTCTTGCCCGTAGGTCTTCACTGTCTCCCTGCCCTCTGTAAAAGTCCAGGTTCCAAGGATATATATTGGCATATGGCTGCTGGTAGGGCCCCCAGAAGAGGTAGTGTCTAGGGTAATAATCTTGTCTTCCCACCCCTTGTAGGAAAAGAGAAAAGTCAAAGCCATTCCAAGACAGGTCTAGGTTTCCTCCCAACTGATACCGGGGGCGACTGTTTCCAATTATGCTAAGATCCTTTGGGTCATCTTCGCGAAAGCCCTGCTCGATTTTGGCGTCACCGTTTAAATCAATATACCTTGGCCATCCGGGTACAATGTCCAAGGCCCCCCAAGGGATAATGGCTGATTGATCCAATTGACTGATCTGGTCTTCATTTTCGAAATAGCCATCGTTTGTCAACCCCCAAATTTCACCTACTTCCTGGCCCACTCTGTAGTTTGAAAACAAGCCTTGTTCGTTTTCAAACCTAGTTATGAATGACCTGGAGTCTGCCACAAAAAACTTGGATGTAAACTGTATGGGTTGATTTCCGGTGGCAAACTGCGTGCGATAGGAGAGGCTTACTTCCCATCCCTTTGTTTGTAAATCCGCAGCATTCTGTTGGGGTGGAGAAGTGCCTAAGACTCCGGGGAGCTCAACTGGATTAGTCAACATATCTTTGGTATCTCGGATAAAATAATCGAAGGAACCAAAAAACTTATCCTCCCAAAGACCCATGTCTAGTCCAAAGTTGGTAGTGACCACTCTTTCCCAAGTATAGAAGTTGGGATCTACAGCCAATGGGGGTGCGGACGTGATAACCACTTGACGGTCCCCATTGAACAAATTACTTGACAACCCGGTAGGAAGAGCTTGGATGTACCCAAAATTGGCCACATTTTGATTACCCAAACTTCCATATGAAGACCTAAGTTTCAATGTCGGCGCCAAGCCAGAGGCTGCTCCGGGAAAGAAGGATTCATCGGAGATAATCCAAGCACCTGAAATCGAGGGAAAGAATCCCCATCGGTTACTGCTAGGAAATCGGGATGATCCATCATATCTGCCGTTAAATTCTAATATGTATTTGTTATTGATGGTATAATTGGCCCGGCCAAATACACTCCGCGTGGCGTAGGAGCTGTAACCGGGAGTGATAAACTGGTCCCCGGTAGTTAATCCCAAATAGGGTAGAGAGGAGGAAATAAGCACCCTCCTTTCAGCTTCCACCGAGCTATAAACATAACTTTCCTGATTATATCCAGCTAAGAGGTTGAAGGTATGTACACCAAATGTTTTGGAATAATTTCCATAAAGATCTAAAATAGTATTTTGAAGAGATCCGTTACGCTCAGCAACCAAACCATCACCTCCCTCGGTACGTACGTCGTTTGGTCCAAACCCAATATCAAATTTCGTTCTTTCCCATCCATAATTCCACTGCTCGCGCTTAAAGCTGGCATTTCCCGTAACAGTTAGGTCGCCATTAAGAAATGTTCCTGTTCCACGAATGATATTATGAAAGCCAAACATGTTCTCCCGGTTTCCACCACCGTCTTGAAGCCGAGCGGCAAGTCTGCCCGCCGCAGTGTTGGCCCATGTTCCGTCCGGATTTTCAGCGACTTGGATAGGAGTAAGATAATAGATATCGGTGATATTTGTGACGGGTTCTTCTCTTTCCGTTTGATACAGGTTCAGGTTGTTGTCGATTTTAAGCCACTTTTTTGGAGTGGCACTCACCCTCGCTCTTAGCGAATATCGGTCCCAAAAATCGGGGACCAGCTTATTCATGCCGTTTTCCCGGGTATAATCGCCCGAGATATAGTAGTTGATAGGCAGGTCGTTGACCGAAGCCGATCCACTAATCGCCAGACTCTGATTAGTGGAGAAACTCGATGGGTTAAGAAAATAGTCATACCAGTTATTGTTTCCCATATAGGCCCACCTATTGGGATCATTGGGGTCGATTCGGACATCTTCTATGGCTGGATTTTCAGAGCGTTCCTTTGCCCATTGGTAATGTGCGTCATTGAAATTTATATAATTCCAAGGTGTATTGCTGGTAGCTTGGTCCATAACCCTCGAATAAATATACGGATCTGTCACAGGAACGGGGAGAACGGTGGGTCGGCCCCAAGTAAAATTGCTGTTATAGCTGATTGTTTGAGTGGCTCCTCCTGTTTTGGTAGTAATCAAAACTACCCCGAATGCTGCCCTAGCCCCATATATTGCAGCCGAAGCGGCATCTCTTAAAACAGAAAAGCTCTCAATATCTGCAGGATTTAGACGCAGTAAATCCTCATAAGCTCCTGCCACACCGTCAATTACGATCAATGGGCCACCGCCGTTGATGGACGTAAACCCTCTTATGTTGATGTCTGGAACGGTCCCAGGTCTACCTCCTGAATACGTGATGTTTAGTCCAGGACTTGCGCCCTGGAGACCCTGCATCACATTGGCAACAGGTCGGTTGATTAACTGTTCGCCGCCAATTTGATCCACTGCGCCCGTGAGGTTGATTTTTTTCTGTACCCCATATCCGACTACTACTACCTGTTCCAATAAGGTGTCTTCAAGTTGAAGAGTGATGTTGATGATACTTCTGTCACCTACCACCACGGTTTGGGTCTCAAAGCCGATAAAAGAAAATACCAGTTCGGATTCGCTGGAATTTACCTGAATACTGTAGGCCCCGTCCATATCGGTAATCGCGACATTCGAAGAATTTTTCTGATAAACAGATACACCTGGAAGTGGCAAGTCTTCCGCTTTGTCTTTGACGATGCCAGTAACGGTCTGCTGACCATAACCCACTGACATCAAAAGAAGTGTCAATCCAAGACTTATCAGGGACTTGACAGCTATCTTTTTTCTAGCATAAAGTAAATGTGTTTTCATAGATAGAGTTTATGTGGTGGATAATTGATGGCAATTTTACTACGAAGGTAAGACGGCTGTTTTACCTAGAGATGAACACAATGTTAACAAATATTTATTGAATGTTCATTCAATATTAAGTAAAAGATAATTCAGATAAAAGTAAGTTTTAATTCTTTTATTTGTGAATTCAAGTTTCTTTATATATATAGGTGGTATGAAAAGGAAAATTAGACAAGAACGGGAATCCGAAATTATCGAAGGGTTTTACCAACTGGCTAAAGAGGTAGGGTTGGAAAATGCATCTATTGCAAAGATTGGGAAGTTTTTGAATATTCCACCCAGCCTCATCATGCATTATTTCCCGAATAGGGATTTTTTAATTCAAGCGTTAATCCGTTATATCTTGGAACACTATCAGTTTATTTACAAGCCAATCATCGAGCATCTTAACGTTTCTCACAAATTGGATGTACAGGAGTTGGTAGGGCGGCTGTTTTCTAGGGAATGGAACCTGCTATTTGACGATGGCGTATTTTACAGTTGTTATGCCCTGATTTTTAGGGACCAGTCCATAAAAGCAGCCTACAAAAATTTGCACCTTGCACTTCGCAGGACTTTGGAGGATATCTTGAACCAAGACAGAGCATTTGCAGAAAGGGACACCCGTCAGCTCGCGGAACAAATATATGTGGTGGTGGAGGGAGCTTACTATTACCTCGCGATGATCGATGATGAAGAAGAGTATCAGGAAAAGTTACAGTATTTTAAAAAACAGGTGTTGGATCTACTTCAGGATGAAGTAAATGCTGAATTAAGGAGGTAATGGTAAAGCGGGCAGATGTGGTTGTGATAGGTTTGGGTGGACTGGGATCATCCGTACTATGGCACCTTAGTAAGGCGGGGATTCGGGTTTTGGGAATAGATCAGTTTGTTCCTCCCCATGATAGGGGGAGCTCTCATGGGGAGACACGAATTACCCGCCTGGCGGTAGGGGAGGGAGAGGCCTTTCTGCCCTTAGTTGCGCGTTCGCACCAACTATGGCGGGAAATTGAGCACCTAAGAAGATTATCCCTTTTTACCCAATGTGGGGCATTGCTTATTGATTCCGAGCTGGAAAGTTGGACCAAACACGGGGCGGCTAACTTTTTTGACAAGACGGTTACTTACGCCCAACAATCAAGAGTTCCGTTTCAATTAATGGATCAGGCAGAAGTGTCAAATAAATTCCCTTGTTTCAATCTGGAGAGAACCGACAGGGCCTATTTTGAGCCTGGTGCCGGTTTTTTACGGCCGGAGTTGGCCATAGAAGCCCAACTTGATCTTGCCAGGTTAAACGGTGCCGAGGTCATGACCGGGACTAATGTTAAGGAAATTTCACCAATTTCCGGAGACGGGGTAAAAATAGTTTTTGAATCTGGTTCAGTGGAGGCAGGTCAGGTTGTGGTCGCTGCGGGAGCTTGGGTAAAAGATTTCTTACCCGAACGGTTTAGATCTCCCATTTCAATCTGCAGACAGGTGCTTCACTGGATACCTATTAAGAGGGGAACCTACAATTTAAACAATACTCCGGTTTTTATGTGGGGTTTTGGCGTGCAGGTGGAAGATTTTGTTTATGGTTTCCCTTCTCTGGATGGGCGGTGTGTAAAAATGGCATCGGAGTCCTTCGTTCCCATTGAACACCCTGACTTATTAGATCGCTCAGTTTCAAAAAGGGAACAGAGTGATTTCTTTGAAGAAAAAGTGGTTGATCGGTTTCTGTTCTTAAGGAGAAATGGGATAGTTTCCAAGGTGTGTTTATACACGGTTACCCAAGACGCCAATTTTATGGTGGGACATCTACCGGGATTTAACAATATATATGTTGCATCAGCCTGCAGTGGGCATGGTTTCAAGCATACTGCGGGGCTGGGGGAAGCTATTGCGGCGGATGTTTTGGGATTGGAAAAACAGATTAGTTTGGAGGCGTTTAGGTTTTAATTTTTTGGATACTGGTTGATATTTGATATTTCATAAAATCCTATTGTGGGTTTACTGTTTCTTCTTAAGCCTAAACCGATAAATGGTGGTTTTTGCACTATTCCCCACAAATAACTCCTCGTTCCGAAGGGCAAAAAAATCAGAAGCTGGATCCTCAAACCCTAAAATAGCAGCAACATGGGTTGGCAAAGCAATTTCATTTGACCAGCCCCGTTCATTGTGGTATATTTTTAACAAATTCCTTTGCTTGGATTTTAGGTATTTGGGGTTAATGTTTGTGAGTGTTTCCATCGTTCCTTTGTCCAGACCTTCTCCAAACGCCACTGCAAAACCTGACTCAAAAGGAAAGATGCCTTCAATTAAGCCCGGATACACCCCGTCAAGGTTTCCAAGGGGAATGGGCTGCCCCGTTACTTCAATGAATTTGTTGGGATCTAAGGGTATCGTAATAGGTTGATCTTCTCTTTTGAGTAGACTATATTCATAAATTGACGGTTCGCTGTCAAAAGCTAAATAAAGGCGATCACCCAGGATTGATACATGCAAATAAGGATCTTCAAAATACAGGTCTTGATTAAATTTGCTATCTGGAGATAATTTTAGCACAGAATTCAATTCATGAGTTGCCAAGGAGATCATTTCGAGTAAATGGCTTTTTTTGAAATACCCTTTATCAAGCGGGTTTTCCCCGTTTCTCCCAGGATAATAGACATATACATCCTTACCAACCATATCCAAGCTTTTGATATTGCTTCGTAGGTTTGGAGTAACCGAGGCAAATGGAAAGATGACTTTTTCAACCAAGTTTAGACTGTCGTTCAAAATCGCGATTTCTCCATTCAGTGTTTGAAGCAGGATTTTTCCGTTCGGTTTCATTTTCATTCCAGAAATGTAGCCTAAGGAGTTTGGTCCCTCCAATGGCAGGAATACTTGTCGGAGAATCGTACCACTAGTGTCAAATAGGGCGAGAGACCCTTCCCTGAAATTGTAAAAGACACCTTGGGAACCATGAAATGCAGTTACATGAATTTGCGAAGAATAGTCAACCTGAAAAGAGTCGACCAAAATAAGATCATATTCTTCAGCGAAGAAAGGTTGGGACTGCGGCCCACTGCAGGAAAAAATAGCTAGTGGGAAGAAAACTACGAATAATGGAAGAAGTGAGCGAAATGGTGATTGAATCATGCGTAAAAGTACACTACCTTCATTCTTTTTTCAACATGAAATGAAAATAAGTAATAGCAGAAGCAACAAATTTTATCCAATAATAAACACACAAGATTTACTGATCTTCGTACCAGCGGTCCTCAAAGGTGTATGCACTGTCAGCATCAGCTGTCAGCACACTGTATACCATCCAAATCATCGCAATCGGGGAGATGGAGAATAGAAAGAGAATCAACCCGGTATTTAAATTGATAAATAGTACAGTCAAATAGATTATCAAAAATCCCGTCGTAGCAAATACAGGAAAGAGGTAATTTTTCATAAATTTAGTCAAGTTGGACCTTATTAAAGATACAAATAACTTGCCAAATTGTTTATACAGACCAATTGATCAGATACTTAAGATACAGTTTAATTATACGCCTTCTATTCTCGGAGCCCAATAGGTGCAATAAGCTTTTTCTTTTACAGGTCCCTTAAACAACTGGCAGCCCCCGCACTTCCTCTCAGGAGTAGGGGGTAAATACAATTGGCAATTATCGCAGGTATTGTCATCGATTGGAGTTTCCTCCACATAACCCAACTGTTTTCGCTTGTTAATCTCTTCTTCGGGAAGGCCCTTCAAGTCATCGCAGGAGCTGATGGCAGCCAAGTCATAAGATGAGTTTTTATCCGTTCCACAACTGAATCCAAACACCACCCCACTAACACCTATTAGGGTACTGGAAAATAATTTCCGAATCGTCTCTCTTCTATTCATCTTACAACAGTGACACCAATTTATCTAAATTTTTATCAGCCTCTTCTGTAGAGGAAGCAATGGATTCCAAAAGGACTTTGAGTTCTGGGTTTTCATCCGAATGCCTTTTTAGACCCTTTGCAAGTCCATTTAGGCTTATTTTTTGCCATGATTTTGTATTAGGCAGGTCTGGTTGGGCAAGTAGTGCAACAAATTTTTCTATCTCTGCTTTGTCACCTTTGGCTCCTATAATATGTGCAAATTCACTGATAAGTTCTTTTTGCCAGGTACCTTCATTGGCGAAGAAATTTACCTCCTCATTCAAAACAGACAGTAACCGCACATCATCACCTACCGCCGAGCTCAATATCGCCGTTCGAAACCATTTGTCTTCCCCTCGCAGGTTTAGTTGTTCGCCAAGGGCAGTGATAGTTGCTTCATCCGAATATTGTCCTAAACTCAGAATTGCCTGCATGGCTATTATGGGATTGCTGTCACTGGTAAGGGACAGCAACTCCATTTTTAGGTCGGTATGCCGTTCCGCCAATCGAATTGCATGTCTTTTCACTTCCCCATGGGTGTCGCCAAGCGCCTTTTTTATCACAGAAACCGTCAACTGATCCATCCCGTCCAGCACATACATGGCATGTAGCCTAGCCCGGGGATCAGCATGGTCTGTTGCCATTTTCTCCACAGCGGATGTAATACTCATATCAGGCTTTTCCAATAACAGGCGCTGGGCATTGAGTCTAAACCAGCCATTCGAATGCGCAAGAAATTCCACGAGCCCAGAAGCTGTCTTTGTGGAAAGGTCCACTCTCAAGCTTCTGAGGTTAGTCTCATTTTTTGGGCGAATTCGATAAATTCTCCCGTGATTCTCACCGGCATAAAAGTCCATGTCTTCCTTCAAATCATCCGGTATGGATACAGGGGTTTCTATATGTTGGCGATAATAATCGACCACATAGAGATAACCGTCTGGTCCCACGGTAAAGTTTGTTGGTCTGAACCATGGGTCTGTCGAAGCCAAAAACTCCCGATCCTGCTCCTCGGGAGCACGTTTAGCTATGAATACTGGTTTTTCGGAATCCTTTACCAATACATCCCGGTGGATCAGGTTACCGGCCACATCTCCCGTAAACACATTACCGTAAAATGCTTCTGGAAAGGCATCTCCGTTATATACCGTACCCCCAGATGCTCCGGTGAAGTGTTTATCGGCATGTTCTACCCGATCAAGGTTTTGCTCCTGATATTGGATATTTCTTCTACGCGTTCGTTCCGCCCGCCAATAGGGTGGTGGCGTTAGCTGGAACATGTCAAAATCATGGTCTGAGATATTGGCGTTAACATTCAATGTGGATTGATGAGGGTTCCTTTCCAAATACCTCCTTGGAATTACAGCTTGCTGGATATGAAGCGTATTTTGGGTGAAAAATTTATTGTTCCAGTCATCCAATGTATGCCCAAACTGTGCCGTCCCACTTTCCAGTTCAAACTGGTCGGTATCCAACCGGAATCGGAAATCTGCTCCCCGCATATCCAACGTGCCTGCCTCCGGCTTTTTGGTATAAGTGACTTCTCCCGCCTGTCCGTTGTTTGCCGCATAGATCCAATTGTCGATTCCAAAGCGTAAATTGGTAATCTGGGCTTCCGAATTGTTTTCGAAAAAACCTTCAAACAGCACCTCTTTTACATCCGCCTTGTTGTCGCCGTTGGTGTCTTTTAGGTAAAAGATATGGGGGGCAGATGTGACGATCAGCCCTCCTTTCCAAGGTTGAAGGCTGGTGGCATCAGGCAATCCGTCCGCAAAAATCACGGATTCATCCACGATGCCGTCACCGTCGTTATCATGAAGCAGTCGGATTCTTCCCCTTCCTTGCCCTGGTTCCGGCTTATAGGGATAATCCGGCATCTCGACGACAAACGCTCTACCTTTCTCGTCAAAAACCAACTCAACTGGGTCCCACACGTGGGGTTCTGCGGCAAAAACCTCGATCACAAAATCTTCATGTAAATCAAAAGTTTCGATGGAATCTTCGGGGCTGAGCGGTTCGGCGTACCTGTTTTCAGTACAGGCTGCTGAAATTGCCAGAATTGTAAATAGAAGGGAGACTTTATATGAATGCATGTGTAATTATTTTATCTTTCAAAACTATTTATTAATTATCATCAAAAATGATTTTGGCCAAATTATTTACAGAATTTGATGTTAACGGTCATGGATTTTGATGAATTGATGGTGAAAATCCCAAATGCTCGTCAAGGAAGGAATAAGCTTCTGTTCGTGTTTCCAATGGGAAATCATGACCAGCCTCCGGATATCTTACTTGCAGGTTTTCTTGTACACCGAGGTATTTGTAAATAGGCGCCACGATTTTAATTCCAGCTTTCACCCCGTTAATATCAAAATTTCCATCCCCGGTGGGGGAGTTGGAGAAAAATGCACGGGGAGCTAAGCTGGCAATGATATCCGGAAAATCAAAGGGAATATTTTTGTCAGGCATGTAATTTTTGATAGCAGGCATGTAACGATCCTGTGCCCAAGGCCCCAGTCGGCCACCATAGCGTTTGGCTGCCTCCTCTCCGATATTGTAATAGTCAAAAGGTGTCCATCCGCAGCTGCTCACCACTGCCTTAATCCGGTCATCAAAAGCAGCCACAAATAACGCATTGTGCCCTCCTAGTGAATGCCCAATTACGCCGATTCTCTCCGGGTCCACCATAGGTAGATCTTGAAGAATATCCACATTGCGCATATGGTTCCAGATTCCCAAAAGGGTGCCGGATTCGAACCCGTCGGAACTAAAATCATGGTCAATCAGGTCACCGTAACTAGGGTAATCTGGAGCAATGACTACATAGCCCCGTTCTGCCAGTTCTCGCGCCACAGCCCGATTTTCCAGCTGTGTCTGGCCGTCTACAATCCGTTTTCCCGGATCTCCGGTACTATGAAGCACAAGTATTCCAGGCAATTCCTTCTGATTCATTTTGTGAGGAAGGTAAAGAAAGGCATATCCAGTGAAGTTCTTAAATGATTCATAGCTAACGGTAAATTTGGTGAAATTTTCTTCAACCAAGGTATCCAAATAAGTGAGGCTCGGAGCAGACAGGCCCTCACGGATAGGAAGCTTGCCCATAACTTTTTGCATAGATTGCTTTATCGCTTCTCTTTTCACATCCCATTCCCCCAGATTGGTGACAGCTTTTGATTCGCCGTCTGTAGTCGTTATAGTTAGAAGGGGATGTGTGGGAAGCGGCCTGACAGGGGAATGGGAAAGTAACGCCTCCAAAGTCGACATTACCTGCGATTCCGCATCTGCCGTAGTTGGACTAGTGATGATTTCATATCCTCCTTCTTCATACGAATTGGCAGTTCCAATATAAAATGGACCGTAATCTCCATAAGCGGCCATATGAACAGAAAGATCAGGATTGAAAGATTTAGCGGCCAACTGGTATTCCACGAAAAGCTCCCCGGGTAGATGTAGTATGCGTTCATCTCCTAAATAGAGACATCCCACCGGTATGGTTCTCCCCATTTCCCGACGATTCTTCCAAGCCAGTTTTTGCATGTTGTTGGTCTTCCAGCGCATGTCTCTTTCTTTCATTTCATACCGAATGTCCTCCACCTGCGGTGCAACGGATAATTCAAGGGGAACCACTTTCCACTCCACAGTATTTGGATCAAGGGGAATTTTGACAGTCGCTTCCCATGCTTTTCGCATGCCATCTGCAAGACGTTGGGCAAGAATTACGCGGTTTTCTTTGCTGCCATCGTTGTATTTTCCCGCAGTGACATTTGCGCCTGCACCGTTGAAATGCACATGTAGTGCATCTGGAACTTCCAATTGCCGCATATAGCGGGCTATTCCCGGGAAATCCGGATTGGCTACTCGGGTGAGGTAATAGCTTTGGGGGTGAACGGCATAGTAGCTCAGTACAGCTAAGGGATCTTCTCCGTTCCAAAAGCTTACCAAGGACACTTCAGGATCAATTAATCCCTCGGGAAGGCCCCGGATTTTCTCATCCTTGGTTGCGGAAGTTCGGGAATATTGGATCTTTCCGTCGGGTCCGGGGATTCTTCTATTTGAAGCTACCCGTAGGACCTCGGTCCTGCCTGTGCCGATATGGGTTACAGAAATTGCCTGATGTATGGAGGATTTTACAACGGCTGCGAGGTCTTGGATGAACTTATTCTGATAGGAACTTTCAAAAGCACCGGGATCCAGTCCAGCATCTTTCAAAATTCGCTCAGCACCGAAGTCGCTGATAGGAGCATCGTGTTGGTGAACCGTGTGTATAGCCACCCGGTCTGGAATGGTACCGACAGCGTCGGCCAGTGCTTTTTTAAATGCATCCTGACTCTCATTGCCAATTCCAATCCAATCTATGGCACACAGGACAATTGGTAGGCCACTTCCCGTCAAGACGATTCCCCTTGCCCTCAAGCTAAGCTCGCCAGCTTTTTCCATTGGATCATAGGCCAACATACTCCCCACGGGAGGCGTTGCATCCATATCAAAAGTGGCCAGATAAATCCCAGGTGGATCACCACCTTTATCTACGCCCGGTAGTTCCAATGGAGATACCAAACTAAAAATTCCATGAAGCAGGAACGCAAATTTATAAATAACTAGAAGAGGCATCTATTTGTGTAAGTTGGTTTGTTCGGAAATCCAATTGACCAGCATCAGTTGCTGTTCGCTGGTAAATCGGTTGTAACTTTTAGGCGTGAAATGGGAAATTTTATCTAATGCACTACATGCTTCGTAAACCGATTTAGCTGTTGAAATATTAGCAGAAACAGCTGCAAAATCGGCATGTCGGTCTAGGCTAGGGGAAATAACGAGGAGGGGCTTAGGTGCAATTATGGATAGGATTTCCGCATAATCCACAGGAATTCGAGCTTCCTGTCCTTCAAACAATCCAAGCTTGGGAATTAACCCATATTGGTGGGCCAAACCCCTGTTTCCTTCGTAAGACGCATCAGCTGTCCAAGCCCTCCATGGAGTGAAAGCCGCGGAAACCGCTACCCCGGCTACCCGGTCATCAAGAGCTGCGGTAAGTAAGCTTACCGTACCCCCAAGTGCATACCCGCCCAGAAAAATCTGATCAGGATCGACAAATTCCAGATCTTCGAGCGCATGTATTGCTGACCGAATGTCTTCCACCATTTTTCCCATTTTTGACCATTCCGGATAGCGGTGATAAAATAACGACCCCTCTTCAATTCGGCTACCATAACCCAATAGGTCCATTACCATCACAGCAACGCCTTTTTCCAGAAAATTCTGAATTAGAGGTGTAAGTCCTGCATCAAATCCCGTATTCACGTATTTGTGGGACCAAATGACAATGGGAAGCTTCCCGGATGCGGGAAGTTGTATCTGACCACTTTGATCAGTGGGATAGTAGATGGCACCATGTTGATAATCTCCCAAGGCATTATAGGGGGCGATGTTTTTTCGCGCACCGTTTTTAGGCTCAGGCCGCTGTATGAGCTGGTCCATGTAATCAGCCTTATTGCTTATTCCTTCTATAGGACGGGCTTGAATGCCTGGAGGAGTTGCGCCTAGGACCCAGGTAAGGTGGTTACGAATTACTTCTTTTTTTGAAGTCCATTCAATTGTGGAAAGGTTGCCGGAGCTAACCATGGCATTCAAACCGCCATTCAAGTTCTTTACGGGGAAATCTTCCAAATCCGGCAAGCTGCTTAGGTTGCCCTTCCACAATTCAAAATCAAAGTCATAATATGTCTTATCCTGCCAAGGAAGGTTTTTTCGGTTAAACTGAATATCCAACCAATCGACATAGTATTCGATATCTCTTGCGGCCAAACTGTGCCCTCCATCCCGAAACAAAAGGCCTACTTTCTCCGGAACCCCAAAAGCGCTATAAACTTGTTTTAATGCTTTGAAATTTTGTTCTATAGCCCAGGGGTCTCCACCGCCCGCCTCCCTGATGGAGGAACTCAAAAGCAATGAATTGGGGGCAATTAATGCCATCAATGAATTTTGATCAATGGGTATTTTGTGCTCCCTTCCATTGTAAAATCTCAATCGCGGATGAAACCACTGGGGCCTAATGGAGTTCAGGTAGTCAATTGATTCATTCTCATGCCGTTCATCCGTATACCGGTAGGGAATTTCTCCTCCAGTGCCTCCACTGCTGCTAATCACTGCCGTAATCCTTGAATCAAAAGCACCTGCGAATAAAGAAAGTTTTGCATTTCTAGAATGACCCGTAAGGGCGATTTTTCCCTTATCTATTTGGGGTAATTCATATAAATAATCCACCGCCCGCATCGCTCCCCAAGCTCTGGTCATCAATGCTGTCCAGTCGTATCCGGGATACACTTCCTGATAATGAATCGTATCATCCAAGTCATCGGCACCGGCGTATATCACACCCATATATCCCCGCCGCACTGCCACCTGAACCCATCCCCGGTGGTTCCACTGGGTTAAGAATACGGGGAAAGGACCGTCCCCTGGAGGTGTATATACTTCCAAGGTTAATTTTGCCTTTTCATGCGACCCCCATCGCAACATTATCCGCTGGATCAGGACATCGTTTTCCATTCGCTCCTCTAATATGTTGGAGGTCAGGTCCTGGGGAGGATCTGGAAAGGTGCCTGATAGCAATTCCTTGACCTGACCTTGAATCCAGTTTCTCTTTTGATTCCACTGAGCGGTAGTCGTGATGGGGATGTTTTGCCCGCCTTCATCCCAAATCATTGGATTCGGCAAATAAGGAAGGTCAGGCATTTGATCGAAAACAGGAGGAAGTTCCCCGGTCCGCTGCTGCCACGCATCCCAAGTGCTGTCCTGATAACTTAATCTCACAAACGAGGCATATACATCTCTTGGTCTTTGAGCGGGAGTTGGATGCGGCCGGTTCAATTCCTGCAATTCTCTCAAATAGTCGTTTCTATTTAGTTCTCCGGAATTTTGCGCAAACGCACCTTCACCGCCGATCCAAAATAGAGCGGCAAATGCGATAGAATTATAGGTTGTACGAAATAATTTATAGATCATCTTAAAACAGCGAATTGAATCAATCAATTTCCCAAGTTAATTTAAAATCCCTTTATATGGGTTGGAATGAACTCTTTTTTTGATAATTGGTATTAACTGGGCCTGTCACGCAAAATAATTCAAAGATTTGCTTATTTTTCGGCCTGACATTAATTTCTGTAAATTTTGAAAAATCCCGGCAATCAGTTAACATACTTGGTTTTTTTGTCCTCCGTAGCCGCCTTGGGAGGGTTTTTGTTTGGATATGACACGGCAGTTATCTCCGGTACCATAGGACAGGTCACCCGACAATTTGAATTAGATGTGTTGCAGCAGGGATGGTATGTAGGCTGTGCGCTAATAGGATCGATAGTTGGTGTCGGTATAGCGGGCATACTCAGCGACAAATTCGGCAGGAAAAAGGTGATGTTACTTGCAGCCTCCTTGTTTACTGTTTCTGCAATAGGCTGTGCCATTTCCCAAGGGATCACTGAACTTATAGTCTACCGAATTGTGGGAGGTGCGGGTATAGGAATGGTTTCCATTATATCTCCAATGTATATTTCAGAAGTAGCCTTGTCCCGATATCGGGGTAGCTTGGTTTCCCTGTATCAACTAGCCATTACCGTTGGCTTTTTGGGAGCTTACTTGGTCAACTTCCAATTGCTTGCTATGTCATCAACGATTTCCTATGATTCCCCTGCCTGGGTTGTTTGGATATTTAAAGATGAAGTGTGGAGGGCGATGCTGGGCATGGAATTTGTCCCTGCGGTTCTTTTTTTTGGAGCGATTTTCTTTATCCCGGAAAGTCCCAGATGGTTATTGGTCAACGCCAAGGAAGCCAAAGCCCGGGTTGTGTTTTCCCGTATTTATGCATCCGCAGCCGAAATACAATTGAGAATAGATGACGTCTATACTTCCATCAAAAATACTAGAGGCCAAGATTGGAAGGTGATTTTTCAACCGCTTATCAGGCGACCAATTCTTATTGGTGTAGCCATTGCCATACTAGGTCAATTTATGGGTGTCAATGCCGTACTGTATTACGGTCCCACGATTTTCGAGCAAGCCGGCTTGACTTCTGGCGACGCACTTTTTTATCAGGTGTGGGTAGGATTGGTCAATGTGCTTACAACCATTATTGCTTTATTTATTATTGACAAAGTAGGCAGAAAAAGTCTAGTCTACTTTGGCGTGACTGGAATGATACTATCGCTCATTTGTATAGGAGTTTACTTTATTCAGGGAGAAAATTGGGGATTGTCATCCAGTTGGTTGCTCTTGTTGTTTTTGGGGTATATTTTCTTTACCGCTATTTCTATATCTGCGGTTATCTTCGTTTTGCTTTCCGAGATGTATCCAAACAAAATCCGTGGGGTTGCCATGTCGATTGCAGGCTTATCCTTGTGGGTAGGAACCTACCTCATAGGTCAACTAACACCCTGGCTATTGGAAAATCTCAGCCCTGCGGGGACCTTCTTTCTATTTGCGCTGATGTGTCTACCGTATATATATATCATTTGGAAGATGATTCCTGAGACCGCCGGAAAAACGTTGGAAGAGATCGAGCAATTTTGGATGGAAAGAAAGGGAAATAATGCCTAAGACGCTGTTTTTATTAGGTATAGGTACCTTGGTGGTTTTTGGCGGTTTGGGAATTCTTCTGGTTGAATTGTTTCAGGAGATTGATTCCATCTCTATGTTGAAGCGGGGGTTGCCATTTAGTTGGCAGGTTGGAGCTGGGATTGTAGTAGGCGGAATCGCTGCCGGTTTGGCATTGGTGATCATTACCAGAGATTTTTTTAAAATTCAATTGGCCTTTTACCAAAACTTGATACAATCCTTCACCTGGACGCAGGGCAGCATTATTTTTGTTTCCTTTTGTGCCGGGGTAGGGGAGGAGTTGTTTTTCCGGGCTGGTATTCAGCCTTTTTTGGGAATTGGCTGGACATCTGTCTTGTTTGTTGCCCTGCACGGCTACCTGAATCCCAGCAATTGGAGGATCAGTATCTATGGTGTGTGTATGGTTGGGATTATTGCCGGATTCGGTCTTTTATTTGAAAAATGGGGGATAGTAACCGTCATGGTGGCGCACATGGTGTTTGACTGGGTGTTGTTAACATTCCTTACCCGCAGATCTTCAGAATGATTAAAAGAAATTAACCCGGAAATCGTTGTTTCCCGGTTTAAAAGGTGCAACCTAAATTAATTAGGGAAGTTTTATTTCAACCGAAAACTGGTTGCTGCTTCGCCCCTTCGGCGTAACTACCGTGTAATTGAGGGTTAAAGGATCCTGATCCTGTCCGGGAATTGGTGCGAGAAAAGGTCCTGTATATAAATTCGACGTCTGATCGGCTTTGTGTCCGTCTACGGTGTAATAAACCTTAGACTGCGCCACCAAGGGTACTATACTCACAAGGTGCCTGCCTGATGCTTCATCTATGGAGATTTGCACCTGAGCCTCCGGAATTCTGTAAAATACATCCATCTCTTCCAACTCTTTCAAACGGGAGGGAAGTCTCTCCTGGGAAAATTCTTCGAAGTTTTTTTCTTCCCGATCCATCCACGCCACCTCTGCCAGGGCAAGTGCTCTGGGAAAAAGAAAATATTCCATTTTATTGTTGGTAGGGATATATTCGGTCCAAAGATTGGCTTGTACTCCCAAGACATATTTCCGTTCATCCACATTCAGCGTATCCGGAACCGGTGAATAGCTGTACACTTTCTCTAAAGGTAAAAATCCTCCAATCGCCAACGGTTCCGTTGTCTTATCAGCTGCCTGATAATGGTCAAAGTAAAGGTGGCTGTTGGGAGTCATAATTACATCGTGTCCCATTTTTGCGGCAGCGATCCCTCCTTTTTCCCCTCTCCAACTCATTACGGTAGCATTGGGTGCCAAGCCTCCCTCCAGAATTTCATCCCAGCCTATCAGCTTGCGTCCGTTTTTATTCAAGAACTTCTCTATTCTCCGAATGAAGAAACTCTGAAGCTCATGTTCATCAGCCAGCTTTTCCTTTTTGATAACTTTTTGCGCAATGTCTGAAGTCATCCAGTGGTCCTTTGGGACCTCATCACCCCCAATGTGGATATATTCACTGGGGAAAATTTCCATGACCTCTGTCAAAACATCTTCCAAGAAACCATAGGCTTTTTCAGTGGGTCCATAAATATTATAATGCACTCCCCAATATCCGGGAACTGCCTGACTTAAATCGTTGTCATGGGCTTCACCTTTATCGTTAACTGCAGCGATACTTCCCGGAAGTGCTTTTCCGTCTTTTAATTCAAAACTTCCAAACTCCGGATAGGCAGCCAATACCGCCGAACTATGGCCGGGAAGTTCAATTTCTGGAATCACTGTAATCTGCCGATCTGCGGCATAACGAACGATATCCTTTGCCTCCTCTTGGGTGTAATAACCTCCATGGGGCTTTCCATCATAAATAAATGGCTTAAAATCGTAATATTGGCCGATAATGGTGGAGTCCCTCCAGGCACTAACCTGCGTGAGTTTAGGATACTTTTTGATTTCCAGTCTCCAGCCTTGGTCTTCGGTAAGGTGCCAATGCATGCGGTTGAACTTGAAATAGGCCATCAAGTCAAGCATTTTTTTGATCTGGTCAGTGGTGAAAAAATGGCGGGATACATCCAACATTATTCCTCGGTAGCCAAATGCCGGCTCATCCTGAATAGAGACAACAGGCACCTGTAAGCTTCCATCCTTATTTTCTATCAGCTGAAGTAGGGACTGCAGCCCATAAAAAAGGCCGGCTTTTTTACCCGTAATCGTGATTTTATCCGATTCTACTTCAAGCGAATAACCTTCTTCGGTATCAAAGTTTTCGGATTCCTCCAAGACTATAACCCTGCCTGGAAGTGTTATCAATGATGTTTTGAGATTGATGCCATGACGGGCGTGTAAAAACTGATTGAAAAGTGCCGCTGACTTACGGGCATCTTCACTAACCGCAATAATCGGTGTCCCGACACTTAGTTCAAAATGCCCACTTCCAATTGAGACACCTTTGGGGGCAGGAATGATTGAAATTTTCTGTTGCTGGGCAACCACGAGTCCATGTACGGAAAAAATAATTCCCGCAAACAATGCTAAAACTTTGTTCATGCGTATAGTTTAAGTTAGTTACTTTAATTCCAGCGAGTTGAGATCTTCAACACTTTCAATGATATCCTCCTCATAGGTAAGGGTCCAGCCCATACTTTGGGTGAGAATGTATATTTTGGCAAGCTCACTCAACAATCTTTCCTTCGCGTTTGCCATCAGGTTGGATTCTTGGATCTTTTTCTCCATGAGTTGGTTTACTGAATGCTTAATCTTATTATAGTCTTGCGCTTCAAATTTATTAAAATAATCTTGCGTGACGTCATAATATTCAATATCCGGGTAGATATTTAACTCAGGAGGAGGGATATTCAGGATACGCACGGTCTTGGTCGCCTCATCAATTTCCGTCTTAATTTGACGGAGGTCATAGCCAACAGTTACTTTTGCATTTACAATTACCAAAGCCTTCTTGTTAGCGGAAAAAATATCAAAATAATTTTTGCGGGTATTCTTGTAACTCACAACTTGGGAAAAATTTCCTTCGGTGACGATTAGTTTCCCTACCTGCGTGATCTGTTGCTGTATAAGAGCGGTATTATATTTAAGTTCTTGGGTTTCTTGGTTTTTATTCGTGATAAAATAGACGGCCAGGACAATTACTAAGGTAAGTATGACACCGGCAATGAATCGATACATGGGCAAAGGGTTAAAATCCCCCGGAAGTGTAGCTATTATTGCCGGGGGATAAATATATATTAAATCAATACACTTTGTACATCTTGTTGGCTGAATTGATGTAATCCAGTGGGCTAAATGTTTTGTCAAAGGAATTTTGAAGACTAAGCAGCTTAGTTTCCAGCTCAATTATCCGGTTGCCCATATACTGGCTGTTTTTGTATTTAATAATAAGATCATTGTATTTGCCAATGTTTTCGCTAATACGAAAGGTAATCGTTCCAAACCTTATCTTTAGGGATTGAATCTCACTCATCTCGTAATAGAACGTGTTTTTCCAATTTTTAGGGTTTTGATTTTTTTCTTCGGTCACTTTTCGGGTAATGGTTTCGGTCAACTCATTCAGGTACTGATATCGTCTGTTTGCATCGTTTTCCAAGGTAAATCTTCTGTCAAATTCCGCCCGGTTGACCCCCAAAATACCCAGATTTTTTTCCAAATTGGATTCGTAAAGTTTCTTAAGTTCTTCCAATTCCACATTGATAGCCTCCCATTCCGTTTCTACCAGATCTTTATCATTGGTGAACTGCCCGATTTCTGTCACCAGCTCGAACATTTTTTGACTTCTATCCCGCAAATCCTGGGTCTTTTTATTTGATCCCAAATTGTCCACATAGGTGGACATACCCATAAAAAGGGTCTGACTGAAGGTGCCAAATATTGGTGTTCCGGCGGATAGACTTCCCGTTAGGTTCATTAAATTGGAAACTACGCCCAAGGTTGCGTTGCTTTTTTCGTTTTCTTTTACGTACGACTGAAAACCTTTGTACCAATCATTGAATCCCGGATATTGGGTAGGGTTGCCTATATTGTTAAGGGTAGTGAAAAATTCCCTGGCAGTATTAAAAAGAATCAGCGGTTTCAACTCCCTTTCCATGGAGACGAGGTTGATAATTGCGGATTGGTAATTGCCTTTGTAGATATTTAGTTCGGATTCCTTCTCAGCTTGTTGAAAATCTTCAATCAGCTTTACCCTCTCAACCAACTTGTCGACTAACTGTCTTTCATTGGTGGTTTGTTCCATGGACTGATCAAGCATCTGAATCCGCATATCGAGGTCCGATAGCTTGGTGCCCAGATTGTTGTTTAGGGAATCCGTCTTCAATTCAATACTTTTTAGCAGGCTTTGTTTCAACGAATTTTCGATTGAAATAGCCAGAGAATCCTGCTGCTGGCCAAATATATGGTTGGGAGACATAAAGACTCCTGCCATTATAAGAAGGATTAGAATTTTTCGATACATTGGATCATTAATTTTTAACATGGTATGCCAAATTTATGCCACTTTCCTCCACACTTCCAAGAACTATTGTATTGAACGGCGCACAAGTGCGGTTGAATATAAAAAAAGAAGGGTTTAAATTTTTATAAGTTTGAATCTTTAATATCTTAGTACCTTAAGATCCTGACTTGATCATCCAGAAATAACATAAACTCAAAACAAATCAACATGCAAGATTTTCCATGGTTTAAATTCTATCCTAGTTCTGTACCTAAGGAAGTAGATGTCCAAGCCTTTGACAGTGTGGTAGACCTGTTCGAAGAGAGCATACTAAAGTATGGGGAGGCAGTGGCCTATGAATGCATGGGGAAGACCATTTCCTTTTCAGAACTGGATAGGCTTTCCAAAGACTTTGCGGCTTTTTTGCAGCATGATCTAATGCTTAAAAAAGGAGACCGTATTGCTATTCAAATGCCAAATTTGCTGCAATACCCCATCGCAATGTTCGGTGCCCTCCGGGCAGGCTTGGTGGTGGTCAATACTAACCCCCTGTATACTTCCAGGGAGATGAAACACCAGTTTACCGATTCCGGGATTTCAGCGGTCGTGATTTTGTCGAATTTCGCCAGCAACCTTCAGAAGATACGTCAGGAAATACCTGCCAAGCACATCATTGTTACTGAAATCGGTGACTTGTTGGGCGGACTGAAAGGGGGGATCGTCAACTTTGTGGTCAAATACATCAAGAAGATGGTTCCTGCGTATGACTTGCCAGGAATCCATACCTTCAAGGGTGCTATGGCCTCCGGTGCAGGCAAAAAATTCACCCGTGAAAAAATTGTTCAGACTGATCTTGCCTATCTCCAATATACCGGAGGAACCACCGGTGTTTCAAAGGGAGCAGAGCTGACTCACGGGAATATCGTTGCCAACATGCAGCAAATTTCCGCATGGATGAAACCAAAATTGAAGGAGAGGGAAGAAGTTGTAATTACCGCATTACCCCTGTACCATATTTTTGCGCTGACCGTCAACTGCCTTGCAATGTTTAAGATAGGCGCCCACAATGTCCTTATTACAAATCCGAGGGATATGCCGGCATTTTGCAAGGAATTAAAAAAGCATAAATTCAGCGTTTTTACTGGAGTAAATACACTGTTTAATGGGCTGTTGAACCAAGAGGCTTTCCGTGCGCTGGATTTCAGTTCACTCAAAATCGCCGTAGGCGGAGGAATGGCGGTTCAGCGCTCCGTAGCCGAACGCTGGCAAAAGGTTACCGGAACTCCCTTGGCGGAAGGCTACGGTCTTACGGAGACTTCTCCAGTTGCAACTTGCAATCCCATAGACGGAACTGAAAGGTTGGGGACTATTGGGATGCCCTTGCCAAACACAGATGTTAAAATCATTGATGAAGAAGAAAATGACGTTGCATTGGGTGAAAAGGGGGAACTCTGTATCAAAGGACCACAGGTAATGCGCGGATACTGGAACAGGCCTGAGGAGACATCCAAAGTGTTAATGGGCGAGTGGCTGAAGACTGGAGACATTGCCACCATGGATGGAGACGGGTTTCTAAAAATTGTAGACCGTAAAAAGGAAATGATTTTGGTGTCCGGTTTCAATGTTTACCCCAATGAAGTGGAGGAAGCCATTGCCAGTCATGACAAGGTCAATGAGGTTGGGGTGATCGGAATACCGGATGATAAATCGACAGAAAAGGTGGTGGCTTATGTGGTGGCGAATGACAAATCCGTCACTGCTGAAGAACTGATTGCTTATTCCCGTGAAAACCTTACCAGCTACAAGGTACCTAAAGAAGTGTATTTTGTGGATGAATTACCCAAATCAAATGTTGGCAAGATCCTAAGACGGGTTATCAAAGAAAATCATGAAAAAAAATGGGGTTAATACCTCAGATTGCTAGAAAAAGGTTGAACGGGAAATAATATGTCACGTTCAACCTTTTTTTTTGATTTAGATTCTAGAAAGAAATAATTGAATAGAATTAGATACTTCAATATTCAATGTATTATTAGGATGTATCTCTTTTGTATAAAGGAAACCCGCTGATTTTCGCAGATTATTTTATTGACGTCGACAATTGATTCAACACCCTAAAAAATCCGCCTAATCCGTGTTATCCTCTAAATCCGTGTTCTATTTTGCTTCGAAAATGGATGTCCCGCAGATTTCACTGATTTTCGCAGATTATTTTATTGACGTCGACAATTGATTCAAC
>DATHWC010000266.1:0-8126 GCA_035460985.1 Lunatimonas sp.
GTTGAAGGTATGGGTTTTCTTGAATCGCCGAAACCCACCCACGTGTAGGGAAAAAGATATTTATTGGCTTCCCAGTTGAAATAAGGCGATAATTCGTTTATTCTCCTAGTAAAATAGTAAATTTTGGGTCGTAAAATTCTAGTAATCAGAGATATGATGAAATATTGGGGTCGATCCCCATAGGCAATAATTTGTCAGCTCCTCAATTTTTCGCCGTAGTTACAAATTGGGGAATGCTTATTGTTGCGCATTCTTAATATAATTTGGCGATTCACATTCCTGCCAGTACGCCACGATTTTTTCTATGGTTTTTTTCAGCCTATCATAGCTGTTTGCTTTGATAAAAAATCCCTGAATAGACCTTGAATAAGCGTTGATCACATCCTGTTGCTCCGCACTTGTCGAAAAGAAAAGGTAGGGGATGGATTTTAACCTCAAATCCTCATTGTTGACGATTTTATCCCGTAGCTCCAATCCATTTAATTTTGGCATGTTTATGTCTGAAAGTACCAAAAATGGCTCAATGTCCGAATCGGTCAAATACTCCAATGCCTGAACACTGTCCTCAAAGAAAATTACCTCATTCTCATACTTAAGTTCTTTTAAGACCTTTGCGAGTATATATTGATCATCTCTGTCGTCTTCAATTATAACGATTGGGCCGCGCTTGTTCATGTAGTATTTGTTTATAATCAAAGAAGAAGTATTCCTTTTCTAAAGATACCGATTTTTTATGGGATAATTTCGTTTAATCGGTTTATATTATGTGGATGACCATTTATATAGTTTGTGGGATTTTTTGGAATTGCCGCCTGAAATAACAAGCTACGGAGTTTCGAAATTTGTAAATCGAGAGCGGCGAAAGGTTTCAAATAGGTTTTTAACGTGCCAAAATGCCGAATCTAATGATCAGGTTAAAAAGGTTTTGAAAGAAAATTCAGCTAAAATCCATACCCTATTTTTACTCCAGGCATTGGTATGATTCTATTCCACGATACATTTCCCGCTATTTTCAGAGTGCGGATTTCGAATATTTGCCTAAGGAAATGGGTACGCTACCTATTCTACTCTTGCAACACAGGTTTCAGTATAAATTATTCATTGGGAAAACACCTCCTTTTTAGTTAATTTAATTGAATAAAACGATATCCATAAAATTTTGGCGACATAAAATTTGATATTTAATTTTAATGTTTTATATTTCTTTACAAATGCTTACTGATATAACATAATCAGGTACAGCAATTTATTTCTCCGTTGGTTCAGGTGTGGGACAATATTTCGAATTCAATTTACTATTTATTCCACTTACTAAAAGGTTTAGCCCTTCTTTTATGCACCTTACAGGAAATCAAATCGTAAATGCAGATCCGTCATCCTTATGGAAAATACTGATGGATCCTGTTTCCCTCGCAAAAGTGGTCCCAAATGTTTCTAGTTTGGAAAAGTTATCAGATGATTGCTTTAGCGCAAAGCTAAGTCTTAAGATTGGCCCCGTGAACGGTAATTTTTCAGGAAATTTGTACCTTGACGATATAAATCTCGAAAAAAGCTTTGCACTTAGAACCCTACAGCAAAGTAAAATAGGGAATGCCAATGCTGATGTCCAGATTAATCTGGTCCCCTTAGATGACAATCAAACCGAAGTCATTTTTGATGGTAATATAAAACTTTCGGGGATGTTGGCAGGTATCGGTCAGCGTTTGGTGGGCGGTATTGCAAACAAACTCACCCAACAGTTTTTTGAAAACCTTCAAAATGAACTTACAGTAACAAGCAACTAAAGTATTGTAGCCTGATATTAGTGAAATTATTGTATTAGACGAGTTACCAAATAAAGCTTAGCGTACATTATTTCTTAATTTCTTTAAACATTTAAACTTAGAGGTATGGAGATTCACGTAAAGGTCAACGGAGTGGAATATAGCCATGAGGTTGAACCAAGATTGTTGCTTATACATTACCTTCGTGATGTACTGAGACTTACCGGAACGCATATAGGATGCGAAACCAGTGTATGCGGTGCCTGCACCATACATGTTGATGGTAAAGCTATCAAAAGCTGTAATATGCTTGCAGTGCAAGCGAATGGTTGTGACATATTGACAATTGAAGGTTTGGCCATGAAAGATGAACTTCATCCACTTCAGGAAGCCTTCAGAGAGAATCACGGCCTTCAATGCGGATTTTGCACGCCTGGAATGATAATGGCTGCTGCAGATTTTTTACGGGATATGCCTGAACCATCAGAAGAAGCTATACAGCATGCTTTAAAAGGTAATTTTTGTCGCTGCACCGGATACCACAATATTGTAAAGTCGATAAAACAGGCCGCTGAAAAACTGAAGGAGGTACCGGTATGAGCGCTACAAATGGAATGATCGGACAGTCTATCAAACGGGTAGAGGATAAAAGGTTTATTACGGGTAAGGGAAGGTTCACAGATGATATTATTTTGCCGGGCCAAACCTATGCTGCTTTTGTACGGAGCCCTTATGCCCATGCAACAATTTTGAGGGTGGATATTGACAAAGCAAAGAAAATGCCCGGCGTGATTGAAATAGTTACTGGAGCGGATGTAGCCCATATCAATGGCGTACCTGTAGGCTGGCAGGTGAACTTCAAAAACGGTGACCTGATGAAGGAGCCTAAACATCCTCTGCTTCTTGCAGACAAAGCAAGACAGGTAGGTGATCCGGTTGCCATGATAATAGCCGAGACGAGGGAACAGGCTGTAGATGCGATAGAAGCCATTCATGTGGAATACGAGGAATTACCTGTAGTAGTAAGTGCTTCTGAAGCTATAAAACCCGGGGCTCCTTTGGTTCATCCGGATGTTCCAAATAATATCTGTTTTGATTGGCAACTTGGAAATTCGAAGGAAGAAGTTGATGAAGCAATTTCCGGCGCAGCACATGTCACCACACTGGACTTTGTTAATCAGCGTATGGTAGCCAATGCCATTGAGCCAAGAAGTTATATTGGGTCATATGATGCTGCCAATGAAAAATATACCCTCTATACCAGTACTCAAAATCCACATCTGATACGGTTGTTAATGAGCGCTTTTGTTTTAGGTGTTCCCGAACATAAGGTCAGGGTAATTGCTCCTGATGTGGGAGGTGGATTTGGCAGCAAAGGTTTTCATTATATTGAAGAGGCGCTGCTTACCTGGGCTTCTAAGGAAATTGGCCGTCCGATAAAATGGACTGCTGAGCGGCGGGAAAGTTTTATTATGGATGCCCATGGTCGGGACCATATTACAACAGCTAAAATGGGGTTTGATAAGGATGGGAAAATTGTTGGACTACAGGTTAATACGCTGGCAAACTTAGGGGCTTATCTTTCTACGTTTTCAACTTGCGTACCCACTTATCTGTACGGAACGTTGCTGCAGGGTTTGTACACCACCCCAAAAATAAATGTTGATGTCACGGGTGTGTTTACCACTACCACCCCAGTGGATGCTTATCGCGGTGCAGGCCGACCTGAGGCGACTTATCTTTTGGAACGTTTGATGGACCTAGCGGCTCTAGAGATGGGTATTGATCCGACCGAATTAAGATTCAAAAATTTTATCCCTCCATTTGACGGAATGGAACAACCCGGGTATCAAACCCAGGTGGCTCTGCAGTATGACAGTGGCAACTATCAGGGGGTGTTAACCAAGGGAATGGAAATGTTGGATTACAGCCATTTCCGGGAAAAACAAAAGGAAGCCTCACAAAATGGTAAATTGTTGGGGGTAGGCTTCTCCACCTATATAGAAGCCTGTGGTTTAGCCCCATCTGCCATTGCGGGTGCATTGGGTGCCAGAGCGGGTTTTTACGAAGTGGGGCAAGTCCGTGTACATCCTACCGGAAAGGTAAGTGTGTTTACAGGTTCCAACTCCCATGGCCAAGGCCATGAGACCACATTCGCACAGATTGTATCCAATCAGCTGGGAATTGCTATGGAGGATATTGAGGTTTTTCATGGAGATAGCGACAGTGTTGCTTTTGGAATGGGTACATATGGTTCCAGAAGTCTTGCAGTAGGTGGAAGCGCAATCGTAAAAAGCCTGGATAAAATAATTGAAAAAGGGAAAAAGATCGCTGCACACAAACTGGAATCCAGTGAAGATGACATTGATTTTGCCCATGGAAAATTTACCGTGAAAGGGACCGATAAATCGTTGAGCTTTGGAGACATTGCCTTGACGGCCTACATACCCCATGTGTATCCTGCTGGACTTGAACCTGGGCTGGACTTTAGCAGCTTTTACGATCCTGCCAATTTCACTTACCCATTTGGTTGCCATATAGCGGTGGTGGAAGTAGATAAGGAAACCGGGGAGGTAAAGTTAAAGCGGTTTATTTCGGTAGATGATGTTGGAAATATCATTAATCCCATGATTGTAAATGGTCAGATTCATGGAGGTATTGTCCAAGGAATTGGTCAGGCGTTGTTTGAAGGTGCGGTAATTGATGAAAACGGCCAGTTAATCAATGGATCTTACATGGATTATTGTGTACCTCGCGCTGAAGATGTACCTCTGTTCGAAACTGCCAATCAGGTAACACCATGCCCACATAATCCACTTGGTGTAAAAGGTGCCGGAGAAGCGGGTACGATTGGTTCCACGCCGGCTGTGGTAAATGCGGTCATTGATGCATTATGGAGTGGAGGCCATAAAGTAAAAGACATCCGCATGCCATTGACTTCCGAAAGGGTTTGGAGAGCCATGCAAAATTCGATTCATTGAGCGTTTGCCGAAGGATGAACTTTGTAAATAACCATCATATCAAAGTTAAATGGAAATCAATATTTCACATTTATGTTAGCAAATATTGCGGTCTGTAAACTATGATTTGTACGCTAAAAAATCAACATTTAAATTTCCCTTCAAAGGGCCAGTTTCAGCCTTTGGGGCTAAATCTATCAAAATATGATACCAGTTGCATTTGAATATACAAAAGTCGGAACTGTGGAAGAAGCCATAGCCGAAATCTCTGCTGGAAATGGCCAACTATTAGCCGGGGGCTATAGCCTGCTGCCTTCCATAAAAATGCGTTTGAGTCAGCCAGAACGGCTGGTGGATATTGCCAATATCCCTTCATTAATAGGGATCAAGGAAGAGAACGGACATATTAAAATAAGTGCAGGCACTACGCACAATGATATTGCGAATAATGAACTTGTCAAAGACTACCTGCCTTTTTTTGCAGAGGCTGCGGGCATGATTGGGGATATTCAGGTTCGCAATCGAGGTACAATAGGTGGAAGTCTAGCCCACGCTGACCCCGCTGCTGATTGGCCTGCTTTAGTACTTGCGTCGGATGCTGTAATTGTGGTAAGGGGCGGTAATGGCAGCAGAACCATTGAAGCCACAGAATTCTTCACAGGCCTGTTCACTACCAAATTGCGGGAAGGTGAAATTATTACCGAAATCCAGGTACCTATTCCCGAAGAAGGTTCGAAAATGGTTTACCTAAAATTCTCCCATCCCGCATCACGATTTGCGATCGTGGGATGTGCCGTACTTCGATTCCCCGATGGAAAAACAAATATTGCCTTCACGGGAGTTGCCGATACGCCATTTAGAGACTGGGCAGTAGAAAATAAAATTTCCGGAAAAGCGTTGGATTCAGCAAATATTGAAGAAGCTGTGATTGATGCAGCCAATGGCGTACATGTCTTAGGTGACAATTTTGCTTCTGAAGATTATCGTCTGCATCTGGCAAAGGTGTATCTCAAAAGAGCACTACATGCTGTGGGCTAAATCATAATTCAACCATCACTACCAAAGGGACAGTGATTGACTGTTTTTCAGGCATTACTGTCCCCTGTTTTTTATCTCCCTATTTTTATTAATCCGCTAAAGGTATCTTAACAATGGCTACAGAAAATCAAAATATAGGCCTTTCTGATGTAAAAAAAATGTTGGTGGAGCATGGATATATTACTGATGACGGGGTTTGTATGTCTGTATTTCTAGCCATGCATTTGGATAAACCTTTATTAATAGAGGGTCCTGCGGGTGTTGGAAAAACTGAAATAGCGAAGGTAATGGCAAGAGCGTTGCAAACTGATCTGATCCGCCTGCAATGTTATGAAGGCCTTGATGCTACACACGCTTTGTATGAATGGAATTATCAGCGACAAATATTACATCTAAAGATGGTGGAGCATACCGGGCAGACAGTAGATGAAAAAGAGAAGACAATCTATAGTGAGGATTTTTTAATGAAGAGGCCATTGATGCAGGCCATAACCCACCACTGTAAACCGGTTTTATTAATTGATGAAGTGGACCGGTCGGATGAAGAGTTTGAAAGTTTTTTACTTGAAGTGTTGAGTGACTGGCAAATTTCCGTTCCCGAAATCGGAACAATAAGGGCCACCCATATCCCCCAGGTGATTTTGACGGGTAACCGAGCCAGGGAGTTGTCTGAGGGATTAAGAAGACGTTGTTTGTACCTCTATATCGATTATCCTGACTTTGACAAAGAATGGATGATTGTTAAAAGTAAGGTGCCCGAAATTGATAATAAATTGGGTGAAGAGATTTGTCGGTTTATGCAGACCCTTCGAACCTTAAAATTGGAAAAATCCCCCGGAATTGCGGAAACACTTGACTGGGCCATGGCCTTGGCGACGTTGCATATTGATTACCTCGATAAGGGTATTATCGAACAAACATTGGGTGTCATAGTAAAAGACTGGCGGGATACCAGAGAGGTACAAATTTCCTTAAGTGAATTAATGGTAAAAGCAGGGATAAAATCCAAAATTGAAGATTTATGATTTTGCGCCAAACTTCACTTTCAAAAAACATTGTACAATTCTGTAGATTTTTAAGACAAAAAAGTTTTGCTTTAAGTGCGGAAGATGAAGCAACAGCTCTAAAGGCATTGGAATTTATCGATTATAGTGAAAGAGCTGTATTTACCTTGGCTCTTAAATCCATCTTATGTAAAAGCCCAAAGGAACTTCAGGATTTTGACCGTTTATTTAATGAATACTGGAGTGAGTTAGATAAAGCCATGGATTCAAAAGTAAAAACTGATACTAATCCGGTTAAAACACCGGGATCGACTGAATCATCTTTCAAATCCTTAAAGTCATGGTTGAATGGAAACCGGGATAACGAACAGGAAGAGACAGCTTCTTATAGTGCCGGAGAAAATTTATCCCAAAAGGATTTTTCAGCAGTTCCAGTAGATGAACTGGACGATTTAATGAAAAGTATTAAAGCCCTATCCAAGCGCTTTGCAGTACATCTCAACCGACGATATACGCATTCCAGTAAAGAACATCTTCTTGATTTGCGCAGAACCCTGAGAAAAAACATGCGGCATGGCGGCGACTTGTTTGAAATAGCTTATAAAAAACCAAAGCGTAAAAAGACTAAACTGCTCCTGCTTTGTGATGTCAGTAAGTCAATGGATCTATATGTTTCCTTTCTGCTTCAGTTTATGTATGCTTTCCAGCGGGCATTTGGCAGGATTGAAACATTTGCTTTTAGTACATCATTGGAAAATATAACCCATATTCTCAAGCAAAATGATTTTTCAGATTCACTTCGCTCACTGGGTGCCCGGAATAATAATTGGAGCGGCGGCACAAAAATCGGCGAATGCCTCAACGATTTAGTCAGAAAATACTCACGCTTGCTAACTAAACGAACTATAGTGATCATTTTTAGCGATGGCTGGGACACCGGGGAAATCCCTTTGCTGCGGGAAAGTATGGAAACTATTCACCACCGGTCGAAGAAGGTGATTTGGTTAAACCCATTGGCAGGTTATGCTTCCTATCGTCCCGAAGTGGCAGGGATGCAGGCTGCGCTTCCTTTTGTGGATGTGTTTGCACCGGTTCATAATTTAGAAAGTCTTAGAAAATTGGTGAGGTGGTTGTAGGAGGGTTAGTTTTAAAATGCATTTATAGAGTAGAAGCTTTTCCAAAGTTTCAAAACTTTGGAAAAGGTAATGTCAAAGGGTTTTCGGATTCGTCGTTACTTTATTGACCTGTTTATAGTCTTTTTCAATCCTTATACTGAATTAAATTTAAAAAGAAAGGATAAGTTGGTTGTAGCCAACCAAAGGATTAATTGGCGAATGATGAAGGTCCTTTGCTACCCTAAA
>DATHWC010000267.1:0-10455 GCA_035460985.1 Lunatimonas sp.
TCTATAGTCCCGGTCATCCCAGGTATTGAAGACATTCATTGAGGGAACTGTCACACTCCATCCGAGCTCGTCCGCTCCGCGAATGCCTGTCATTGCTGGCATGATATCATCATTGGCACCGCCTGCACCACTTTGCTGGCCCAAGAATTCCACAGCGAAGATATGCTCCCGCATATTGTCGGATAGTTCAGCGCGAAACAGATTTTGAAAATCCGGCTCTAAGTCGTACCCAAACCGTCCTTTGTTGTCAATCACCCACTTTGCCTCCTCATAAGCCTTTGGATAATCGCCCAGGGTCAAATGGACGGAAGCTAGATAAGAAGCCGCAGTTCCTTTAGTTGCCCTTGACCTCACATTATTCGGTTGCTGATCAGGGAGCCATTGCTTGGCATATTCCAGATCAGCCAGTATTCCCTGATAGATGGTAGCCTCTGGGGTTTTACTGATTTCTTTCACCAATTCAGGATTGCTGATAAAGAAATCGATATAAGGCAAATCGCCAAACATCCGCACCAAATGGAAATAGCTGAACGCCCGCACAAACCTTGCTTCTGCCACCAGTCTGTTATTCACTTCCTCTTCCAAAGACAATGCTTCCGCACCGGAAATGGCCGCATTTGCGGCAGAAATGACTTGATACCAGTAGGGCCAAAACTGGTTCACCATGCCGTTGTTATCATCCATATTGAAGTCATTTACCTGCTGCCGTTCGGCTGGCGTACCGCGATCACCAATATCCACCATGTCGCTGCGAAGCATCAAAGCAGACACAAACTGCCGGCCCCAAAGCCGCTCGGTGGCAATCCATCCGTAGGCGCCAAAAATGGCAATCTCCACGTCTCTGGACGTATTGAATAAGCTCTCCGGTGCCAACAGACCTATTGGTCTTTCTTCCAAGTCCGCACATCCCAAAAACATGCCGACAAAACTCAGTAATAAAAACTTATTGATATATTTTTTCATCTGTTTATATTTTTTTTTCAATTGTCAGATGGAATCTCGCATGATGGATAATCATCCTCTGAATGAGGGTTTTCTCATGCTCGATTTCATGATTTCTTCCGTAGTCGGTGATTAAAAGCCCACATTGATTCCAAAGGTATAATTCTTGGCATTCGGATAGGATCCGTAATCCAAGCCCAGATTTCTATTGCCGTTAGTCGAACCTCCTGATTGGTAATTCACTTCAGGATCGTATCCTCTGTAGTTGGTAAATGTCAGGATATTCTGCGCACTGACGTACAGTCTAAGCCGGGTTACCTTCAGTTTTTCCAACACAGGTGCTGGCATATTGTATCCGAGCGAAAGGTTTTTCAACCTAGTAAAGGTCCCGTCATAGATCCAACGAGTAGAAACCCTCCGGGTCCTGCCTGTCATAGCCCGTGGAATATCCGTATTGGTATTGGTAGGTGTCCATCGGTTCAATGCCGCCGTAGTGGCGTTGTTGATACCTGAAAGCAGGTCCAATTCCATCAAGGTGTAGCTTAGGATATCGTTACCGTAAGATCCTTGGAAGAAAACATTCAAATCAAAATTTCTCCAACGGAAATCATTGTTCCATCCCCAAATAAAGTCAGGATGAGGATTACCAATTATTTCCCGGTCATTGGCATTTAGCATACCATCTTCATTCAGATCCCTGAATTTCTCCCCGCCTAGAACCTGCTCAAAGCCTCCACCTGGAATAAAATCATCACCTTGTTGATAAACACCATCATAAATCCAACCGAAGAAGCTTCCCACTGGGTATCCTTCCTTCAATAACTGGGTATTGCCCAAACCGACCATGTGTCCCGGACCGGATCCGTAGTGAATGTCTGTTCCATCCGGTAAGGAAAGGACTTTGTTTACGTTTCGGGAAATATTAACATCCATATTCCATTGGAAAGCACCAACCAGATTTCGAGATCCCAGTGTCAGTTCTACTCCTTTGTTTTCTACCTGACCAATATTTCTCAGTTGATCCGTATATCCGGAATATCTCGGTAATGGAACGGAGAATAATAGATCGGAAGTTACCATACGGTAATATTCCGCAGACAAGGTAATTCTGTCATCCCAAAATCCCACGTCTGTACCTATGTTGAGTTGTGCGGTTGTTTCCCAAGTCAGGTTATCGTTGGCTACAGTAGTTGGTCTTACCGCATTGACTGGAGAACCATTAAGCACTGTGAACACCGAGGAAAACCTGGCAAGCGTTTGGTACGGTGCAATGGCTTGGTTACCCGTAATTCCGTAGCTTCCCCTCCATTTCCAAAAGCTAATTAAGTCCGAGGTATCCAAGAACTTCTCATTTTTCATGTTCCATGCTACAGCACCAGAGGGGAAGAAAGCCCATTTGTTGTTTCGACTAAAGGTAGAAGATCCGTCATACCTTGCATTGAAGGTAAACAACAACCTGTCTGCAAAGGAATAATTCACCCTTCCATAATAGGAAGAAATCTGCCAGTCAGTAAAGGCTGAATTGGGAGTTTGCCACACTGCGGAAGAGCCCAGGTTCCAGTAAGAAAACGCGTCGGTAATGAAATTCTGTCCACGGGCACCCCAGCTTTCATTCTCTGAGGATTGGAAAGAATAACCCGCCATGGCGGAGAAATTATGGATTTCGCCAAACGTCTTGTTATAGGTCAGGTAATTTTCATTAAGGAATAGTGTACTCCTAGATGCGTTTATCCGTGCATCGCCACCCACGTTTCTTCCTTCGGTAACGGTAGTTGGGGAATGTAGTCCATTACGCCCTGCATGGGCAGTCGCGCCGAAAGTGGTACGGAATTTCAGGTTTTCAAGAATATCATATTCCGCAAACATGTTTCCCTGAAACCTATCAGTTACGTTTTGGTCAACCAAAGAGGTTGCTACGGCATAGGGATTGTCGTGGGGATCGTTTAGCCTTGCTACTGTAAAGGTGCCATCCGGACGGTAGATCGGTTGATCTGGCTCAAATTTGAATGCGGAAGCAACCACACCGGGAGTTAATCCACCGGATCCCTCCTGAGTACGAACTCCATCACTCTCACTACGCTGCGCAAAGAGATTCAAGCCAATCTTAAGCTTTTGTGTGGCTTGAACATCCAAGTTGGAGGTGATGGAAAACCGGTTAAAGTTGGAATTGATAATTACTCCCTTTTGGTCAAAATACGCACCGGACACGTAGTAATTTACCCCCTCGTTTCCACCGGAAATCGACAACTGGTAGTTTTGGATTCCTCCCGTACGGAAGATTTGGTCCTGCCAATCCGTGTTGGCCCCGGCAGATGTGATATTTGGTCTCGCCTCAGAGATGTAGTCAATAAACTGGTCTGCATCGAGCAGGTCCAAGCGATTGATTTCGTTTTGGGCGGAATAGGATGAGTTGAACTCAATGCGGGCTTTTCCTTTAGTTCCCCGCTTTGTAGTGATCATGATGACTCCGTTGGCTCCTCTGGAACCATAAATAGCAGTTGCCGAAGCGTCTTTTAGTACTTCAACTGAAGCAATATCCTCCGGAGGAGGCATCGCTGCTCCAATAAATCCGTCTACCACGAATATCGGGTCACTGCTGGCATTGATGGAGGTGCCGCCACGAATCCTCACTTTCAGCGCCGCACCAGGAGCACCGTTGGTTGCCTGAATCTGAACACCGGCGGCCCGGCCCTGCAATGCCTGCACGGCACTGATCGCTGGGTAGGCGGTCAGTTGTTCGGATTTTACAGAGGATACAGCTCCCGTCAAATCGCTTCTCTTTTGGGTACCATACCCGATGACCACCACTTCTTCAAGAGATGATTCATCCAAATTCATGGTAACATTTAATTCGGTTTGATTACCCAATTGAATACGCTGGGTAGCATAACCTATAAATGAAAACACGATGGTTGATCCTTCGGGAACAGTAATGGAGTAGGTCCCGTCAATATCTGTAACAGACCCCGTAGTTGTTCCCTGCACAGAAACGGTTGCGCCGGGTAATGGGTCTCCATTTTCATCGCGGACCACTCCCCTAACGGTAACATCCATCATGGAGACTACCTCCACATTGGCGCTGTTTACCTTTTTGACATCTATTTGGTCATTGACCTGGCGAAATCCCAAGGAAGCTTGTTGGGCAACCTGCACCAGTAATTCCTCCACCGTGGCCGAAGTCCCGTCTACAGTCACTTCAAAATTTCGGTCAATATCTTTCCTGTCATAGGAAAAGGTGAATATGGACTTGCTTTCCACTAAGCGGAAAAACTGTCCCAGGGTCATTTCTTCCCTGTCCAATGATACCCAGACCTGATCGATGGATTGTAGTTGGGCGTTAACATTTACTGCCAAAACCAGGTTAAACAACAAGGTTTGCAGGATTAACCCCGTAAGGAAATACCTTGACAACATATAAATTGTCTTTTGTAGTTTTAATTTCATAATTTTAAAATAGTTTATTGTACATACATTAAGCCAGGTCCGGTGGTAGTTTCATTCCCCAATGTTGTATACCCCGGGCCTTTCTTTTTTTAACTAACTGATCTGCTAGGAAGTGTCTGTTTTTTGCTTCATGGTTATTGGGTGCTAAAATTGAATATATACTTTTTTATTGTCGATGGTAAAGTCAAATGCTTCTATATAGGCGATACGCTCCAGCACCAAATCCAAATCTTGGTTTTTAAAATCCGATGAAAGATTCCAAGCTCGGGAAGGGCTTCCACTCACTTGGATGTCCACCCCGTACCACTTCTCCAATGCCCGAACCGCATCTTCCATGGAGGCATTCCTAAGCTGCAGGATTCCATCCTTCCATCCAAGGACATTTTCTGTCTTGAAAGGATTGATTTTGTAAAAATGTGTGGTAGGATCATATTCCAGCTGTTCACCGGGTCCGAGGAATATATCTTGATCGTAATTGCTATTTTTCACCTGAACTTTCCCGGAAATGAGGGAAATACGCTGCCGCTTTTCATCCGTGGTATTGATTGTAAAACTAGTCCCCAGCACTAGCGTGACCAATTTTCCGGCAAGAATTTGCATGGGCCGGTTTTGATCCGATGCAATTTCAAAATAGGCCTCTCCGGTCAGTTCCAATTCCCTACTTAGGCTGTCGAATGTCTCCGGAAACCGGAGTACAGTCCCTGAGTTCAACCAAATGCTTGATCCATCCGACAATTTCACCATCAATTTTTCACCGTGTAACGTCTCTTTGGTGACCCAAGGAACGGGAGGGATATCCGCTAAAACAGCTTTATCCGGAACATGTGTGTAAACATGATAGATTCCGGAACATATTAAAACCGTCATAAGAATAGCTGCCACTTTGTTCCATTGACCTGCCCGGTCCCATAAGCTACTTGAATGGTCTGCCTTCCGCTTTCGACTCACACCGTTTGAGGTTGCAGTTGTTTTGGTTTTTCCTTCAGCAGTGATTATTTCATGAAGCTGCCTTGCCTTCTGCTCGGGGGAAGGAAGTACTTTTTTTTCCCGAAAAGCCATTACCAGTGCTTTGGCTTTCAATATATCCGCAGCCGCTTCCGGATGACCCTGAACCCAGTTACTCCAGTAGATATCAAGCTCTTTGTCCGGGGTTTTTACCCAGCGGACAAATTCAGGATTTGCCAAAAGAAAGGTGAGGTGGTCTTGCTTATTTTTCATTTAATTGCCATTCACCAATATAAGGCAGCAGCTTGTCCAATGACATGGCAAAAAATGATTTTTTTTAATTAAAAATGGAAAATTTTTTCCCGCTACCAGTTTTTGCGAAGCAGGGAAATGGTTTCGTACAGTAGGTTACGGACTGATTTTACGTTCGAAACACCCATCAGTTCACGGATTTGCTCATAAGTCAGGTTTTCAAAATAAAAATAATAGAGGACTTCCCGCTTCTTGGGAGTTAATTCCTGAATGGCCGCCTGGAGTCTTGCCAATGCCTCTTGCCCCACTTGCTGATCAATCAAATGCTGCTCATGGGAAGGGGCGATCCACTGCGGGTTTTCTCCGGAAAAAGCCTCAAATTTCCGGAACCACTTGCTTTTTTCACGTATAATTTTTCTTCTGAGGGCCTTAAAGAGATAGAATCGTATGTTATTGGTAGCTCCTAACCGCATTCTATTTTTTCGGATTTCCATAAAAAGGTCCTGAATACAGTCCTGAACCAGACCCACGTCCCCAGAAACCTGAAATCCATAATTATACATCTCCTCGTAATTGGAAGAATAAATCTGCACAAAAGCTGATTCACTGCCTGACTTGAACTCTCCCCAAAGCACCTCGTCCGTCTTGCCATCATCCGAAGTTGGATTCGGGGAATTCGGGGTTGAATGTCGAAAAATATTTATTGTTGAGACCGCTGGCATAGGTATTTTGGGAAAGAGAAACTAAAATTAGGCTATAGAGTTGGATTTAAAAACAAAAAAATAGATTATTACAGGAAAAATATTTTCCCAGTTATCGGTTGCCTTCCTGCAAGTAAATCAGGTTATTATCCATTTTGAATCAGCTATATCGGAGCTATACTTAAATTCAGGGAAAATTTTCTCCCAAGTAAATTTGATCTGGATTGAATTTCAAAGATCAGTAAAACGCATTAATCAATTATCTTTATCGACAGATGGAGAGAAAACAAGCATTGGAAGAGGAATTTGCAAATAGCATTACGCATCTTATCGGTGTGCTGTTCAGTATTGTGGCCATATCACTGCTTATTACGTTTTCAGTGTTGAACGGTACAGTCATCCATATTGTCAGCTGCAGCCTTTTTGGGGGGTCCATATTGTTGCTTTACACTTTCTCTACTTTATACCATGCCATAGATTCTCCCCGTATAAAACCATTACTGCGCACTTTTGACCATGTTAGTATTTATTTTTTGATAGCTGGGACTTACACACCCTTTCTACTTATAGCGATTGGAGGAATGAAGGGTTGGATTTATTTTGGGGTGATATGGGCCTTGGCACTTGCAGGAATTGTTTTCAAAGTCTTTTATACCCACCGCTTTCGCAAGTTATCGCTGGTACTTTACCTGAGTATGGGTTGGTTGGCCGTTTTCTTTGTTCAGCCCCTTATCCGTAACCTGGACATTTCCGAACTTAGCCTAATTGCTGCGGGAGGAATAGCTTATACAATAGGGGTGATTTTCTATACAAACAAGACCATGCGCTTTGCCCATGCCATTTGGCATTTGTTTGTGTTGGCGGGGACGGTGTTACACTTTATAGCGATTATGTTTATGATTACCAGGTGATTTCTTCACTCTGCAAGGCGGAAAAAATGCATTGATTGAATGTTATTCCATACCTTGGTTTGATTTGCTATAACATTCTTTGTCACTTTTTTGCTGCAGGTCAAAAAAGTAACCAACCTGCCCCGCAATTTCAAGGAAAACCTCGCCGCTGTGCATCTTCAAATCCGTCCGCTACCCGCACATAGGCAAACTCCTCGTGGTTTTATAAATTTTCTTTTAATGAAAAAGATTGTCCAAACCGCTCGTCAGACATGCCCCTGCCACCGCACTGTCCGAATTTCTTCAATCTGCAAGGCGGAAGTTAATTTAATGAAGACACTAATTCTCCCTAATATAATTGAAAAAGGAAAGAAGGGCGAATTTACAATAAGCAAAAATTGTTGAAGACTTTTTTTACTAATCTTATTTTAGTAAGTAGATGCCTTGCTAAGTAAGTTTAATTCTTTCTCATTCAGATCTATGGCTGCTGCTTCCACAAAGGCTTGCAAGTGGCTGCTTTTGGTTGCGCTGGCGATGGGGGCTGTGATGATTGGACTATGAATCAGCCAGGCCAAAGCCACTGCAGCCTGTGAAACACCATGTGCTGCCGATATCTTATCCAAACCGTCCAGAATCCGCATTCCGCGTTCATTCAGGTATTTCTTTTCAATCCCACCACCGCGAACACTTTTCCCCAGATCTTCCTTGGACCGGTACTTGCCTGTCAAAAAGCCCATAGCCAAGGCATAATAGCAAATGACGCCCATTCCCTCATCCTTGCAAAGCTGGGCTGTTCCCGTTTCAAAACCCTCCCTGTCGTACAAGTTATATTCGGGTTGAAACACTTCATATTTGGGCAGACCATGATCTTTATGGGCTTGAATGGAGGCAGAGAGCCGATCTACAGATAGGTTGCATGCACCGATTGCCTTTACCTTTCCGGCTTGGATCAGTTTTTGATAGGCTCCAAGGGTTTCCTCCACGGGCGTTTGGTCATCATCCCAGTGGGTGAGGTATAAATCAATATAATCGGTTTGCAGCCGTTGAAGGGAGTCTTCGACAGCATTTATAATGTATGCTTCGCTAAGGTCTCTCCTCCCCTGCCCCATATCGGCACCTACTTTCGTGATCAGATTTATGACGTTCCGGTTTCCCTTGGACTTCATCCAGTCGCCGATAATCCGCTCCGATTCTCCCCCTTGATTTCCGGAAGCCCAGCGGGAATATACATCCGCAGTATCCAAGGTTTCAAACCCAAGGTCCACAAATTCATCCAAGATGGTAAAGGACTGCTTTTCGTCTATGGTCCAGCCAAAGACGTTGCAGCCGAAGACGATGGGTGATGTGCTTAGTCCGGTATTTCCTAGTGGTATTTTTTTCATTTGATTGGCTGGTTTGGTGTTAAAGGGTAAATGGTTTTAATTGGATTTTGTTCGATTAGGGAATTTATTTTCAATGCCGAAATAAGTGGGGTTCTAAAAATAATCTATGGGTCAAAAGGTTTTATTTCTTAAACTTACAAAAACGTAAAAATAGATAGGGAAAAAACAGCTTATTTTTACATTTATGTTAAAACAAGGGGAGATTTAACAGAACTCAGGCTTAATTTAACCAAAGCAACGAGTGCAGGTTTTTATATCCACAATATTGAAAAATCCCGCAGAACTCAGGCATTCACCTCAGCATCGATTCAGAGATCCCGAAAGGCTGCTTGATATCCTCATGTTTCTGAATGTTGCTCCGAACTGTCAGGTTTGATCATCCCCACTTCCTTTTTCATATCCCTCATAGTAATAGGATTGTTCTATGCCTTTAAAAATAATTTCCCGATTCTCAACGTCGTCAGTTAAGTGAGTGATGAGTAATGTGCGTAATTCCAGGTCGTTAATGGGACTGCGTTCCATCGCCTGTAAGTAAAGCGTTTTGTCAACAAACTGCCAGTTCACTACTTTTTTCAACCTTCTTTTAAGAATGATATCCAACCATATACGCATTGACCTACCGTTGCCTTCAATAAAAGGGTGCGCTATATTCATTTCTACATACTTAGAAATTATTTCTTCAAAAGTACTTTCCGGCATTTGCTCCACTTTAGCTAATGCCTCCTTCAAATACAAAGCAGTTGCAAATCTAAAACCTCCTTTCGAAATATTCTGAGTTCGCACTTTTCCCGCAAAATCGTAAAGTCCCTCAAACAAATAAGTATGGATTTCCTGTAATCCGCTAAGTGTCCCGATTTCTATATTATCAATATCACCGGTTTCAAACAATCGGATTGCTTTTTCAAGGCTTATTTTATCTATATGTTTCATAGTTGGCTAAGGTTGCTTTTTGCGCAGGCTTGATGTTGGCTGCTGATATTATTTACTAAAATTGTCACTATTAGTTTTGTCTTAGCCTAAAAAGCACATAGGCTTCTTACTCATTTTAGAGGTCATAGTGATACCTACAAGCATACACGAGGAGCTCATCCTCAATGATTTGATAAACAAGCCTATGTTCCTGATCAATCCTTCGGGACCAGTACCCGGCTAAATCATATTTAAGAGGCTCTGGTTTACCGATTCCTTCAAATGCTGTTCTTTTAATGGCTTTAATAAGCTCATTGATTTTTCCGACCATCCTCTTGTCAACTTTTTGCCAGTAAAGATAATCGTCCCAAGCATTTTCGGTAAAAGTCAAGACCATTTATTCGTCAATTTTTGGCCTAATGGTTTTCCCCGATTTCATTTGCTGGATTGATTCGTAAAGCCTGTCCGCATTTTTTTTGGAACTCAGTAAGTGCAACGTTTCCATAAGTGAATTGTATTCATCGAGTGAAATCACTACGGTTCCCTTGCCCGAATTCCGCTTTATGATTAACGTTTCGTTATTTTCTTCTACACTGTCCAGGTATTTTTTTAAATCCATTCGGAATTCAGAATAATTTGCCGCTATCATCGTGTCAGTTTTTTTACGTACAAATATACGTACTTAATTAAGAAGAAGTTTCTTTATTTGTTAGACTTTATATTATGGCCAAGTCAGACAGGCGAATTCCACCACTTTCTTCCTATTCCCCGGCGATTTGAGCATGGCATAATTGAGGGTCACGATATCCGTTTCCGCTACACCGTGGCCGTCATGATGGTTGGGCTCCTGATCCATTTCATCCATATTCATGCCTTCCTCTTCACCCAAAATTTCAGGATACATTACCTTATTCATATCCATTTGTTGCAGGCTCATATCCATACCCATGTCCTTCATATTCCCTGCATGTCCATCATATTGTTCATCAT
>DATHWC010000268.1:0-60097 GCA_035460985.1 Lunatimonas sp.
CGTTATTGGATCCTGAATTGACAGACAATTATGAAATGTCATACAGCACTTATATCAAAGGGTCCTCACTGAATTTCACCTCATACTTTAGAAATACTACCGGATCTATACAGCCGCTAAGGACAGTTCAGGATGATGACATTATTTTTACCACATATGAAAATATAGGCAGGGAGCAGGCATTTGGATTAAGTGTGTTTTCTAACGTGAACGTCAGCGGTAAATTCTCCCTCAACGGAAGTGTTGATACGTATTATGCCAAATTGGACAATGGATTGGATGACCCTACGTATGCAGCTGCAAACGACGGATTTGTAGTTAGTGGCAGGCTTTTTGGCAACTACACACTTCCTAAAGACTGGCAATTGCAAATGTTTTCATTTTACCGGGGCAGTACTGTACAATTGCAGGGGACCGCAGGTGGATGTGGGATCTATAGCTTGAGTATAAACAAACAGTTTAACGAAAAAAGGGGCACAGTTGGATTTGGAGCTGAAAATTTCTTCACTACAGAATTTAAAATAAGGAATGAGCTGTTCACTCCGACCATTATGCAGCAAAGTGTTACTTCCCTGAGAAACATGAATTTTAAAATTAATTTCTCCTATAGAATTGGAAAACTTAGCGTAGAAGGCGCTCCCAGGAGAAAGAAAAGAGGCGTCACCAATGAAGACCTCAAAGAGGGTGGTGGTGGAACCATAATAGAAAATTGATAATTGATGGGTATTAATAACAAAAAGGCACCGTAATATTTACGGTGCTTTTTTTTATTCTGTTAAATAAGAAACTTACTTTTTAATCTCTATACAATACTTTTTTGACCGCGTCAATCGTACGCTTAGCATTAGGAAGGGTAGCTTCGATGTAGACTGGAGAATAGCTCAATGGAATATCCATGGAATTCACCCTCAAGATGGGAGCATCTAAATAATCAAATGCCAATCGTTGAATATTAAAAGCCAAATCTGTGGCAATGGAAGCCAATGGGTTGGCTTCTTCCACAATCACACAGCGGTTTGTCTTTTTTACAGACTGGATCACCGTATCGTAATCGATCGGTTTTACGGTGCGTAAATCAATTATTTCTACTTCAATGCCATCCTTTGCCAATACCTCCGCAGCTTCATAGGCCACTTTGATGATTTTCCCGAAGGAAACAATCGTGACATCTTTTCCTTTTCTTTTGATATCCGCTACACCCAAAGGCAAAAGGTATTCCCCCTCAGGTACCTCTCCCTTATCGCCGTACATCACTTCAGATTCCATAAAAATAACAGGATTGTTATCTCGAATGGAAGCCTTCAAAAGTCCCTTTGCGTCATATGGATTGGATGGGACTACTACTTTAAGTCCAGGGGTATTCGCAAACCAGTTTTCAAAATTTGAGGAATGGGTTGCTCCCAGTTGTCCGGCATTGCCTGTTGGTCCGCGGAATACAATCGGTACACCGTATTGACCGCCTGACATGGCTCTCATCTTAGCCGCAGAGTTGATTATCTGATCAATGGCTACCAAAGAAAAGTTGAACGTCATGAATTCGATGATCGGTCTAAGCCCACTCATAGCGGCCCCTACTCCCAAACCTGAAAAACCCAACTCGGAAATAGGAGTATCGTATACCCTCTCAGGGCCAAACTCATCCAACATTCCCTGACTGGCCTTGTAGGCTCCATTATATTCAGCTACCTCTTCTCCCATAAGAAAGACATTTTTGTCCCGTCTCATTTCTTCGGACATGGCATCCCGTATGGCGTCTCTAAATTGTATTTCTTTCATTTATATGCAAAATTTTCTATGGTCGTAAAAATAGAAAGGAATCCATCAATTACCAAGTTAACAATTGTAATTAACTGCTTTATTCTTTTTTCTGGAGAAGCGGTGTCGATAGAAATTCCTTGCCGGAATGGTATGTTTGATTTAATATTGCCTCATTGATTTCCAACCAACGCCTACCAATTTTGTCCGGCAGCACTGCATATTTACAATGAAAAAAATAGCCCTGATCTCAGATTCGCACAGTCATTTGGATACGAACATCTTTAACCACTTTGCGGGAGTGGATGAGATATGGCATGCCGGAGACATCGGACAGGAAGATATCCTGCATCGCTTGCCGGCAGACTGCGTAAAGCGGATTATCACCGGAAATATTGATGACACTACCATGCAACAAAAATATCCATCCGAACTGTTTTTTGAGTTGGAAGGATTGCGGATTTTGATGATTCATATTGGAGGGTCTCCTCCCCGATATGCCAAAGGCATCAAGGCGAAAATTAAATCCCTAAAGCCTAATGTATTTGTCTGTGGGCATTCCCACATTTGTAAAGTGCTTTATGACAAGGAGATGGATTGTCTATATGTGAATCCAGGCGCAGTCGGAAATCAAGGATTTCATCACATGAAGACCATGCTGACCTTTGAACTGCATGCAGGAAAAGTAAAAAATATGTGTGTAGTTGAATTGGGTAGAAGGGGGAAATATCCGGAATCAGCCAGTTGATTCCGGATATAAAAATGCAATGCTGAATTACTTTTGCTCAGCGAAACCTTTTTTAATTTCTTCCACGTCTACGTTTCTAATGACAGGCTGGGCGCTTAATTGTTTGATTTTAAGCACTCTAGTATTTTGGCCCTGTCTTTTTCTTCTCAATTTTCTTTTTAAAGTAGTAACAGCCATTTTTATTCGGGATTACAAGTTGTTTCAAATGAGGGGCAAAGATAGGGAAATTAATGTAAACCATGGTGTCAGCAAGGATAAAAACTTTGGGATTCCACCAGCATTTGCGGAAAGGAAAGGTTTTGGCCGCGTTTTTTTATAACTTTGGGCAAATTTTCAACGCATGAGCATACAGAAACCTGGGTTACCGAAAGGAACGAGAGATTTTGGACCATCTGAAATGGCCAAAAGAAATTATATTTTGGAAACAATACGAGAAACTTTCAAACTTTTTGGTTTTCAGCAGCTGGAAACCCCAGCGATGGAAAATCTGTCCACCCTTACCGGAAAATATGGGGACGAAGGGGATCAACTTTTGTATAAAATTCTCAACAGCGGGGATTTTTTGAAAGAGGTATTGCCTCAGGATGTCACGGAGGGTACCGGGATAGTTTTGCCTAAGGTAGCAGAAAAAGGTTTGCGATATGACCTGACCGTCCCCTTTGCCCGATATGTGGTCATGAATAGGAATGATCTTGTGTTTCCTTTTAAGCGATTTCAGGTTCAGCCTGTATGGCGGGCTGACAGACCTCAAAAGGGAAGATATCGCGAATTCTATCAGTGTGATGCCGATGTGGTAGGTACTGATAGCCTGATTTGTGAAGCAGAGATCCTGATAATGATCAAACGCGTATTTACCGCTTTTGGGCTGAAAGATTACACGGTTAAAATCAACAACAGAAAAATCCTAACGGGAATGGCGGAAGTGATCGGAGAATCGGGCAAAGAACAGGATCTGTGCACCGCTATAGATAAGCTGGATAAGATTGGTTGGGGCAAAGTAAAAGAAGAACTTTCCCAACGGGGATTTGACGACGAATCTATTTCCAAGCTTTCGCCAATAGTTAATAGGCCGAACATGGCAAATAGTAGAACATTGGAATTTTACAGCAGTTTTCTCGCCTCGAGTGAAACTGGTTTGCAGGGCGTAGAAGAGTTGGTGGAGGTATTCAGCCTGCTGGAAGCACTAGGAGAATCCCAGGAGTTTATCGCCGTAGATCCCATGTTGGCTAGGGGGTTGTCTTATTATACAGGGGCAATTTTTGAGGTCAAAGTAAATAATGTATCAATTGGATCGGTAAGTGGTGGTGGAAGGTATGACAATCTTACGGGAGTATTTGGGCTCCCCGATGTTTCCGGAGTTGGTTTTTCGTTCGGAGTTGACCGGATTTACGACGTGCTGGAAGAACTGGGCCTCTTTGAGGCAGTTACCCATAGTTCATCCAAAGTGATGATAGCTTATTTCGGAGAACTGGAGAAATTATACGGGCTTAAAATTGTTCAGGAACTTAGAAACAAGAAAATTCCAGCGGAAATATATCCGGAAGCGGCAAAAATCAAAAAACAATTTACCTATGCAGACAAGAAAAACATCCCATTTGTAATTATTATCGGATCCGAAGAAATGAAAACCGGAAAACTGACACTAAAAAACATGGCATCCGGTGCACAGAACGCCATGGAACTAGAGCATATAGTGGACCTCCTATGAAATCCGATTTCATGATGCGTTGGGATTACTTTCGGCATTTTGCCCGTTAATCAATTTTCAGGATTGAGTTGATGGGAATTGCCGTCCCTCCTTTGAGTGTGATAAAAAGGGAGCCCACGGCCCAAATCGTTGTGTCCACGCGATAGGTCCTCTGGTTAGCAGTCTCGAACCAAATGGATACTTTGCCTTGTGAAAGGTTTCCCAGAATTTGTGCCCGGTGCAGGTCGTGATTTCTCATCAATTGTGAATCAGTATCGAGAAGCACCTCCTTTCTTGAAAAAGAAAGGTCTTTGATAGATTCTTTGTCAATTTTCAGAGCCGTTTTTTCCATAGTTTCGATAGTCATGATGGTAGGGTGTGTTTTTGGGTTATCAACAATTCAATGATTTAATATACGGAGAAATATTTTGCTGGGTTTGTAATTTGCTCATTTTTTGTGGATTATGAAATTTGTTTTACAGCAGCGGTAACGATGAATGGATATTTTTTCTTTCTATAGTTAATTGTCGATTGGAAAAAATTATATTTGCAAAAAAACAACGCACTTATGTTTGATATAATGTCCATAATGAACAAGGTCAAGGAAGCCCAAGCAAAGGTAAAGGCTACCCAGCAAGAATTGGTACACCTTCGTGCTGAGGGAGAGGCGGGCGCCGGGATGGTCAGAGTGGTTGTCAATGGCGATAGAAGGGTGTTGGATATACTGATTGACGAATCCCTGATCACCCCAGCGGACAAGGACATGATGAAAGACTTGATAGTTGCGGCCACAAATGCGGCCCTGGAAACTATAGACGGGAAAATAAAGGATAAAATGCGAAGTGCCACTGAAGGTATGATGCCCAATATACCAGGTATGGATTTTGGAAATATGTTTTAATGCGTAAAGCAGCCATCGTCATACTAAATTACAATGGCAAGAATATGCTTAAACGATTCTTGCCGTCTGTGATTGCTGGAAGTACTTATGACCTGGTTGTGGTAGATAATGCAAGCACAGATGGGTCGGTGGTCTACTTGGCCGAACACCATCCTCAAATAGAAGTTGTTTCGCTGACCAAAAACGGCGGATATAGCGGCGGATATAATGAAGGTCTTGAAAAGATAAAAGGAAGGTTTGAATTTTATCTACTTCTAAATTCAGACGTGAAGGTCAGTGCTGGCTGGGACCTTGCAATGGTCGACTATTTAGATAATAATCCATACGTCGCCGCAACTCAACCTAAAATTATCTCTCTGGCGGATGAAGGCAGCTTTGACTATGCCGGAGCTGCAGGCGGGTTTTTGGATGCGTTGGGGTATCCATATTGCCGGGGTAGGATACTACATACTCTTGAGCTGGATTATGGGCAATATGACGCTCCTCTATCAGTAGACTGGGCTTCGGGTGCCTGTTTTTGCGTGCGCGCTTCTATATTTCATATGCATCAGGGTTTTGACCCTGTTTTTTTTGCTCATATGGAGGAAATTGATTTGTGCTGGAGATTAAGAAATAGGGGATATGGAATAAGTGCCAATCCGGCCGTGACTGTTTACCACTTAGGAGGAGGGACATTGAAACGAAGTAATCCAAAGAAGACATTTCTTAATTTCCGAAATAGCCTGTTTATGCTTTATAAAAATTTAGGAAAAAGTACGTTTTACAAATTGCTTGTATTTCGCTCGGTGTTGGATTTAGGCGCAATGATTCATTTCTTGTTTACGGCTGGAGGAGCACATAGCCTTGCCGTATTTCGAGCTTATTTTGCATTTTTTTCACAACGGCATTCGCTGTCCATACAGCGCACATCTGTTGAAGAAACAAAAATAACATCTGGCAATCCATATGTATTCTCCATTATATGGGCGTATTATGGAAAGGGAAGGAAGCATTTTTCCCAATTGCCTTAATCAAATAGTACTGGGTTATTCATCTTTCGGAAATATTTCCTTAGCTTCATCATCATCGCAAGGCTAACATAGACGATGATGGGAGAACCCAACGTTATAAAAGAAGAGTAAATGAAAAAGAGTCGGATACTGTCTATGGGGAAATTAAGTTTTTCCCCTAATTTTGAACAGACACCGAAGGCACTTTCCTGGAAGAATAATTTAACCTTTTCCATAACAACTTGTCTTCTAATACGATTATTAATGAATAAAAATATCTAATTCTGAAGATAACCAAATTCACACATGAAAGTTAGTGATATCTCCAATTTTTGTAAAATTATATTTGCCGTACTTTTGCTGTCTTCCTGTACTATTCAGCAATTTATGAAAAAAGCGGAAAACCAAAAAATTTTAGTGACTCCAAAAATATTGGAGAGGTTTGGAGATTCAGTTCGGTTCGAATTGCAGGCTGAACTTCCGAGGCAAATCCTTACCAATGAAATTACCTATAAAATATTTCCGGAATTTCATTTTGATCGTAAGATTCAGACGTTTGACAGAGCTATAGTCTTTGAAGGTAGGGATTACCCTCCTTCCGAAATCCCAAGAAAGACGGTCTCTTTTTCCATGCCATATCATCCGGGGATGGAAAACGGGCAACTGGAAGCCTATGGGGTCGGATTTTTCAAAAACCGTGTAAAGGGTAAACGAAGTTCCAGTAAAGTTATCTCCCAGGGTATGTTGAACACCACATCTCTTACTCAGTTTGGCCAATTTTATCAGGAAGGCGGCATTCCACTCCTCGGACTTTATGTACCTACAGCCGGAAGGGAGACCTTGGGGATGTTCCATTCAGGGTGGACCGATGTAAGGACTATACTTATGGGATACAGCTTGTTGAGTTTTTCGGAAAAGGCACAGTACATGCGGGTAATCGAGGGAAGGGGTGACTTTACCTACAAAGAGAGAAGATTTCAGGAATTACCACAATTTACCCTCGTTCGCAGAGATATTATCCCTAGGTTTTCGAGACTGGAGCAGGGAATTTCGACTACCAACCAGTCGCCGATGGAAATTTCCATCATGGCAAACCATATACTAAAAAACAATGCTGTGCCCCAAGTGCTGTCGGAGGCGGACTTGGCATACGCTGCGACGAATGAGCCTCGGCTTAATGAGAAAAACCAGTTGTTCTCAGCTATGGTTCGAGTCTATCCAAGTGTTTTTTCTTGGAATAACTTAGGAGTTACTTACCTAAATCTTGCGCACCGGACTTTTGACAGGGCTACAAAATTAAACTACCTGACAAAGGCTCAGGAGGCATTTGACCAGGCAAATGCCCTTTTTGAAAACCCATTCTCTTCTTATAATCTCGCCTTGGTAACGCTTATGGAGGGCGACGGGTTAGGAGCTTACCAGGAATTTTTCTTAAGCATGAGCCTTTCGCAGCACGACCCAGTGAGAAAATCCCATCAGGCAAAACTTGGAGCAGCCTCTATTTTGAATGGTGACTACCGATTGGCGGCAATCCATCTGGACCAAGCGGAACGCGACGAGATAAATCTATTTAATAGGGGACTGGCCTATTTCCTAGCAAGGGATTATTTTAATGCTTTGATTAGCTTTGAGGATTGTGCTTTGCTCAATTTGCAGAACGGCTATCCATTTTATGGATTGGCACTTATTGCGGCTAGAAGTGGGGAGGAAGCCAAGCTTGTTGAGAATATCGAGAAAGCAATAACCAGAACTGAACACTTGAAAAACCGGGTAGCTTATGATTTGGAGTTTGCGGACTATCACCAACTTGAGGAATTCTTGCAGGTAATTCGTCAATGAATAACGCGATCATTTTCTTATGGAAAACTCATTAATCGGTGTAGATATAGGTGGTTCGCATATGACGGCAGGATTTGTAAACCCCATTGATTTTACTCTAAATCCTGAAACCCTCATCCGCAAACAGGTGAATTCCTTGGGCTCCAGGGATGAGATTTTAACATCTTGGGAAGAAGCGTTTCAGCAAATGGAAATTCAACCGCATACCCGTATTGGAATTGCCATGCCTGCACCTTTCGATTATACACACGGCATAGCCCGATTAAAAGAGCAAGGAAAATTTAGGTCAATTTATGGGGTTAACTTGCGGGATTATTTTTCCGATAGACTACAACTTCCGGGACATGCCATTTCCTTTTATAATGATGCGGCTTCTTTCTTACAGGGAGAGGCCATGTTTCAACGATTTCCCTCCGACGAGTGGCTTATTGGAATTACGCTAGGTACCGGATTGGGTTCCGCTTTTAAAAAGGGTGACTGGGCAGAAGATGCCGCCTTGTGGTCCTCCAATTTCAACGGGCACCAGGCCGAATACTACTTGGGGACAGGTTGGTTTGTCAATTGGATAAGGCAGGAATACGGAATTGAAATATCGGGGCTTAAAGATTTGATGACCAATCCCCAATGGGAAGGTTTGGCTATACAGGCTCTTGAAATATTTGGCACAAACTTAGGCGAGTTCTTATCCATTCATTGTTCCCTCCAGAAGATTGGGAAAATTATAATAGGGGGGAATATGGCAAAAGCTAAGGGATATTTTGTGCCTGCTATGCACAAGGTTATGAATGATAAGGAATTGGACATCGAAGTAGTATTCAGCCAGCTTGGAGAGCATGCCGCCTTGGTGGGTGCTGCCAGCAGCTGTTTGAGAAAAGGCCAAGAGTAAGCCCATTTTCTCGAATAAAATGTCAGATTAAATGGCCATTGTTAATAATTTCATTATATTTCCATCGAAAAATTTTAACATTTATTTCATGAACATTCAAAAGGATTGGTCCAAAGAGGAGATTTTTTCCCATATAAGGGAGTGGCTGGTAGGTCAAGGATATATTATTGTCGATGAGGATAAATCACGGCCTTGGGGCGGTTTTTTCGTAATTGACGAAAGGCAAATTGAAACTTTTCGCAAGCAGTTTTTCAGCGAGGTGGATTTTTCTGATTTTCAGCTACAAAATAAATTGAGTCCGAAAATCTTATTGGCGGGGCCTCAAAAGAGACTTTCATGGCAATATCACCATAGAAGAGCGGAGGTATGGAAATTAATTGGAGGTGAGGGTGGCATAGTGCGCAGTGATACCGATCAGGAAGGCGAAATGACTCCCATGGTAATGCAAGAAGTGGTCAAACTTCGTCAGGGAGAACGGCACCGATTGGTAGGGAGAGAAAATTGGGGTGTGGTGGCAGAAATTTGGATGCATACAGACCCGGAATACCCGTCTGATGAAACAGATATCGTTCGTGTCCAGGATGATTTCCAGCGCGGGTAGAGTTTTCATCAAATAGTATTAAGCAGGATATGGAGATGACCCAGGTTCAGGTAACGGGTAACCGGCGCTATGTGATCGACGTATTTCGGGCGTTGACGATGTTACTGATGATTTTTGTCAACGACCTGTGGTCTCTCCGGGAAATACCGCTCTGGCTAGGTCATGTGCCCAGCTCGGTTGATGGGATGGGGTTGGCAGATGTGGTATTTCCCATGTTCCTTTTTATTGTAGGGCTTTCCATTCCATATGCCATTTCTAACCGGATTAAGAAAGGGGAAAGCAACGCTTCCATCCTTAGCCATATATTGGTTAGATCCATGGCTTTACTAATCATGGGCGTATACCATGTCAACCTAGAGTCTTATAATAGGGAATTAGCCATACTGCCGAAGCCGGTCTGGCAAATAGCCATTACTGTTGGTTTCTTTTTGGTCTGGTTGGATTTTTCCAGCTACAAAAACCCAAAGGTCAAAAAAGTTTGCCAAAGTGTGGGTATAGTGCTCCTGATTACGTTGGCGGCGATTTACCGAGGCGGGACGCTGGACGAGCCTCAATGGATGCGGTTTCATTGGTGGGGGATTTTGGGATTGATCGGATGGGGATACTTAGTAGTCTCGTTATTGTTCCTTTGGTGTAAGGGAAACATCAATTGGCTTTGGGTGATGTTTACTGCGTTGTTGTCCTTTAGTGTTATTGAGAAATTAGGGTGGTTGGATGCTGTTAAATTTATCAGACCCTATTTCTGGCTGATTGACAACGGGGCACTGCCCGCCATTTGTATGGCTGGAGTTATAGTCTCTATCTATTTCAGAGAGTATTTCGCGAAGGGAAAACTTGTTTCTTTTTGGAGTTTTTTGGTCTCTTTTGCTGTCGGAAATATTTTATTTGGACTACTTACGCGTCCGCTTTGGGGTATTCATAAGATAGGGTCATCGCCTTCTTGGGTAACTCTTTGCATCGGGATATCCATATTTACCTTTATGTTACTCATTTGGCTGGTAGAAATTCAGAAGAAAAAGGAATGGTTTTCATGGATCAAGCCTGCCGGCACCAGCACATTGACCTGTTATTTGTTGCCCTATATCCATTATGGATTATTGTCACTCTCCGGGCTTACGCTTCCTGTGTTTCTGCGTACAGGTGGTATAGGTATTATGAAATCCCTAGTCTACGCATTGATCATTATTATGCTCACGGGTATCTTGGAAAAATTTAGGATTCGATTAAAAATATAATTAGCGTTTCAACATTTAGGTACCACCATTATGCTTTGAAAAATGACCCTTAGAGAGCGTCACTTATGTAAATATGTTTGAGCGAATTAATGCAATGGCATTAGAGATTTAAGGCGCAAAATGACATTGAATCAACCTTCAGGCGGCCTGCTGCTTTATTGGGATTCATTCTTATTTGCGTTGGCTTTTATGTTGCTGATTTGGTTGATTGGTTTTGCCATGGACCGCAGTAAAATCTACATCAAGGTGTAATGGTCCTCTAATATAACCTCACTTTCCCGAATTTGAAGTCAATCATGTAATTGTCCCAGTTGGAGACGAACAGGAAGGTGTTTTTGTAAAATGTAGTCAGCAATTTTATCTCCTTGGGTAACCCCCTCTTCTATGGCGTCTTTATAGTGTATACCACCGTACAATCTGGAGATGGCGGCCTCATCAGCGGCTTGGATAAATGACTGAAATGACCGCTCAGGCAGTCCAAAAAATACCTCAGAGGTATCTACAAAGCCGAAACCGTCACCGAAATAGGCGGTCAATATTCTGGCACTTACCCGGGAGATAACACTGTGCCCGCTGGTGTATTCCGGAAAGGGTGGAGTCTGCAAAAGTGGTTGCCAGCTAGGGTCAATGGATTCGTTGATCGCCGTGACGGGACGGATTCGGTCGCTATTATATTTTTCTTCCCAGCAGCTCACAAATGCGTCGTGAAGTCCCAGAGCTACATAGGTATGTACACGAATGGTTTCCGCGAGGTTAAGGCCCGCCTTTTGACTGGCAATACCTGTAATCCCAATCCAATGCCCACCGGGGGAGATTTTTTTTAAACCTATCGCCATATGTCCGGTATATTCAACCTTGAATGGGTTACAATCCCAAAAGTTAGCAATAAGAATTTGCTCTTCCGATAGCGTGGAGGTAATCTGGTAGACTTCCTGCACAAGCTGTTGAAAGTCACTGCCTTCGATCAAATTATAAGGTTTTGGCGGAGTAGGTTTGAACGGTTCCAAGGATGGCAGAAGAAATGTCCTAATGGTTTTCCATTCAGGATCAATCGCAGCCATATAGGCTGGAGGTGTGGGGTACCAGGTGCCCGGTTGGTTTTTTGGTGAATACCTTTTAAGGGTGCTAAGTTTTCGGTATCCGTCTTCGGCGGCGTAGCTGATGACCTGGGCAGCTATATGCTCTGCATAGGATTTATGTCTGGCAAAATCCTTTTTAGGAATGATTCTATTTTTCTGATAGGTCCTGAGGAGGAGTTCTTGGGACTGTTCAAGTTTCTTGCCAGAGGGCATAATCGCCTTTCCAATTTCCAAAAGCGTATAAATGCTGCAAAATCCGGCATCTAAGTCCTCCCGAATGGGGAGATTTTCCCTTTCCAGCTCAAAAGGGGAAGCAAACCCCTCATACAGTGTTGCACTTACCTCGTCAGGAAACAAATCTGATTGAACGATATAGGCACCCAAAAGCATGTAGGAATAAAATCTGGCAGCTCCGGTAGGAGCAGCCACATCTGTTACCATCACGTCTGTTGCCGCAAAGAGATTATCCAAAAAAAGACTGACCTCGTCTTCTTGCGGTAAAGATCTTTGACTAAAAGACGTTAAAGACCAGCCAAGGGATAGGCAGACTAGAAAAGCCATCCGAATAAAGGTAGCTCGATGCATGACTTGTGGATAATTTGACACTCAAAGATATCCAATTTTTTACAGAAGCTCCAAATCATCCAACCTGTTTTCATTTTTAGGTATTCAGGTGACTTTCCTTACAGGACTGCATTTTTTGGAATATTGTTTGTTTGGCTTTGGATCCGGTCTTCCTCTACTAGGGATATTGCTCCAAGTATAGCGGAATTGTCTAATTCAGAGACGTAAATCTTCAAATTCTCTGATATGGCTTTGTAGGGGAATTTCCCTATTGCCTGGTGCATGGTTTTTTCAAAAAATGGATAAGCTTTTCGGATTGAACCTCCAATTACGATAGCTTCAGGGGCATAGGTGTAAAGAATTCTATTAATAAGCATTCCCAGATGTTCTCCGTATATTCTGAATGCACTTAAAGCTTCAGTATCTCCATCCAAGGATTTTTTGGAGAGCTTTTTCGAATTTTCGCCATATATTTTTTTAAAAAATTTGCTTGAACAATAATCTTCGAAGGTTTTGTCTAGATAAGGAACACCTCCCCATTCACCGGCACCGCAGATGTAGCCTGTATATAAATGGGAATTGGCGATGATCCCAGTGCCGATACCGGTACCCAACGTAATGCCGACTACATGGCTGTGAATTTTGGCAGGTCCAAAATAATATTCGCCCAACGTGAAACAGTTCGCGTCGTTGTTGACCACAACAGGGACATTGAACCGCTCCTCTAAAAAATCTTTGAGCGGCACTTTCTGAAAAGAAGGAATATTGGCCAAATTGTAGACGATGCCTTGATGGGGATCTACCAGTCCCGGAATTCCAATCCCTATGGCCTGAAATTCATAAGGGAGATAGGAGGAAATCTGATTGGCAATTGTTTCCAGAATATATTCTTGTGATTCATCCGAAGGAGTTTTAGTCTCTATTTGTTCGAAGATTATTCCCTGGTCATTTAATCCCGAACTAATCTTGGTACCTCCAATATCCAGACCTAAAACGTGTTTCTTTTCTGTCATCTGACGTAGAATGGTTAATATTTGGCAAGTTTCAACTGAGCCATTTCTTATATTAAAACAGGAATTTTTTAAATTTCTCAAACGCTAATTCACCATCTTAACTGTACTTCTCCAAGCCAATTGAATTATGTGGTCGAGATATCTTGCCGGATTTTTACAAATTAAAACCCGGCAAGAAATAATCAGCAGTACATAAGGAGCGTCTACAACATCCCTTCGGTGGATTTCTCCAATTCTCTTGCTTCCTTTAAAAACTCTTCCACACTCATTTCCCTAAAGAAAATGAGTCCATGACTAGATCTTACTTTCGCGGTTTCATGTTGGTAAAAGTAATTTTTCCCCAATAAAAGCTGCACATCACTCAGCTGATTTACCCAGGTAATCCGGGCAAGGGTGCTGAATTTCCCGTTGTGGGCGTAGCTTGGGAAGGAGGCATTTACTTGACTCAGGTAACAGTTCGCAAACGAATCTTCCATGACAGACATATCTCCCAAAGATACCGGAACAATCACGTTGGCCTCTGCCGCGTCAAATTTGAACCAGACGTTTCTATAGCCAATAATCTTAAAATTGCTAAGATCTTCTTCTTCTCCCCATTGGCGTACTGCTTCAGCAGTGGCTTGAAGTACTTTGTAGTGGGTATCCGGTCCGCTGCCTTCAGGATCCAGGGTAAGGCTTAGTTTGGTAGGCCGGATGTCCCGGAGCATGTTTAAGATAGGTTCTACGTCCCTTTTTTTGTCCGGCTGTTCGGTGAAAATATCCCCTGTATAAAATCCCAACCTTAAATGATGCACATTTTTAACCTGTACTCCAAAATGTGCCCAAACCAGTTCTTCCTCGAACTCCCGGATCATGCCTTTAAGAGTCTGTATATTCTTGGGGTTTTTCTCACCGTCATACGAATTTTTCAGCACGGTCATGATTTCGTTGATCTGATCTCGAAGTTCCATGGTCGATTTCACCCCGTATATGAATACAATCGCCCTGACTACCCGGTGACATAGTCCCCTCATACGTTGCTCTTTATTTTCAGAAGCCACATTGGTGAGGAAGTGATATACATCCTTATCCATCTTCAATTTGAAGCCGGATGCATAGAAGTCCTCATACTTGACCATTTGAATTTTTCCCTCGTCAAGGAATTTTTTCGTGTACTTCAGTGTGTCAATCACAAAAGTGTTTGTCACAGCAGTAAAACCTGAGGTAAGTACAGAAAAATGACATTTATTTGAATTTTCGTTGAGCTGTTTGGTGATCTGCGGTAAAATGCCCAAGGAGATATCATCGTGGTGCGGCCCAGTGTGCAGTATCACTTCATTTTTCTCCTCACTCAATCCATGATCGAGCTTTTTGATGATATTTTCAATGACTCCTTTGACGGTATGTTCATTTAAATTGGGTATCTGGGAGGTGTACTTATCGTTTTTCAGATCTTCAAGGGTAATCCGGTGTCCGTATTTCCCGAGTTTCTTACAGAGTTCCATGACAGATCTTTCCGTTTTCAATGGAGTCCATTCTCCGGACGCATAAAACCGATCCACACTATCCGTCAATTTGGATCCTGCACCCTTTGTCATATAAAAACGACCCATCCTCAGTTTTTGAAGCACAGTGGCTGGGTATACGTTCGTCATGTCGGATTCAAGAGAATTTTTCACAATTGGAGCCTTTGCTTCTCCAGCGGCTATAATAATAGCTACCGCATCGGGGTTGTGCACTATCGTGTCCAATCCTATGGTAATCACTAGTCTGTTAGAGGAAATTTCAATACCTCCCAAATCTCCCGCTGCAACTGCCTGCGTTTCAAAGTTGGTTTCAGTCAACCTCGTTGTTGAAAAAAGGTCAGAGCCCCTCGTGTTGAAAGCTATATGACCGTCCGGTCCTATACCTCCCAAAAAGAACCCTATTCCTCCTTTTTCCCGAATTTTCGCCTCATATTCTGAGCACCATTTGTCGATTAGATAAATGGATTCTTGCTGAAGTTTTTCCTGTTCGTTGGTATACTCTCTGAATCTAAGTGAAAGGTCCACCTTGTAATCCGGAAATATTTCATTGTATTTTTTCCCTAAGGCAAGCGGTATATTATCCGAATTTATCAAAAGGGCCTTCTGGGGGTCAAGACCAAATCCATCTATGTAAAATTTATTGACATAATGGAAAAAACTGTTTTTCTGAGATGAAGAAATGGGGTAAAACTCATCAATCTGCACAAACTGTAATCCGTTAAGCACAGGTTTTTTGGTGTCTTTTAGGCCATATTTCGTTCGGATTTCTATGCCGTTTTTTTTATCCCAGTTTTCCAATAGAAACTGAGTCCATTTGATGAAGTACTCCGGAGTTTTCCCGGTCGGTAAACTTATCACTCCATTGGGATTGCTGGCTGCCCATTCCAAAAACCGGCAAGCTGTCATAAGACCAAGCTTTGGAAAATTGTCCACTACGAGGTATGGAATTTTCGTAGTGATTTTTTCAATGCCGGAATCTTTCAAAAATGCCTCTTCTGTAGGTGATAAAGGATAATTTGCTAACATAATGGAATCTTTATAATTTATTAATTTTTTGCTCAGTTAATTGTATTGTATAATGTCTTCGAAAATATGCTCATTCACGATGGCCACTGCTCCCTTCAAACCCACTTCCGTCCCTAGTTGGGAAAGTTGGATTTCGGTTTTTTCGCGAAGTTTTGCCATGCTGTATATATTTAGGGCCTGTTGGATGGGTGTAGTGATATATTGCTTGGCCTCAGCAATTGCCCCGCCTATAATTATGAGTTCGGGATTTAGGAGTTGTATGAGGATGGCAATGCCCCGACCAAGATCCAAGCCTACATCTGACAATATGCTGATGGCTCTTTGATCCCCAGCAATGGCAGCGTCTACTACTATAGAGGGATCCAGGTTTTTTTGCGACATCCTAGCCAGTATGGAATCTCCATCCAAGGCAATGGCATCCTTTGCCAATCTCACGATTGCCGTACCGGAAGCGACGGTTTCAAGACAACCCCTTTTGCCACAGGTGCAACTGATTTCCTTATTGTCAAATAGTGGAGAATGGCTGAATTCCCCAGAAAACCCCGAATAACCCCGGTATAATTTACCTTCAATAATGATTCCTAGACCAATGCCCCAGTCAACAAACACCCCCAAGACGTCTTTACATGACTTATTTGGTCCAAACCTGAATTCAGCCAGCGTCTTTGCTCGGGCATCGTTTTCTATAAAAACCTTACGGCCAAATTTCTTTTCTAATAATTCTTTGAGACTTTTTTTACCGGTTTTTAGATAGGTGTGGTTAACACCTGATACCCCATCCACTAATCCAGGCATTGTGATTCCAACGGCAATAATTTTATCGGTTGCAATCTCCGAATTCTCAATGACGGAATTCGAAAAATCAAAAATACTGTCTATGGTCTTGGGATCATTGTTTAAAGGAATATTCTTGCTGTGAATTTTCGAAACCCGTTCGTTTTTGGTGTTGAAAATAGCAACCCTAGCGGAAAACCGATTCAAATCTATGGCTAAGACATAAAAGGAATCTCCCCCCAGTCCATATAGGTCAGGCTTGCGCCCTCCTTGAGACTGTCCTCTGCCTTCCTTTACCACGAGTTGTTCTTCCAACAAATCCGTCAATAACAGATTTACCGTGGGCAGGCTGATTCCTACAGCTTGTCCTATGTTGCTTGCTGTATTGCTTCCAGAAGTGTATAGTTCTTTTATTATCTTTATTTTATTGACATAGTTTTTTATTTCTACTACGCCTTCTTTTTTTTCAAGTACTACTATTGGGTCAATTAGATTCATACCAGATATAAATTGCTGCAAGTTAATGAAAAATTTTATTTAATTATATTTACTTAAACCAAAAAATATTAAAGCTTTTCTATTAATTTTGAAAGATTCAAATTTCCGGGTTTCCATCAATTAAGCGAAGCTGATTGATTGGAGTTCAATTGAGGTTATTTTAGTGATTTATGTTATAGCCTTAAAATTAATGAAAGAAAAGGTAATTTCTAAAAATATTTCACTTGTACCACATAAAAACAGACGCAAACCAAAAAATTGAGTGTTCAAAATGAAGAGTAGAAGAAAATTTTTACAAAAATCGTTAGTTTCCTCAAGTCTTCTTATTCCTATGTCTTGGCAGGCTGAGGCCCTTGGGGTCGGGAGAAATCGGGAGAAACATAAGCCACTGATCCTATCGACTTGGAATCATGGCATGGCGGCAAATGATAAGGCTTGGGAGGTTTTGGGGAATTCCGGATCCATACTGGATGCGGTAGAGGAAGGTGTAAAGGTTACGGAGCGAGATCTGACAAATCTTTCCGTCGGTTTACAGGGATTGCCGGATAGAGAAGGTATTGCTACCTTGGATGCGTCCATCATGAATGGGGATGGATCCTGCGGTTCAGTAGCTTTCGTACGACAGATAAAGCACCCCATTTCCTTGGCCAGAAAGGTTATGGAAAATACCCCCCATGTAATGCTTGCTGGAGAAGGAGCCCGGCAGTACGCCGTCTCAGAAGGATTTCCGCTAGAAAAGGAAGAATTAAGTCCAGGGGCGCAAAAAGCATATTTGGAATGGAAAAAAACATCTGAATACAAACCGATAATTAATATAGAAAATCACGACACTATCGGTATGATAGGTCTGGATGCGAAAGGTAAAATGGCAGGTTCCTGCACTACCTCGGGATTGGCTTACAAAATGCACGGCAGAGTGGGTGATAGTCCGATCATTGGTGCGGGATTGTATGTGGATGATGAAGTTGGTGCGGCTACTGCTACGGGATTGGGAGAATCCATTATTCGAATATGTGGGAGTTTTCTGATCGTGGAGCTGATGAGGCAAGGTAGAACTCCGCAAGAGGCTTGTGAAGAAGCGGTGACAAGACTAATCGCAAAAAACAAAAATATTGAAAATATTCAGGCTGGATTTGTAGCATTCAACAAAGATGGAGAATATGGTGCCTACGCCGTTCAACCGGGATTTAATTTTGCCATGCATCACCGGGAAGGTAAAGCGCTAGTGGATGCAGGAAGTAAATTTAAACGCAATGGATAAAAAAATCCTATTGGAGTGCCCGGTATATACAGTAGAGGCTGCGCTTTTGGCTGAGAAATCCGGTGTGGACCGAATTGAATTGTGTGCGGATATAGGCGAAGGGGGCACCACCCCCAGTATGGGATTGTTTTCTTTCCTTAGACAAAGGCTTTCCATTCCCATTATGGTGATGATTAGACCTAGAGGAGGTGATTTTGTCTACACGGAAGAAGAATTGGAAGTAATGGCTACGGATATTCGCCTATTAAGGGATGCAGGGGCAAATGGCTTTGTATTTGGAATATTAACTCCCCAGGGCAAGGTTGACGAGGTCGCATGTAAGCAACTTATAGAACAGGCCGGTGGACTACCCTGTACCTTTCACCGGGCTATGGACATTAGCAATTCATTGATGGATGCCTTGGAATCGGTTATTGCATGTGGATTTAGCAGGGTACTTACTTCAGGCGGGAAAAATACGGTAACGGAAGGGTTATCGGCGATCAAGTCCATGTTGAAGCAGGCAGGAAACCGTATTATCGTAATTCCGGGAGGAGGTACACATGTGGAACTTTTGGATTCTTTGTACGAGACCGGCCATCTTTCCGAGGTTCACAGCAGCTGTAAGCAGTTCAGAGCAACACAAACACTTTACCGCCATCCGTACGTTAATTTATCTGCTGATCCTGAGAGCATGGAGCGGGTGTTAACGATAGATCCACTGGTTGTAGCAGCATACCGGAAAAAAATAGCTCTTTTGACTAAATAGATTTGTAGGCCCGATTTGAGCAAAAAGACCCTAGAAACATGTTTAAAATGATTTGTGTTTTTTAGCTAATAAACAATAAAAGTAGTAATATGGATAATTAGGTCAAATTTTAATTGGTGTAGTCATTTTTTATCGCTATATTAAACTTTCAACAAACCCAACTATACCATGGTTAAGAGCTTTCAGGGGGTAAGAGAAGCCCCCCCAAATAAAAACGAAACACAAAAAGTCCTCGTCAGGGATTATATGATGGTTAATTTGATAACTTTTCATCCGGAGGACACCATTGATCATGTAATCGATGTGCTGACAAAGAAGAGAATATCCGGAGGCCCGGTAATTGACAGTCACGGTAAATTGGTCGGAATGATTTCTGAAGGTGACTGTCTAAAAGAAATTATAAAGGGTCAATATACCAATACACCAAAATTCCCCGCACCCGTATTTGAGCTTATGACGCCGGATGTACATACGATGGATCCGGATTTATCCATTTTCGACGCTGCACAGAAATTTCTGACCCTTCGGATAAGAAGGTTTCCTGTAGTGAAAGAAGGGAAACTTATTGGGCAAATCAGCATTAGCGATATCGTTCGTGCAATCCCAAAACTTAAAGCCTCTACTTGGAGATAAATCAAATATACCCCGCAATTCTGTAAGCTAGAAGCCCGATCCATTCTTTCGTCAACTTATGCCATAGCACCAAGGCGTTGGGAGAAGGTTGGATCAGGCTTCGAATGTTTACCGGGTTGTCGTTGCCATAGTAATCTACTGGAAAGGTATCTACCTGTAAACCGATCTTTCTAAAGCATCCCTCAGCTCTTTTCATGTGAAAGGCAGAAGTAATCAGCAAAAACCGTTGATCTAGACTCTGTCCGCATTCCTCCAAGGTGCGTTTTGTGAACAAAGCGTTTTCTCTGGTGTTTTTCGAATTGTCCTCTATAATTAGGTCACTTTCAGGAATCCCTGCCGTTATCATAAAATTGGCTAATAAAATGGCTTCCTTTTGGTTGTTCCTAGGTTGAAATCCTTGGCCCCCTGAGATTAAAATCCGTTTAAGTTTTCCTTCTTTATACAACTGTACGGCATGGGTTGCCCGGTCTGCACCCTTGTCAAAGAATGTTCTGTCATCAGCCGCCTTGTTGATGTTTGTTACTCCGGTCAAAACAATTCCGATTTCATATTCAGGAAGCGTTTTGATTACTTTAAACGCAGGTTCCCAATAGTTGATGACAATTGTACTAAGTGCATTATTAGTAAAAAGGATGAGCATCAAGATGCCAATGCCGGATAATATTTTTTTCCATTTAATGGGCCGAGCCAAAAATCCCGAAATTAAAAGTATAAGAATCAGGGTCAAAGGCATAGCCAAAAAACTGAATAATTGAGATATGTAGAAAAACATGTATATGATTTAGTTTAAATTGGATCTAAAACTATTCAAAATTCACGGGATTTCTGAAATTAAGATTTTATTTCTTACTTTCAATTAATTTTAGAAAGGCATATAAATTTGCCCCATCCGAATGAACAGCAACAACCCATTTATTATTTATAAATCTTCAGCGGGATCCGGGAAAACCTATACCCTTACCATGGAATACCTGAAGCTCGCCTTGGAATTTCCTACGGCCTTTCGTCACATCTTGGCGGTAACATTTACCAACAAAGCCACTCAAGAAATGAAGGAACGGATACTCCGGGAACTGGGACGGCTCAAAGCGGGGGTAAATCCCGAGGAAAAAATGGATAGCGTGCTCCTGAAGCATTTAAATGTCACTCAAGATGAGCTGCGAAGTAGAGCGAAGTCAGCTTTGTCTGCGATTTTACACGACTACAGTGCATTCTCAGTCAGTACAATTGACAGTTTTTTTCAACGTATTATCCGGGCATTTGCCAGGGAAATTGATCTCCAAGCCAAGTTTGATGTCGAACTTGATCAAGACGGAGTCCTTGACCGCTTGGTGGACAGGCTGATCGTTCAGGTCGCCTCCGATGAATTTTTGCATAGGTGGCTTTTGGCCTATGCGGTGGAACAGATCCAAGAGGGAAAGTCATGGGACATCCGGAAAAACATCAAAAATTTGGGTAAGCAGCTTTTTCAGGAAGCGTTCAAAAGGTATAGCCCGGAAATCAAGGTTTTCCTTAAAGACAAAGAGAATATTCAAGACCTTCAAACCTATTTATTTCACCAACGGAAATTGATCATTGCCCAAGCTCAGGATATGAAAATCGTGGCCAATGAAATCAGGGAGCGTCATGGCCTTGCATGGGAAGATTTTAAAGGAGGTAGCGTCTCCTTTGCCAGAAAGTTTGATCAACTGGGTGAACCTTTTACCCCAGTACCGGATCTATCGCCAACGCAAAGGAACCTATCCGATGATCCGGAAGCTTGGTATACCAAGACAAGTAGATTGAAAGACCAAATTGAGATGGCTGTTCGGGAAGGGCTGGCTGAAATATGGGGGCAGTTTTTACCTCTTAAGAAACAATGGAATACGCTGGAGGCTATCCGCAAAAATTTCTTTGTTTTTGGGGTATTTAGGAACCTCCTGGAAGAACTCGACAATCTGAAGGAAGAGGAAAATATTTTATTAATTTCCGACTCCAATGATTTTTTGAAGGAAATTACTGCCGACATCGATGCGCCGTTTATCTATGAAAAAGTGGGGAATAAATTTCAGAATTACCTGATCGATGAGTTTCAGGATACTTCCGGGTTTCAGTGGGCAAGCTTCCGGCCTCTTTTGGTAAATACCTTATCGCAAGGGCATACCAACTTATTAGTCGGCGACGTAAAGCAATCTATTTATCGCTGGCGTGGAGGGGAAATGCGGCTGCTGTTGGATCAGGTAGAATCCGAGTTGGGCCATTATGGGCTGGATATTCAAAATTTGGACACCAATTACCGTAGCCTGCCGGCAATTGTTGATTTCAACAACGTTTTATTTCATACCTTACCCGACCAGTTGGCTGGTGTTTTGGAAAGTTCCCACGGCATAGAGGATGGCGGATTGCTGCATAAGGCTTATGCCGATGTTACCCAACATGTAGCTCCAGCTAAAGAAGCAGCTTCTTTTAGAGGGAAAGTAAGAATGGAGTTTTTGGCCGTGGATACCGATGAGGATGATGACCTGACCACGCAGGAAATGCAAGTGGCTCGGATACCGGAAATGGTTATAGAGTTACAGGAGAAGGGCTTTCGCCCAAAAGATATAGCTTTTTTGGTGCGGACAAAAAAGGAGGGACTGCAGGTTGCAGATGCATTGGTAGCGTATGGGCTGAAATATCCAGACAGTGCCTATTCTTTTGAGGTCCTTTCGGATGAGGCATTATTAGTGAGTAAATCCACCTCGGTCAAGTGTCTGATTGCTGGTTTTCGATTTTTAGCTGATACTTCCGATGACGTCAATTTATGGACCATGTGGTACCACTGGTCCGTTTTGTTTGGTTTTCCCGTAGATCATGAATTGTTTCATCACTCTACCATCCCTGTTTTTTTGAACGACAGATTTACTAAATTTAAAGCACTCGAATCAAAACTCCTCCAACTGCCACTCCTAGAATTGGTTGATGTGATGACTGAATTTTTGGGATTCACGGAATTGGGCATTGAACGTGCCTACGTATCCGCTTTCAAAGAAGGTATTTACGACTTTGTAGCTAAAAATCGGGCGGATTTGGTGGGGTTTTTGGACTGGTGGGAAAACCACCAGGATAAACTGACCGTCAAAATTCCCGAAGGCCATGATGCCATGCGAATCCTTACCATTCACAAATCAAAAGGACTTCAATTTAAGGTTGTATTGATGCCTTTTCTCAATTGGAAAATTGTGGACAATGCCAAGGGAAACATCGTCTGGACCCCATTCGAACTTAAAAATGAATCCTTAAACGCTGTTATTCCTCTGACCATTACCAAGGCACTGGAAGACTCTTTTTTCCAGTCCACCTATCAGGAGGAGGTTTTGATGAACTTTTTGGATACGCTGAACATGGTATATGTTGCAGCCACTAGGGCTGAAGAGGTTTTTTGGAGTATTTCTCCGTACCAAAAGCCTACTTCACGAGCTACTTTTGCAACCCTTGCAGCCAATCTCCAACAAGTGGTGAGATCATCTTCGACTATGTTGGATGGAATGCCGCTGAACAGTCATTTTGACGAAAATCTGCTTATTTTTGATTTTGGAGAATGGCCTTGCGATAAGGTGGCTCTTATTCCCGTCCCATCACCCTATCCCCTTAGGTGGGAATACCGATCTTGGTCGGATTTGTTGCAAGTGAAAGCTTATCCTGGGGATTTGAATGATTTGGGGATAATTCAGCGGAACCAAGGTGATTTTGGCACCATGATCCATCACCTGTTAGAAAAAGCCAAAACGGAGGGGGAGATGCTGTTGGGATTGGACGAATTATTCTTTGAGGGGGTTCTTGACAGGACCGAAAAAGACCATATCCAATCTAAAATTAAAGAGTTCTTTTCTATACCAAAATTTAAAAGCTGGTTTGAGGGGGAGGGGGATATTCTCACCGAACAGGGTATTTTATTGCCTGGAGGCAATCACAAACGGCCAGACAGAATCATTATTTATCCCAACGAAGTAGAGGTGGTTGATTTCAAAACCGGTTTGCCCAGAGAGGGATACCTAGTTCAAATTAGAGAATATATGTTTTTAGTGAAAAAACTGACAAACTTACCCGTAAAGGGCTATCTATGTTATTTAGATAGTGTGCGCATTGAGGAAATCGACCCTTAAAAAGCCGAGAAACGCCTTCCTAATTCGAAAACTCTGAAGGTACGAGCATGTGAATTTCAGTTTAAAGCAAGACAAAAACAATTAGAGCGCAAATGGATAGTTTTTTGAGAGAAACAGCCCAAGATTTACTTGACAAAAGGGGGCAATTACGCGGCATGACAATAGTCCTTCCCAATAGGAGGGCAGGGTTGTTTTTCACCCGGCATCTGGGTCAGCTGATTCAGGAACCTGCGTGGATGCCAGCCATAAAGACGATTGAGGACCTTTTTAATGAAATCGCCCAGCAACGGCCTGCGGATTCGCTTACTCTCATATTTGAACTCTATCAAGTATATACCAAACTGCATCCTTCGCCTGAACCGTTTGACCGATTTTATTTTTGGGGAGAATTGATTCTTAAGGATTTCAATGATATAGACCAATTCATGGTGGATGCAAAAAAATTATATCATCAATTGTCAGAAATCAAAGAAATTGAAACAGACTGGTCATTTCTGACAGAACATCAGATTGCCCTCATACAGGCATTTTGGAGATCTTTTGAGGGAAAGGAAAGCCAGCACAAAGACAAATTTCTGAGGTTTTGGGAGTTATTGGCACCCCTTTATGAGGCTTTTCAAAGTAGTTTGAAAGTAGCTGGATTAGCCTATTCTGGAATGATCTATCGACGGGTGGCCGAGTCCTTGTCTGAAATGCAACCTCCGGTATCCGGACATATCTTTGTGGGATTCAATGCTTTTACCCTGACCGAAAAAAAGCTGATAAAGCACTTTATTGCTACGTATAACGCAGAAATCTATTGGGACCTGGATGCATATTATGTAGCGGACCCCCAACAGGAATCAGGATTGTTTTTTAGAGAATACCTGAAAGATCCCGTCTTGGGGCCTACCTTTCCGGATGAGCTTCCATACCGGATTAGTTCGGAAAAAATAAAGATAAAGACCTATGCTACCCCGCTAAAAGTCACCCAAGCTAACCTGACCGGGTCAATCCTTTCCCAAGTTGGGAATTTTGAAAATTTGGAAGAGACCGTGGTTATTCTGCCTGACGAGCAACTGCTCTTTCCGCTTCTAAACATACTTCCAGAAGGGATTGGGAAAGTTAATGTAACCATGGGGTATCCTATAAAAAACACCCCAATTTATACCTTTTTGGAGTCGGTATTGGAGTTGCAGCGCTACATCAAAAATGAAGCAGGTGTGGTGCTATTTTACCACAAACCGGTGGTAGATTTATTGTCCTCGGTGTATTTACGAAAAGAAAACCCAGCGTTGTCACTGGAAATTAGCGGAAAGATACAGGCTACAAATCAAGTGTATGTCACGAAAGAAACCCTTCAGGGTGGAGGGAAACTCTTTTCCTTGGTTTTCAACAACTATTTTTCCGGCGATTTGCTTCCCGGGTTGATGGAGGTGGTTCACGTTCTGGCGGAGCGTTCTGACGTGGATGGATTGGACCGCAGTTATTTGTTTCAGTGTTATAAGCAGTTGAATCGGCTTTGTGATTTACTATTAAACCGGTCGGAAGTTACGATAAGTCTTGAATTTGTAATTCGGATTTTCCGCCAAATCTTTCGGGAGGTTAAATTGCCTTTCGAAGGAGAGCCTTTGGAAGGACTTCAAATTATGGGTGTTTTGGAGTCCAGAAACCTGGATTTTAGGAGAGTCATCATTTGTCACATGAATGAAGGCAGTTTTCCCCCAAGTGCTACTCTGAATTCCATGGTTCCCTTTAATCTGAGAAGAGCCTTTGGGCTTCCGGTACAGGAGCAGAATGACGCAATATATGGGTACACGTTTTATAGATTGCTTCATAGGGCGGAGGAGGTACACCTTATTTATACCACAGCCGCAGATCAGGGACGGGCCGGTGAAAGGAGCAGGTACTTGTATCAGCTTTTAGAAGAACTGGGATTGCAAAAGGAAGTAATGAAGGATGAAATGGTGTTTGTCCCGGTAGACATAAAGTCAGGCGAACCGATTACCATCCAAAAAAACCCGGCAATCTTGGAACTGATGAAACGTTATTTGGTGAATGAGGCAGGTTCCGGCACTGTAGCTATATCTCCATCGGCTCTTTCAGTTTGGTTGGATTGCCGTCTCAAATTTTATTTTAAATACATCGCAGAATTGGCTGAGGAGGAGGCCGTCAGCGAAGAGGTGGACCCAGCAGTTTTTGGAAACCTTGTTCATGGCGCATTGGAGAATTTATATCTGGGATTTATAGCCAGAAAAAAGAGGAGCGAGTTAATGCCCGGCGATTTTCCTTCTCTGAAGGATTTTATTTTCCCGGCAATTGAAAAAGCCATCCGAAAACAATATTTTCTGAGCGAAGATGATCAATTAAAACTCACAGGGCATTTAACAATCGCTAGAGACGTGTTGCAGAAATACCTGCTCCAGATTTTGGAGATAGATGAGAAGAGTGCTCCTTTCGAAATTATTTCCTTAGAGGCTGAGAAAAAATATAAGGCCCAATTCCCTATTCAGACTTCGTTTGGATTACAGATCGTTTTATTGGGTGGGATAATAGACCGTGTAGACAAACGGGAGGGAGTCATAAGGTTGATGGATTATAAATCAGGTAAGGACAGTAAACAGTTCCCGAGTATAGTGAGTTTGTTTGACAGGGAAAATAAGAACCGAAACAAAGCTGCTATGCAGACACTCTTTTATGGATTGTTGTATCACTACAATTTTCCTGAGAATACACTCCCACTAAAGCCAGCTCTGCTGAATTTGAGGGATATATTTGCAGCCGATTTCTCACCTTACCTTGAAATTAAAGAGCCTAGGGGGAAAGGGTCCGTTGTGGAAAATTACCTGGACTACAAAGAAGCCTTTGAAACTCATCTCAGGGAGCTTTTAGGAGACCTGTTTGGACAGGAAATCCCCTTTGATCAAACAGATGACCTAACAAAATGCGGGTATTGCCCATATTCGGAGATTTGCGGTAGGTAAGAGTATCGCAAATATCAAATTGGAGTTAGTTGCTAGTTGGGTTTATGCGTTGCCAAGCTTCAGAAATTAGTGTTTTTTTTTCGCAACCGGAGAAGTGTTTTTGGTTAAAAGGAGATTTTAGAATCAAAAACTGAATATTATGTTTAAATTTATTTCTTGATGTGACTAGTATGAAGCCCGAAATATCATGTTCGTTGAAATATGGCTTGTTTGCGGGGGTATCTTTCCTGCTTCCTGCCATTTATCATGTGCCCTTAATGAGTTTTATGGGTATTAATTCCGTTCATGTATTTTTTATTAGTCTAACCGCTATTATTACTCTTTTTGTAATTATTCATGCCTACTATGCTTCGTTGCGATACGAACGTTTAGAAGACAAACTGGAAAAGCGATATAGGTTAATATTTGAAAAATTGCCGAATTGTGTTTGGGTTATTGCGGAGGACAATTTCCGGATACTCACAGCTAATGAGCTTGCCATGGAAAATTACAGTTCTTTTTCCAAGCGGTTCGGGGATAAGTTGTTCACTTCCCTGTTTCAAGAACCAGAAAAAGTAAAATTTGAGTTGATTAGGCAGCCGTATACGATCCGGAATCTCGTGATGATAGACAAAAACTATGACCCCAGACACGTGGATTTGTTTTCCATGCCTTTTTTATATGATGGAAAAGACTGTGTAATGGTATTGGCTGTTGACCATTCTGAAATTCACCGCTCTTTACAGGAAAATATGCTGCTCAATGATTCTTTAAAAGAACAAAACCAGCGGCTTAGGGAGTTTTCCTTTGTTCATTCCCATCATATCCGAAGTCATTTGGCAAATATTTTAGGGATTATCAATTTGACTGGCGATCAGGAAACAATCTCAAGGGAAGTGTTGAATATGTTACGAACCTCGGCCAAAAAATTGGATAAAGAAATTAAAAAGGTAAATCAGATATTGATGGAACAAAGTGACATAAACGCAAATGAAACAGGGAGAAGTCAACCCTCCAAGGTTATTATCTTCGTTGATGATGACAAAGTCCAACATATGATCAACAAGCGAATTCTATTAAAAATTAACCCCAACCTGGAATTGGTTTTTTTTGAAAACCCGTATGATGCTTTGAGTTGGTTGGAGAAAAATATGGCAGACATTTTGCTTCTTGATATAAATATGCCCGAAATGGAAGGTTGGGACTTTTTAAAGCTCATGGAAGATAGAGGAATTAAAATGGAAGTAAAGATGTTAACTTCCTCGTTGGATCCGATGGATATAGAGAAAAGTTACGGATTTGACATGGTGAGTGGTTTTTTGGTAAAACCTCTTAGAAAAGAAGTGATCGATGAGTTTTTGTAATCCTCGGCCATCCCTTATTTTATTTTTGTCATGATTTAGGTTCAAATTAATCAGTTGTAATGTCTAAAGAATCACCAAAAGTCTCTTATTTTCTGGGGAAAAGACTAAATAAGTTCTTTTCGGGGTTGGCAAGTGCATATCGCTTCGTCCTCAAATTCTTTCGGGAAGTATGGTTTCCTCCCTATGAGTTTAAGGAGTTTATTCGTCAGTGCTATCAGATAGGGTACAATTCCCTTCCGTTAATTTCCCTGACAGGTTTTATCGTAGGTATCGTTTTTACCAATCAATCTAGGCCTTCGCTTACAGAATTTGGTGCTGCTTCTTGGCTTCCTGCTTTAATTTCCATTGCGGTAGTTCGGGCTATGGGTCCTTTGGTGACAGCACTAATTGCGGCAGGCAAAGTTGGATCAAGCATTGGTGCTGAAATTGGATCCATGAAGGTAACCGAACAGATTGATGCCATGGAGGTTTCCGCCACAAACCCCTTTAAGTTTTTGGTGGTGAGCCGGGTTTTGGCGAGCACTCTTATGATACCTGTATTGGTCATGTATACTGACTTCGTGGCACTTATGGGCTCATTTTTAAGTGTCAATAAAAATGAGCTGGTTAGTCTTTCGACGTTTTTTGTACAGGTTTTTGATGCCTTGACGTTCTTGGATATTACTGCATCCCTTTTGAAATCACTTGTTTTTGGATTTACAATCGGCATAGTTGGATGCTATAAGGGATACAATTCCACGAAAGGTACAGAAGGTGTGGGTAAGGCAGCCAATGCAGCAGTTGTAATGGCAATGTTCCTGATATTTATAGAGGAATTGCTGTCGTTACAGATTACAAATTACTTCAGACAAATGTAAGCATGCAAGACAAGGTTGTAGAAATAAAGGGACTTACCAAGTCATTCGGAGAACTAGATGTTCTTATGGGAGTGGACTTGAATTTATATAATGGCGAGAACCTGGCTGTGCTTGGCAAGTCAGGGAGCGGAAAATCGGTACTTATTAAGATCATGGTTGGCTTATTAAGCCAAGATGAGGGATCTTGTAAGGTTCTAGGAGAAGAAGTAATAGACCTTCCCGCAAAACGGCTTAATGCATTGAGGCTTAAAATTGGCTTCTCATTTCAAGCATCTGCCCTATATGATAGTATGACAGTCAAAGAAAACTTGGAATTTCCTCTGGTTCGGAATGTGAAGGGACTGAGTACTGGGGAGAAAAACCGCCTCGTCGAGGAAGTTTTGGATGGAGTAGGTCTGTTAAATACCCTCAACCAAATGCCATCAGAACTTTCCGGTGGACAGCGAAAGCGGATCGGTATAGCGCGTACATTGATATTAAAACCTAAGATCATGCTTTATGATGAACCTACTGCGGGACTGGACCCCATTACCTGTGTAGAAATCAATAACTTAATCAATCAGGTCAATCAAGAATACCATACATCTTCTATTATTATTACCCATGACCTGACTTGTGCCAAATCTACCGGAGACCGGGTGGCCATTTTGCTTGATGGGAAATTTAGTGCACAGGGCAAATTCGAGGAGGTTTTTAGCCTTCCGGATGAAAGAATAAAATCATTTTATGACTATAATTTTATCAACACATGAGAGACGATAATAAAAAAACCGTAATCGTTGGCATTTTTGTCCTTGTCGGCGTCATCATATTGATTGCAGGTATAATGACATTGGGGTCTCAGCAGAAGACCTTCGGGAAAAACTTTCGGGTGACAACGGTATTTGATGACATAGCTGGCCTACAGACTGGAAATAATGTTTGGTTCTCCGGAGTCAAGATTGGAACAGTCCGGAAAATCAATTTCTATGGTGATTCCCAAGTCGAAATCGAAATGAACCTGGATGCAGACACGAAAGACTATATCCGCAAAAATTCCAAGGCGACCATCAGTTCAGACGGGCTGATAGGAAATAAAATTATCGTTATATATGGAGGTACTGCCGATGCCGGATCGATTGAGGCAGGTGACCAACTGGAGTCAGTTATGCCGCTGGATACCGATAAGATGATGGAGACCCTACAAGAAAATAACAATAACCTCGTAAGTATCACGGAAGACCTGAAGGTGCTTACGCATAAAATAGCCGGTGGGGAAGGAATCGTTGGAGCCTTGTTAACTGACAGTTTACTTGCACAAAATTTCAGGGGCTTGATGGGAGATCTAAATCAAACAGCAGCAAGAAGCAACCGATTGACATCGGAATTGGTCCAGTTTTCACAAAAACTTAATCAGAAAGGAACAACAATTGACAGTTTCCTAAGCGATACCACGCTTTACGCTTCCCTTCAAGGAACTGCCAAGGGACTGGAGACTACCCTTGCGGAGGCAAATTCTGTCACCAATAACCTGAAAGTTGCTACTGAGAAGCTAGCCTCTCCTGATAATCCGGCGGGCATGATCCTGAACGACGAAGAATTCGCAGCTTATATGAAGAGTGCAATGGGCAATTTGGACCAAAGTGCCGAATCATTCAATGAAACGCTGGATGCATTGAAGTACCACTGGTTTTTTAGAAGGTCTTTCAGAAAAAGTGAAAGAGCAAAAGAAGAAAGTGAGGAATAAAAAAAGGCGGATGGAAACCGCCTTTTTTTCTTATATAACCCACTTTATCATCTATAATTGTAAATGGCAAACATAAGTAAATGGTGAATTTTGGGTAATCATATAGACATTTACCAATGTATAAGATACCCAATGCGTAGTAATTCATAGGCATCTATAAATGTCCATTAGAGCAAAGAAATTGGATATGGTCTACAACAATTTAGATCACATATCTCAAATTACTAAATCTACCAAACTCAAATTCGACAAAAACATCCCAGTAAGGAATTAATACCATATCCATCTAGTTATTAATTTAAACCGATTTATAACCAGCTAAATAGTTAACCTATGTCATTAGACCCATACAACATCAAAAAAACACTTCATACCCCTCATGGAGAACTATCCTACTGGAGTTTGGAAGAACTGCAAAATCAGGGCCACGGTATAAAAAAGCTCCCGTTTTCTATACGGATCTTACTTGAAAACGCCCTACGTAATTTCGATGATTTTGCAATTACAAAAGAAAACCTGGAAACGCTTTTGGGTTGGAAACCTGCCTCTTCAGATAGGGACATTCCATTCAAGCCCGCGCGGGTGCTAATGCAGGATTTTACGGGTGTTCCAGCAGTAGTCGACATAGCTTCCCTCAGGGCAGAAGCTGTGAGAAAGGGAAAAGACCCTAATGAGATAAATCCTCTGATTCCGGTGGATTTGGTTATTGACCATTCCGTTCAAGTTGATTTTTTTGGCACCGACTATTCGTATAAAAAAAATGTTGACGTGGAATATGAGCGTAACGGTGAACGCTATGAGTTTCTGAAATGGGCGCAAAAGTCATTCGACAACTTTTCTGTTGTTCCTCCAGGAATGGGTATTTGTCATCAGGTCAATCTTGAATATCTGGCCCAAGGCGTTATTGCTAGAGATGGGAATGTCTTTCCGGATACATTGGTTGGAACAGATTCCCATACTCCCATGGTCAATGGTATCGGCGTAATCGGATGGGGTGTCGGCGGCATAGAGGCCGAGGCTGCGATATTGGGACAACCCATTTATTTTATCATGCCCCAAGTAGTTGGACTCAAGCTTACTGGTAAACTTCCGCTTGGAACTACTGCTACTGACATGGTACTCACCATTACCGAATTGCTTCGCAGACATGGTGTGGTCGGTAAATTTGTGGAGGTATTTGGCCCGGGTCTCGATCATCTTTCTGTTCCCGATAGGGCCACTATTTCCAACATGTCTCCGGAATTTGGATGTACAGTGACCTATTTTCCAATAGATGACAGGACTTTGGACTATATGGCGAAAACTAACCGATCAGAAGATCAGATTAAACTGGTAGAAAGCTACGCAAAAGCGAATATGCTCTGGAGAAAGGAAGAGGATGTGATCGAATATTCTAAGGTGGTTGAACTTGATCTAGGTACTGTGGAACCCACTGTTTCGGGGCCTAAAAGACCTCAGGACAAAATATTGCTCCGGGACTTCAAGAGTAAATTTGGAAGTTTGCTCAGGGAAGCGCACGGAAGGGAATATATTCCCATAGATAAGCGCGAAGATGGCCGTTGGTTTGGGGAAGGTGGGAGCAATCAGCCGATTGAGACGGAATCCCTCAAGGAGGATGATGATGTTGAAATAGAGACTAAAATCAAAAATGGGTTGAAGTCGGTTGTAGTTAAAATCCATAATGAAAAATTCGCAATACACGACGGTTCCGTAGTCATAGCCGCTATCACCTCCTGTACCAATACCTCCAATCCAAGTGTTATGGTTGGAGCTGGACTGATGGCAAAAAAAGCAAGGCAACGGGGCCTGGATGTCAAGCCTTGGGTGAAAACCTCCCTGGCTCCCGGTTCTAAAGTAGTGACTGATTACCTTCAAAATGCAGGCCTGCTGGAAGATTTGGAAGCACTTAGATTTCATGTGGTTGGATATGGCTGTACATCATGTATAGGTAATTCCGGACCACTTCCAAGACACATTGCCCAAGCAGTGGAGGAAAATGACCTGATCGTTGCGTCGGTGTTGTCTGGCAATAGAAATTTTGAAGCCCGAGTACATCCACAAGTCAAAATGAACTACCTGATGTCGCCCATGCTGGTGGTTGCCTATGCACTTGCAGGCCGGGTGGATGTGGACCTCAACGAGGAACCTCTTGGATATGATCCGAATTTGGAGCCCGTTTATCTTAAAGATATCTGGCCTACTCAGGAGGAAATATTTGAAGTAATAAACAGGGTTCTTTCCCCTCAGGATTTTAAAAACAGTTATGGAGAAATATTTGAAGGAAACGAGCAGTGGAAAGCCCTGACAGCTCCTTTGGATAAGGTCTACCAGTGGTCTGATAGCTCCACGTACATTAAACAAGCTCCCTTCTTTGAGGGAATTTCATCAGATGTGGCGGAACCACAGGATATATTTGGTGCTCAGGTGCTGCTCAAATTGGGAGATTCGATTACAACCGATCACATTTCTCCTGCAGGATCCTTTTCCTCCCTTTCTCCGGCTGGTAAGTACCTTATAGAAAAGGGAGTAGATCCATCTGAATTCAACTCATATGGTTCCCGAAGAGGAAATGATGAGGTTATGGTAAGGGGTACATTTGCCAATGTCCGCATCAAAAATCAACTGGCCGAAAGAGAAGGCGGCTATACTGTCCACATTCCATCTGGAGAGGAAATGTCGGTTTATGACGCTTCTAAGAAATACCAATCCGATGGTACTCCATTGGTAGTACTCGCGGGTAAGGAATATGGTAGCGGAAGCTCCCGTGACTGGGCCGCTAAGGGTACCAGCCTATTGGGAATCAAAGCGGTTCTTGCAGAAAGCTATGAAAGAATTCACCGGAGCAATCTGGTAGGTATGGGGGTGCTCCCACTTCAATATATGGATGGCCAGACTGCTGAAACTCTCGGGCTTTCCGGTTTGGAAACTATTCATATCTCGGGAATCTCGCAGGGTTTGACCCCATTGAAAACCCTGCAGGTAAAAGCTATCAGACCAGATGGTTCTACCATTTCCTTCGAAGTGATTGGGAGATTGGACAGTGGCATTGAAATAGCCTACTACAAAAACGGAGGCATACTTCATTATGTGTTACGGCAGTTTTTGGCACAATAATCCCACATAGTATCAATTAGAAAGCCCTATTGTTTGCAGACAGTGGGGCTTTTTTTTTTTACTGCGAAGAATGCAAAGGATGATGCAAAAAGTACGCAGCGTTATTTGAAAAAATACCCGCAATCACTGAGGTTTCCTTAAAATAAGACCACGAAGGGCACAAGGGATCTCAAAGAGCACTACGTTTTTTTTATATTCTCTTTGCATTATGTGTAACCTCCGTTCCTTCTGTGGATCTCTTTGTTTACTATCTACGGTTAATTTGAGGTTGGGTGCCGCCTGAGCCGAAGAGGCGGTCGAATTCGTTTTGGAGTTGGGTGGCCTCTTCGGTATAGCCCCTCTCTCTGAGTAGCGGAATAAAATACCGCAACATTTCGACCGAAATACTTGCTTCCCTATCCATAGGCCTATTAGTCTCCTCATAGAAGTCCAACAGTTGAATGGATTTTTTGGACATATTATCAATTATGTCCATGGCGAGTTCCTCTTCGCCAAGCTCAAACAACAAGGGAACAGATTGGCCGCTGGCCAAATCATAAGGAATGGCCTCATGGGGAAATTTTTCCACGCTGAGGAGCTGGATCTGCCGAGCCCGGTCCATGTCGTCCTCTTCCATCAGCGCAATGGTTATGCTGTTCAGCACGCTGCGGTGATTGGAGGTAAATCTGCGGTACTCGTCGTCAAAGTAATTATTAGGGTTGTTCATGCCCCGGTAGGCAAATTCCTCCGTGACATTTTTGAATGCCAAGTCAGTGTTGACCAGTTCTTCCTGGTTATCCGGTTTTTGAATGGGTAATAGTCTATAGGTTAATCCCTCCATAACCACATGATCGCTTAGATCAAATCCGATGGTGGCGAGGGAGGTATTGTTGAAGTAAATAGGCCGCTCCCAATCATTGGTGGCAATAAGGTCAAGAAGCATCAAGCTGCCCTTGGTAATGTAATTACCTTTGATGCCTATGTTGAGTCGGGGTATGGTCAGGTCTTCAAACTGACTGGGAACGACACCCAATTCACCTACTCTTTCTGGATTTACATCCAAGGTCAGATTTCGGGCAGGCACGGTGTACAGGTTGCTGGAATAGTTTGACGTTAGCTTTAGAAGCTCACTATTACTTTTAAGAAGCTTGAGGTATTCTTTTAGTGGTAAGGCATCAATGCCCCTATCGGTGACATAAAGGACATCATTTGTGCCTTTCTTAAAATTCTCGTATTCCAAAGTGAAATCCAGTGCGGCGGATTCGTTAACTGGCCGGGTCATTTGCTGTACATACCAATCTGTATCGAAATAACTCAGTACGATAACGCGAACATCCGTCCGGAACCCTTCGACTTCCTGCACATACCAGAGTGGGAATGTGTCGTTGTCTCCACCTGTAAACAAGATGGCATTAGGGGCACAGGAAGCCAAGAAGTTCCGCGCGGAATCCACGGAGAAAAAGCGGGAACTACGGTCGTGGTCATTCCAGTTTTGAACCGCCATAATTGCCGGAACTGGCAAAGCAATCAAGGTGGCGATGATCGCCGCAGTTACTGCGTTTTTGTTAATTTTTTTAAGTTGCTGCACCAGACCCAGTACGCCAAACCCAATCCAAATTGCAAAGGCATAAAAGGAACCTACATAGATGTAATCGCGCTCACGGGGCTCCACAGGCGGAGAGTTAAGGTATAGAACCAGGACGACGCCCATCATAAGAAATAACATCAGGGTGAGCCAAAATGATTTGGTGTCGTATTTAGCCTGAAAAAACATGCCGATCAATCCAAGTATGAGGGGCAGCATAAAATAGTTGTTGTGCGCTTTGTTTTCTCTAATATAATCCGGAAAATTGGTAGAAAGGGAGTTCCATAGATTTAGGTAGGGGGCGTCACTGTAGTCACTTTCCCGACCTGAAAAATTCCACATAAAGTACCTCCAGTACATATGGCCCAACTGATGGCTTAACATAAAATATAGGTTGTCCGCAAAAGTCGGTTCTTCTCCTTCCCTTAATCCAAGCTTCGACCGGTATAATTGCTTATGGCGTTCTTGAGTAGAATAGATTCTGGGTAGGATAGTTGTCTTTGCAGGATCATAGATACTTTGTAATTGATAATCGACGATTTCATACCTGTCTTTCCCTTTGGCATATACCGGAGCACCTTCCGTTTGGTCTATAACTTCCGCAGTGAAATATTGACCATGGAGTAATGGCCTGTAACCGTACTGTTCCCGCTTCAGGTAGCTGACGAAGCTAATTATGTCCTTGGGGTCGTTTTCGTTGATGACAGGTTCAGCATTGGCCCGGATCACGATAAGGGCATAGGAGCCGTATCCTATCATTATGAACGTCAGGCAGAGAAGGACAGTGTTCAAAATGACCTTCCCGTGGTTGAGCGAATACATAATGGCAGCAACAAGCCCTCCCACGAATAGGATTGAAAAAAAGATAATTCCTGACCCAAATGGAAGGCCTAGACTGTTGATAAAGAATATTTCAATAGAGCCGGCAGTGGAGGGTAGCCCAGGAATAATGATGTTGTTAATAATGACCAAAGCGACTCCTCCGAGCAGAAAAGCGATAATCCCCCCTTTCAGATTTGGTTCTTTATACTTTTTAAAGTAGACTACCAAAGCCAATGCTGGCAAAGTAACCAAATTCAACAAGTGAACGCCAATGGATAGACCAACGAGGTAGGCGATAAAAACCATGTATTGGTTTTCTTTTTTTGGATCTTCTATAACGTCCCACTTTAAAAAGGCCCAAATGACAATTGCTGTAAAGAAAGAAGACATGGCATAAACTTCAGCTTCGACCGCTGAAAACCAAAAGCTATCCGAAAAGGTATAGGCCAACGAACCAATTATACCGGCTCCCATTAGTGAAGCGGTCTGTCCCAGCGTTTCCGTACCGGGCTGAATCTGCAATAATTTTCTGCCTAACAAGGTGATGGTCCAGAATAAAAATAAGATGGTGAAACCTGAAAAGAGTGCGCTCCCTATATTCATCCAGTAGGCAACTTGAAGGCCGTCACCGAAGGCCAAGAAACTAAACATCCTATATATAATGAGGAAGAAGGGAGCTCCGGGGGGGTGAGGGACCTGAAGTTTGTAGGCAACTGCTATAAATTCACCTGGATCCCAAAAGCTGGCAGTTTCTTCCGCAGTCAATATATACGTAAGTGAAGCGATAAAAAAAACGATCCAGCCGGTAATATTATTTACCTGATTGTACTTGTGCATGTGGAATACTTAGTTGTAAGGAAAAGCGAAAATAAAAAAATTATCAGGAATAATGGCTAAATTAACTTTATTTAAAAATGAGGGGCGACTGACAAATATGGTTGGCAATTGACACATAGTAAGAATTGGATGACTCAAGGGGTATTACCTTTTAGGCGTAAAATGAGATAAATTAGGATGAATGAAAAAAAACTTTTATACCTGTGTATTGATTTAGGACAATATAAACGATTACCTTAATAGCTACTACCCTAATTAGATTAATATTTTTTTTGAAAGTGGGAAATATTATTCAGGTTGGTAAATTTATTCGAATAATTTTTTTTGTAGTTAAAATACATAAAAGTGGTTTTTAAATAAAATTATTTCTTACCTTTAGATCGGTAATTAAACAAAGACATTTTTAAAAACTAACAGTCATGAAAAACAACTTCGGAAAGCTTATCAGAGTTGGAATTGTAGGAACAGGCGGGATTAGCAGGGGATTGGCCAAGCTGATTGCCAGAAGGAAGGACATGGTGATATCGAAAATCCTGACGAGAAGAAAAGGGGTTATAGAAGATATTGGTGTCAATCAGGAATACATCACCAATGACGCACAACGGATACTTGAACTGTCAGACGTTTTGGTAGTAAGTACAGGAGACCCTATTTATTCCACGCAGATTATTGAATTGGCGTTTACGTATGGGGTTCCCGTCGTGACAATGGATGCGGATACGCAGGTGCTCACGGGTAGCTATTTGTCCAAAAGGGGTGTGATTACTGAAGCAAATGGTGATCAACCGGGTGTGCTAGCATCGCTTAATCAGGAGGTAATCCAAATGGGATTCAAGCCGCTGGTTTATGGAAATATTAAAGGATTTTTAAATCAGAATCCTTCTTTGGAGGATATGTTGTACTGGGCACAAAAGCAGGGATATAGCTTGAGTTCAGTTACCTCCTTCACAGATGGAACAAAATTGCAAATTGAGCAGGCATTGGTGGCGAATGGTTTGGCTGTAGACTTGGCGAAACGCGGAATGATTGGCTATGAGACAAATGATTTCCAGGAAGGAGCATTTGCATTGGCCTATGAAGCCCAGAATTTGAAGAAAGTATTAAGTGACTATATCATCTCCAAAGAATCTCCTCCGGGTGTGTTTATCACAGCTACTCACCAAGAGGATTTGGCACCGGAGTTGAAAACCTACAAACTAGGGGATGGGCCGTTCTATTTGCTATACAAACCAACCCATTTATGTTTCTTTGAGATACCGAATACTATACTAAATCTCCTTCACCGTGATGAGATTTTACTGGACAACGGTAGTGTTCCAAGAGCTTCTGTCGCTACCATTGCCAAAAGAAGACTTGACGTCGGTACAGTTATTGAGAAAGGTATTGGAAGTATGGATGTAAGGGGAGAAGCAATTATGATTACTGAAGATCCCAATCACATTCCGATTGGATTGATGAGCAATGTGCGCATTAAAAGAAATATTGAACCGGGGCAGCTCATTACTTTTGACGATGTGGAGGTTCCAGACTCTATAGCTTATGTGGCATGGAAAGAAACATTGAAGAGTGTTGTAAACCCGACACCTGTTATTGATATAATAAGAAATTAAAGATAGCTGTTAATTTTTTTATATAATTGCCAATCAGGTCTATTCGCCAGGGGTTCCTTACGGAATACCGGCGGATGGGCTTGTTTTGCGATTTATCTGAACCAAACCAATCTATTGCCCCTTATCCTATCCTCGATTCTCTCACAAAAAACAACCTTTTTCTTTATTTTTGTTACGGGACGAAATCTTTTACAATTAAGAAATGTTTCAAAGGAAAAACATGGTTTTGTCTCTTCTTTTCAAGATGCTATATAATCAACGAGGACGTAAAGGTAATGCAAAGGGATGCACCCGAAGTTATTTATTGCTTTTGCCGATTGTGTGTTGTTTTTTTTTGGTTCCTAAGCAGCATGCTTACAGCCAAATGAACTACCCTGACCTTACTACCAATATCGGTTCTCAGGAATCTTATTTGTTGCTTGATAAAGGATTGCAGTTTAGGATCACAGATGCTGTGAACAGCATGTATAATTTTGATTTTGCTACCGCGGAGCGTGGCTTTCAAGTATTGCGTTATACCTATCCCGAACATCCCTTACCAGATTTTCTGATGGGTTTGAGTCAGTGGTGGAAAATTGCTGTCGATATTGAAAATAAAAACTTTGATGATCCTTTCATCAGGTATATGGATACAGCGATTGATAAGGCCAAAAAGATGTATGATACAGATCCTACTAACAAGGAGGCGGCTTTTTTTCTTGCGGGTGCTTATGGATTTCAAGGTAGACTTTACAGTGAAAGGCAAAGTTGGACCAAGGCGACTTTTGCAGGCAAAAATGCACTCAAATACTTAGAATTAAGTAAAGGAGAGGATGAATTAAACCCAGAATTGCTGTTGGGAGATGCCTTGTTCAATTATTTTTCGGTGTGGATACCTCAAAATTACCCACTTTTAAAACCTATCCTTGCTTTTTTTCCGAAAGGAAACAAGGAGTTGGGGTTGAAGCAGTTGGAGGAGGTTGCGGAAAATGCTTTTTATGCACGCGTAGAAGCGCAATATTTCCTTTTTAGACTTTATGCATCAGAGGAAAAAAGCCCTTTCAAAGCGCTGAACATCACCTCCTACCTTCATGAAAAGTACCCTAATAACCCCTATTTTCATCGTTTTTTAGCCCGTCAATTGTATGTCGTGGGGAGAGGGGCTGAAGCCATGCAGGTTAGTATGGAGATATTGAGGCGCATTGATGAAAATTGGACGGGATATGAATCAAACAGCGGTCGCTACGCCGCTTTTTTTGCAGGCCAGTATTTTGAAAAATCTGGGGACAGCAGTCAGGCTAAGTTCTACTACAAGAAGGCCATATCATATGGAGAAGAGACAGAAAGTCAGGAAAGTGGCTACCATTTATATGCGTTGATCCAGTTAGGTAAACTTGAAACTTCAAACGGAGATAAAAAAATAGCGAAAGCGTATTTTGACCAAGTGAAAAAATATGCCAAGAGAAAACACCCGGCCCACAAAGAGGCAAGGAATTTTATAAAAAAGAATAAACTATAGGTTGGGAATTCTGTTTTCAAATCAAGTCATTCAGCAGTATATTTGAGTTTTCAACTTAATCATGCGTGGATTGCGCTGTTTTATTAAAGAAATTAATCAATTTTATAACAATATTTTGTCCTTTGGTCCGTTTTTTGCGTATATTCCTTTAAAATAAATATTAATTATATTAATTTTGTGCCGCATTAAATTCGGTAAATTCTTTAAAACATGGATAATTACATAAAAGTGAAATTTGATAAGATAGATCGTAAGATTCTTGAAATTCTCCAGGCAAATGCGAAAATCACAAATGCCCAGCTTTCCAAAGATATCGGTTTATCTCCAGCTCCTACCTTGGAGCGGGTCAAGAAATTGGAGCAGAGTGGTATCATCAAGAGTTACCACGCAAAGTTGGACCCAGAGAAAATAGGGCTTGGTGTAAGCACCTTTGTACTTGTGGGATTGATAGGGCACAATAAAACGAATATTGAGGCCTTTATGAAAGAAATCGATCATATATCTGAAGTAATAGAATGTCATCATATTACTGGGACAGGTGACTTCATTTTAAAGATTATTTCAAAAGACATTACCTCCTATCAAAAGTTGATGTTGGAGAAAGTGAGTGAAATTAAAGAAGTTGATTCCATGCAGTCGATGGTGATTTTATCAACATTCAAAGACAGCAAGGTATTGCCTATTCCTGCTTAAAGGAATTTGCTTTGTTTTATGTACCTTCGTAGGTGGCCTTCGGGTCACCTTTTTTTATGTAAGCGATGAAGAATCCTTGGAAAACCATATCTAAAAAATTAGTTTACTCAAATCCCTGGATAAGAGTAGAAGAACATCAAGTGATCAATCCCAATGGCGGACCGGGAATTTATGGTCAGGTGCATTTTAAAAATAAGGCTATAGGTATAGTTCCATTGGACTCGAACTTAAATACATGGTTAATCGGCCAATACCGCTATACCTTGGAGGAATATTCCTGGGAAATACCCATGGGCGGGGGACCTGAAGACGATAATCTGCTAGTCAGTGCACAGCGGGAGTTGAGAGAAGAGACGGGGTTTTCGGCCTCTAAGTGGACCAATATCCTCCGCATTCATACGTCAAATTCTGTGACTGATGAGGAGGGGTTTGTATTCTTGGCAGAGGAATTAACTGAGGGTGAGACGGAGTTTGATGAAACAGAAGACTTGCAGATTCAAAAGCTGCCATTTTTGGAGGCAGTGGATAAAGTGATGAACGGAGAAATCACGGATGCGATAAGTATCGCGGGAATTTTGAAAGTCGAAAAAATATTGAAAGAACAAGGTAGGATCTAACTCTTTCCATAAAATTCATGGGAATTTCGAAGTACACAAGTCAGTTTAGTCTGACTTTTAAATTGGCCTATCCCGTCATGTTGAGTCAGCTTGGGCAGGTGATGGTTGGGGTTGTAGATAACGTCATGGTAGGAAGGCTGGGTGCGGAAACCTTAGCTGCGGCCTCATTGGCAAACAGTATTTTTTTTCTCATCATGATGTTTGGAATCGGGATATCCATGGCCATAACCCCACTTGTGGCCGTGGCAGAAGGAGAAGGGAAGAAAAGGCGGATTACCAAACTTTTTAATCATGGCTTTGTGATCAATTTGGTTACCGGTGTCCTCTTATTTGGTATTGTACTGGGTTTTTCTCCGGGGATCCACTATCTCGGACAACCGGAAGAAGTTGTGGTTCTAGCAATTCCGTACCTTCTGATAATTACGTTTTCCTTAGTGCCATTTATGTTTTTCCAGACATTTAAACAGTTTGTCGAGGGCCTCTCACAAACCCGGCAGGCCATGACCATCACACTGATTTGCAACGTAATTAATATTTTCCTGAACTGGGTCCTTATTTATGGGGAATTGGGGTTTCCGGCACTGGGGCTTAACGGAGCAGGATGGGCTACTTTGATCTCGAGAGTGTTGATGGGGGGGATTATTTACTATTATGTCAAAGGCTCCAAGCGGTATAAAAGGTATCGGACTCCCTTGGTTTTCAAAAATCTGAGTCGGCCAATAATTGGACGAATGCTTAAAATTGGGGTTCCCACAGGATTTCAGTTTGTGTTCGAGGTGGGTGCCTTTAGTACGGCAGCCATCATGATGGGGTGGATGGGCGTCAATGCGTTGGCGGCACACCAAATAGCCATCAACCTCGCCTCCGTCAGCTATATGATGGCATCAGGGTTGTCAGCCGCAGCCATGGTCCGGGTAGGTAACCAACTGGGAAGGAAAGATATTGTTACTTTGCGGGAAGTAGCATTTTCCATTTTCGGAATGGTGGCTATTTTTATGTCCTTTTTTGCGATTATGTTCATTGTATTCAGAAACCATTTTCCATTGATCTATATCGATGATATCGGTGTGGTAAACACAGCCGCTACCTTGTTGATTATAGCCGGCATATTTCAGCTGTCCGATGGCCTGCAAGTTGTCGGGCTGGGAGCCCTTCGGGGTTTGTCCGACCTTAAAGTCCCCACGCTGGTAACATTGATAGCCTATTGGGTCGTGGGACTACCATTGGGATATGTCCTGGCCTTTGTGTTTGATATGCGTGAAATTGGCGTATGGATAGGACTGTTAACGGGCCTTACAGCAACTGCCATTCTCTTGATTTATAGGTTTGACCGTCTAACCAAACGGATGCTAAATACCCACCACCTACCATCTCACGAGATGGCACCGTAGAAAGTTTATTTCTATTTTGAGGGTAAATCTTCTTAATTTTACGGGTAAAACCTGCCAGGTTTCAAGCATGAGATGCTAATTATGAAGGGATTGTCAATAAAAACCTGGCAGGTTTATCGATTATTATCATCAAAGCTTAATTCAACAATTAAAATGGCAAAGAAACTATACATAGTGACCGGAAGTAGCAAGGGCTTGGGAAAAGCTCTCGTAGCCCAATTGTTGGAACACTCGGATACCTATGTCGTCGGTATTTCCCGACAAGATATGCCCTCCCAGGATGGATACACTCATCTTTCCCTGGATTTGGCGGATACGGATAAATTAGTCGATGCCTTGGGGGAGATTTTCCCAACGGGAAACTTTGAGGAACTCACGTTGATTAACAATGCGGGTTGGATCGGGGAAATTGCACCATTTGGAAAACTTAATCCTCAGGGAATTTTAGATATTCACCGAATCAATGTAGTGGCCCCCGCTATTCTAATGAATGCTTTTGCTTTGGCCTACAGCAAGAGCTCCGCTAAAAAGTCGGTCATCAATATAAGTTCGGGAGCGGCGGGAAAAGCCGTAGATGGCTGGAGTGGCTACTGTGCTTCCAAAGCAGCATTGAATCAGATGACCCTCGTGGCTCAGCAGGAGGCCGACTTGCACAAATTGGGGATTAGGTATATCGCACTTTCTCCAGGAATTATTGATACGCCCATGCAGGAAAATATCCGATCAGCATCTTCCGAAAATTTCAGCCAAGTGAGAAAATTTCAGGGATTTAAAGCCGATAACCAACTAAGTAGCCCGACAGAAACCGCAAGGAAGGTTATTTTTCTTTTAAGGAATTTGGATACCATGCCAGGGGTTTTATTGGATGTCCGGGAATTCTGATTTTGGGTAATCGAAAAACCAAAACCGCGCATTTTCGGCGCCGATTTCCTCCCATTTTTCTACTTCAAAAATGACCCCATATTGTCCGCATGTCGGCAGGTTTTCTATGGGTTGGCCCAAGGCCTCAATTAAGTCGTTGAATGCTGGATTGTGTCCAAAAATAAATAAGGTGTCCACATCGGGACTGCTGTGTCTAAGTTGGATAAGAATTGATCTTGATCCGGCGTGGTAAAGCTGATCGGTGATAACGATTTTTTCTTCCCCAATCCCCAGCTCATCCGCTGTGATTTGGGCAGTTTGTAAAGCCCTAAGTGCATTTGAGGTAAGGATGACGTCGGGATAAATCCCCCTTTTTTTTAACCGCTTCGCCATTTCTGGGGCATCTTTGAGCCCCCGGGGTGCTAAGGGTCGTTGGTGATCGCTCAGGAATGGATTGTCCCAGGCTGACTTTGCGTGGCGGCATATGACGAGTCGTTTCATGGTATGAGTTGAATTTTGGTCTCGTATTTCAATCGGAAATCATAGATTGGTTTCCATCATGTAAGAAGGTTAGCAATCCTTTCGCAGATTTTTTTATATTTGTTTCAAATAAATATACCGTTTATGTTTCAAAATCCCACCGCCTTGCTGATTTGGTTTGTTTTTTTTCTAGCTACAAGCTGCGCTCAAAGGGAGTCATCTCCCATAGGTGCCTCCGAAGACTGGAAGGTAAGCTTAGGAGATAAATTCAGTTCCCAATATTCCCACCTAACACAGATTACTCCGGAAAACGTAACCGATTTGGAAGTAGCGTGGACGTTTCGGTCCGGGGATCTTACGGAAGGAAAAAACACCCAAATCCAATGTAACCCTATTGTAATTGACGGAATCCTGTATGGAAGCACACCTACCATGATGGTGGTTGCCTTGCAGGCAGCTACCGGCGAATTGATTTGGGAATTTGACCCGAAGACAGATTTCAACGTACCCATTACCGTAAATAGAGGTGTCACGTTTTGGAAGGAAGGGGATGATACCCGGCTGTTTTTTTCGGCAGGTTACAATCTGTTTGCATTGGACCCCAAAACGGGGGAATTGATTCCCGATTTTGGGGATCAGGGAAAAGTTTCCCTCAAAGAAGGCTTGGGAGACTGGGCGCAAAACCTATATGTCATTTCAACTTCTCCCGGTATAATATATCAGGATAAAATTATTGTGGGTACCCGGGTCTCGGAAAACAACGACGCTGCGCCGGGTTTTATCCGGGCATTTAATGTAAAATCCGGAGCTGTAGACTGGGTGTTTCACACCATTCCTCAACCGGGTGAATATGGCTATGATACATGGCCATCAGATGCCTATGCCCGGGCCGGTGGCGCAAACAGTTGGGCCGGCATGAGCCTGGACGAAGAGCGGGGTTTGGTTTTTCTGCCTACAGGATCCGCGTCTTTCGACTTTTGGGGTGGCAACCGTCACGGTGACAACCTCTTTGCCAATTCTGTCATTGCGCTGAAAGCGGACACTGGAGAGCGGGTTTGGCACTTTCAGACGGTAAGACACGACATGTGGGATCGGGATATTCCCGCCCCACCCAACTTGGTCACAGTCAATCACGGAGGAAAGCAAATCGATGCTGTGGCTCAGGTTACCAAATCCGGGCTGGTGTACCTGTTTGACAGGGATACTGGGGAACCCCTTTTTCCCATTGATGAACTGGAAATACCCGCCTCTGATTTGATGGGTGAATTGGCAGCCAAATCCCAGCCTATTCCCCGCGTTCCACCTCCTTTTGCCAGGCAGGTTTTCACTGATGCGGAGGTTACGGATATTTCGGCGGAAGCTAAGGCATATGTTAAAGAAAAGTTACAAGGGTTGAAATACGGGCATATGTTTACCCCCCCAAGTACCGAGGGGACAGTTATCTTTCCGGGATTCGACGGTGGAGCGGAATGGGGAGGATCGGCTTTCGATCCAACCACAGGCTGGCTGTATGTCAATGCCAATGAAATGCCTTGGATATTGACCATGGTACCCACCTACAACTTGGAAAATATGTCAGTCGGTAAGTCATCCTATATTTCCAACTGCAGCATGTGTCATGGGCCGGATTTGGCCGGTGACCCTACGGGAACTTACCCTGCTTTGACCGGAGTGGCGGATAAACTTTCCGAGGATGAAATATCAGACATATTGGAAAAGGGCAAAGGTAGAATGCCCGGGTTTCAGCATTTGAAGGCTGAACAACGAAAGGCAATTATTTCGTTTATTTCCCAAAAGGAAGAAGTAGAAGGAGACCTACACGGGATAGGTATGGCCTCCAATAAAGCCACGGTGCCCTATACCCATACCGGGTATCACCGTTTTTTTGATCAGGAGGGTTATCCTGCGGTAAAACCACCTTGGGGAACACTTAACGCCATTGATTTGAATTCCGGGGAAATTGTATGGAAGGTTCCCTTGGGGGAATTCGAGGAACTTACAGCCCGGGGAATCCCCCAGACTGGAACCGAAAACTATGGAGGGCCCGTCGTAACAGCCGGGGGATTGGTTTTTATAGGTGCCTCCAAGGACGAGTATTTCAGAGTTTTCGATAAAGAAACGGGAGAGGAATTGTGGAAACACAAGCTTCCAGCAGGCGGTTACGCAACACCAGCGGTCTATGCCGTAGATGGGAAACAGTATGTGGTAATAGCCGCAGGCGGTGGAAAAATGGGAACAGCTCCCGGGGATTATTACATTGCGTTTGCCTTAAAAGATAAATAAGGAAACCTATTCCTTACATGCGCAAACCTGCCAGGTTTTATTGAATCATCTGGTCTTTCAGATTAAATGGTTGAAACCTGGGAGGTTTTGCTGGTAATCAGCTAGTTGTTCCAATAAAACGGGTGAAACCTGGCAGTTTTTCCTACACTTAGCCAGTCTAAATTGTTTGATAATTACACAAAGTGAAAATTCAGGACAGATTAGTTGAACCGATATCAAGTGCCCCGCTTGCCATCTTTCGAGTGGGTTTTGGGCTGCTTTTGTTTCTGGAAGGGGTAGGGGCCGTAGCTACCGGCTGGGTAAGAAATGCGTTTGTGGAACCCAAGTTTACCTTTTCCTTTATTCCATTCTACCCCTGGCTGCAGCCTCTTCCCGGTGAGGGGATGGTTTATTACTATTTGGCGATGGGATTGATGGGTTTATTCGTTATGCTGGGTTTGTATTACCGCCCAGCCATTTTGGGGTATTTTGTTCTCTGGATACTTGCCTATTGGATGCAGAAAACCAATTATAACAACCATTATTATTTGCTGGTACTTCTTACCGGCATTGCCGTATTTTTGCCAGCGCACAGGTATTTCTCCTTGGACGTGTCTCGGGGTGCGGTAATACGTCAGGATTTGGTACCGCAATGGACCTCATGGATTTTTATTGGGCTGCTTTGGATTGTATATACCTATGCATCCATTGCCAAGATTCAGCCGGACTGGCTCCAGGCAGTTCCCATCAAGATATGGTTTGCGAGTAAGGGTGATACCTTTCTTGTTGGCCCCTTACTGGTGACCGATTGGTTTCCCTATGTAGTAGCCTATGGGGGAGTATTGTTTGACGGTCTGATCATTCCGGCGATTTGGTGGTCGAAAACCAGAAAATTCGCTTTGGTAGTGGCCTTGTTTTTTCATTTATTCAACAGCTTGGTTTTCCAGATAGGGATTTTCCCATATCTGATGCTTTTTATGTCCGTCTTTTTCTTTGACCCAAATCAGGTCAGGCAGTTTTTCTTTCCCAAGGAAAAACAGTCCCCCTTCCAAACGCCCGCGGAATATTATACCTTACATAAGCCGTACAAATTCTGGATTGGGCCTGTGTTGGCCGTGTTTTTCACGTGTATGATTTTATTGCCCATCAGGCACCACCTGTATCCGGGGAATGTAAATTGGACAGAGGAAGGGCACCGTATGTCATGGAGGATGATGCTCCGGTCGAAATCCGGGAAGGCAAGCTTTAAAGCAGTGCTGCCAGACGGAAGTGAATTTGCCCACTTGCCGCAATTGGACCTGACCCCAAAGCAGATATCAGCCATGAGTACCCGACCTGATATGGTGTGGCAATATGCCCAATATGTTAAAAGACAGTATCTGGATCGGGGAGATTATGAGGTTGCTATATATGCGGATGTTTGGGCCAGCCTAAATGGGCGGCCCTTTCAGCGCTTGATTGATCCGGAGGTTGACCTTGCCAAGGAGAGGTGGAAATACTTCGAAAGTCATGATTGGATTTTACCTTTTCAGGAAGTACCGACGCCTTGAAAGTACGGTTTTTTTGTGAAGTAGCATCTTACAATTTCACAACGCTGATTTTTTCTTTAGCTTTACGCATCTTAATCTACAAAACCTAGCCGATGAAAAATATCAACCCAACCACCACAATAGCCTGGAAAAACCTTTCCGAATTAGCCAATCAACCCCTTCAGATCAGGGATCTTTTTAAGGAAGACAAGAGATTTGAGAAATACAATGTCCGATTCAAGGATATATTGGTGGACTTTTCAAAAAACCGGGTGAATGATGAGATTTGGGAAAACCTGCTGCTTCTGGCCAAGGAAACGGACCTTCACGCGGCGGTAGCCTCCATGTTTGGGGGAGAACCGATCAACGCCACGGAAAATCGGGCTGTTTTGCACACTGCCTTGAGAAATCGAAGTGAGAAACCCTTCTACGTTGATGGCAAAAATGTCATGGAGGATGTCAACGAGGTATTGGATAAAATGAAGATCTTTGCCGATAAGGTTTCCAAGGGAATTTGGAAAGGGTATACCGGAAAAACCATCAAGTCTCTGGTAAATATTGGTATTGGGGGCAGTGATCTCGGCCCTGTGATGGTTACAGAGGCGTTAAAACCCTACCAAAACCCTAATTTGGATGTTTATTTCGTGTCCAATGTGGACGGCACCCATATTACGGAGGTGTTGAAAAAGGTAAATCCGGAGACAACGATGTTTTTTATTGCTTCCAAGACATTTACCACCCAGGAAACCATGACTAACGCCCATACTGCCAGGCACTGGTTTTTGGAAAATGCCCACAGTGAAGAGGAAGTAGCCAAGCATTTTGTTGCCCTGTCGACAAATGCTAATGCCGTAATAGAATTTGGCATCGATGTGGACAATATGTTTGGATTTTGGGACTGGGTGGGAGGCCGATATTCCCTATGGTCTGCCATAGGGCTCACCATCGCCTGCGCCATAGGTTTTGACAATTTCCGAAAACTTCTGGAGGGTGCCCACGATATGGACAAGCATTTCATGGAAACTCCGGCTGAAAAGAATCTGCCTGTTATTTTGGCCTTGATTGGTATATGGAACACCAATTTTCTAGGTGCTGCCTCTGAAACGATCCTACCCTATGACCAGTATATGCACCGTTTTCCCGCCTATTTCCAACAGGGGAATATGGAAAGTAATGGCAAGTGTGTAGACCGGGAGGGAAACCGGGTTGATTATACTACGGGTCCGGTAATATGGGGAGAACCCGGTACCAACGGACAGCACGCATTTTACCAGTTGATTCATCAGGGTACGCAGCTTGTTCCTTGCGATTTCATTGCCCCGGCCATCTCACACAATCCCATTGGTGACCACCATCTCAAGTTGATGTCCAACTTTTTCGCCCAGACAGAGGCATTAATGAATGGGAAATCAATGGAGGAAGTACAGGTAGAAATGGAAAAGGAAGGCAAATCCCCAGAAGTGATTGAAAAGATTGCACCGCATCGGGTTTTCGAAGGAAACCGGCCTACCAATTCTATCTTGGTAAAACAAATAACTCCGTCTACCCTCGGAGCACTTATAGCCATGTATGAGCATAAGATTTTTGTGCAGGGGGTGATATGGAATATTTACAGTTTTGACCAGTGGGGGGTGGAGCTGGGAAAGGTGTTGGCCAAGTCAATTCTTCCAGAGCTGTCCAGTGAAGAGGACGTCGACAGTCATGACGGATCTACTAATTCATTGATTAATGCGTTTAAGATGTTTCGCCGGGGATGATTTATGATTTCAGCATCTAGTAGCACTATATAAAAGGTTGGCAGGTATTAGGTTAATAGTAAATTATGGGTTATGAATGATGAGCGATGAGATGATGAATGATGCGGGAACAACCCATGGTAATAGCGGAACAATTTGAAATCTGCGAAACAGATGTAAAAAAATCCATTGGTTTTATCCGGTAAATGCGTTTTTTTACAGATCTAAGTATAAATCTATGAAAATACAATTACTATATGCAAGTTTGGCTCTGCTGGTTTTTTCCTGTGGGCCAAAAGAAGAGAAGATAACTTGTGAACCGTCAACTGTTGCCCTGGAACCACTGGATTCCATGGCCCAAGCATTGGAATGGCCTGAGGATTTATTGATTACGCCGTTTACAGGCCCTGATATTACCCCCAGCCCAGCGAGCCTGGCAGTATCTCCGCAAGGGGATGTATATGTAGGCGTGGATATGATGGGTTCTTTGGGAAAGAAGCCTGGGCACGGAAAGATTGTAAAATTGGTAGACTGTAATCAAGATGGAATTGTTGACAGTTACACCACCTTTGCGGAGGTAGATAATCCCCGTGGCATCATTGCGTTAGGCGATCGAGTATTTGTATTGCATACAGTTTTTGGGGAAGACAGCATCGCATCGGGGATGAATTTGGTCTATTTTGAAGATTCAGATGGAGATGGTGTCGCAGATGGTCCATCACAACCCTTGATCGAGCATATTAGTTCTCCGAAGTTTCTGCAAGGTAGGGGAACGGACCACGCTACCAATGGCATTCGACTCGGGATCGACGGCTGGATTTACATCGCGGTCGGAGATTTTGGTTTTCATGGAGCTATAGACCGGGATGGGACAACCCTCACCATGCTTGGAGGGGGAATACTGCGGGTTCGACCTGATGGTACAGAGATGGAAGTCTACACCCATGGGCTACGAAATATTTACGATGTAGCCATTGATCCTTACATGAACATTTTTACCCGTGACAATACGAATGATGGAGGCGGCTGGAATATCCGCTTTAGCCATCAAATCCAATCCGCGGAATATGGCTACCCGGTATTGTTTAAGCATTTTACTGAAGAAATCATTCCCGGGTTAGTAGACGTGGGCGGAGGTTCTGGAACGGGTGCTCTTTTTATGGATGACCATCGGTGGCCCGAGAAGTATAATCAAGTTCCTATGATGGCAGATTGGGGCAGAAACCAGCTATATATACATCGGGTCAAGGCAGATGGACCCAGTTATAGGCAGGAAGAAAACCCGTTTATAAAACTCCCGCAGATTACCGATCTGGATGTGGATGCATCCGGAAGAATGTATATGGCTGCTTGGGATGGTGCTGGTTACTCCGGGAATCCCTCAAAGGGTTTTGTGGTACGAGCAGTACCCAAAGGTTGGGAATATGAAGCTTTTCCAAATCTCAAAAGAGCGTCGTTAAAAGATCTTACCCAATTGATGTCCTCAGGAAGTGCAACCGCAAGGCTTTACGCCCAGCAAGAACTAATTACCCGGCCTGCAAAAAGGGCTTCTGATGCGGCTTGGAAAATGGTCAAAGACGCTAAGCAGCCGTTATTTGCCAGAGTGGCTGCATTATATGCTTTCACGCAGATTAACGAAGTCAAGGCAATTGAAAAATTTCAGGAGCTTTACAAAGACGCTGATTTAAGAGAGCACGTAATAAGGGCCATGACGGATCGGAAGGTACTTGCCGCCGCGGTTCCTGCCGATTTTCTGATTGAAAGCCTAAACAGTTCGTCTCCACGAATTAAATCCGCTGCGATCATCGCAATGGGTAGATCGGATAACGCAGAACTTGCCAAAGAGTTAATAAAAGTAAACGTTCCTGAATCATTTATGGCACCTGTTTGGCAGGAAGAAGGACCCCACGCCACTCCAAATGCTGAAATTGTCCACCCACACTTAGCCGTTCGTGCATTGGTTAACCTCAATGCTTCTGAAGTTTGTCTGTCTGAAGTAGGGGGGAATAACAGTACCATTGCCCTTTGGGCACTCCGGTATATGCACGCTCCGGAAGTGGTTACCGGGTTAATTTCCCATTATAGAAGTAGTGAAAGTGAAAAATTGAAATCAGAGATATTGGCCACTTTATCAAGGCTTTACACACAGGAAGCACCCTATGATGGATCATGGTGGTGGGGAACACGTCCTGATACGCATGGGCCCTATTATAAATCGATTTTGTGGAGAGGTTCCCAACCCATCAGAGAACTCTTCCAGGAAAAATGGTCTATGGGTAACAGTGAAGAAAGGGCCACTATTGCGATGCTTAATGAAAAGAACAGAATGGGGATTACAGAATTTGGGGGTGAATTTACTGTTGCGGAAATGTTGGAAGAGCCTGATGTTGATTTGGAAAAAATCAAAAACCAAAAAGGCCAGATTGGGGATTCATCCATCGAAGATATCTTGCTTGCCATGCAGGAAATTGAAGGCAGTCCGGCATTGGGAAAAAGTATTTTCGAACAACAGGGGTGTAGAGCCTGCCACAGTATTGAGCCAGGCGAAGCCATGAAAGGCCCCTATATGGGACAAATTGGAAGTATCATGACACGGGAGCAAATAGCCGAGTCGATTCTAAAGCCTGATGCCTCAATTTCCCAAGGTTTTTCCACCGTGATGGTGGAGACAAAGAGCAAGAAAACCTACGTTGGGTTCATCACGGAAGAAAGTGCTGAAAAGATAGTGATCCGAAATATAGTAGGCCAGGCATTTACCCTACCTGCATCCGACATTGAAAGCAGAAGGGAAATGGAAAATTCCATGATGCCGGAAGGCTTGGCCAATTCGCTATCTTATGAGGAATTTGCTTCTTTGATTACCTTTTTATTCCAACAAAAATAGATGAAAAGCTAAGCAAAGATTTTCAAAACCGGACACTAATTGTCCGGTTTTGGTTTTTCCATTTCTAATAGGTTGTTGATTGTTAAGTTGTTATAAGTTGGTATATTTTTAGCATATTCATTCTAACCATTCAACAATAACTATATGAGGCTTTTTATGAATCTAGTCCTGTGGGCAATTTTATTTGTCCTTTGCTGGCCGGTAGCACTAATTCTATTACTTCTCTATCCGCTAATTTGGCTGATCTTACTGCCTTTCAGATTATTGGGATGGGGAGTTACCATTACTTTAAGCATGATTGCCGCAGTATTTCTCTTCCCCTTTACCCTTCTAAAGTAGCAGGCTTTTTCCGGATACTGACTAAGACTAGGCCCAAGTATGTGATAGCGGCGTTTACCAGAAGTATCTCAAATCCAAACGCATACCCATTAAACCATACCTCGGAATATTGGTCCAGAATAAAAGAAAGCATTGGGCTTCCCAGACAGATATACGGAACCCATTTATCTGTGATTGCCACTTTTTGACTTAATCCAAAGGCAAAAAGCCCCAATAACGGTCCATAAGTAAATCCTGCCGCTTTGAACACGGCACCTACCACACTACGGTTGTTTACTTCGTTAAAAGCCACGATGGTCATAAACACCAGGAAAGTAAAACCAACATGGATTAGGAGGCGGGTTTTATCTTGGTTGAGATGTTTTTTTCCAGGCAAGTTGATGACATCAATGCAAAAAGAGGTTGTCAATGCGGTGAGTGCAGAATCAGCGCTGGAAAAGGCCGCTGCCGTAATTCCAAGAAGAAAAACAATGCCAGCCAATGTTCCGAAATGATTCAGGGCAAGGGTAGGGAAGAGTTCATCCGTAGCAGCGGGAATTAGAATATCATACTCCAAGGCATAGAAGTATAGAAGGACACCAAGTGCCAAGAACAATAAATTGGAGATGAAAAAGGAAATGGAAAACCAAAGAATGTTCTTTTGGGCCTCCTTTTGGTTTTTGCAGGTCAGGTTTTTTTGCATCACGTTTTGATCCAGGCCGTTCATGGCTATGGTTATGAAAATTCCGGCGAGAAACATTTTAAAGAAGTTTTGACTGGAATTGCCCTCCCAAACCCAAATCTGGGATCGATCACTTTCCCCTATCAGAGCGAGCATTTCCCAACCCCCTTTTCCCAACTGGTTGGCAATGACACCTATTGTGACGATCACGGCAGCAAGTAGGAATGCGGTCTGCAGCGTATCGGTCCACACGATCGTTTTGATGCCGCTTTTAAAGGTATATAGCCATATGAGCGTCATGGTGACAAAAACTGAGGCATAAAATGGGACTCCAAACGATTCAAAAAAGGCGATTTGCAGAACAGTAGCCGCCAGAAACAGTCTAAAGGAGGCACCAATGGTTTGAGATATCAAAAAGATCGTTGCCCCTGAGAGGTAAGTTTTTTTTCCGAAACGGCTGCGAAGATATTCATAAATGGAAATCAGGTTAAGTTTATAAAAGAGAGGGATTAGGATCAAGGCTATGACTGCATAGCCAACCATATTCCCCATAACAAACTGCAAATAGGACCAATTCGTGTTGCCAACTTCGCCTGGTACAGATATAAAGGTGACCCCGGAAAGGGAAGCCCCAACCATACCGAAAGCCACCAAAAACCACGGCGATTGCCTGTTACCTGTGTAAAAGGTAAGACTGTCTGATTTGCGGGAGGTTAAGTAGCTAATTAGAATCAATAACAGAAAATATCCACTGATTACTCCAAAAACCAAAGTTGGGCTCATAAGGGTGTGTTTTTTCGCAAATTAAGAGATGACACGAAAGAAAGCGTCAAGATAAAGAATTTCTATCAGCTTGAATTATTCCACCGGATAAAATACCGTAACTTGCCAGTTCATTATTTTGGAATGCAATAACTATGAATCGATTAATTTATTTACTGCGTTATCACCCTTCTGGGTTATCTGATGTAGATTTTGCCCGTCGTTGGATTTTAAGTTTACTATTTTTCTTGGCATTTGTATTTAGCTCTGCCGGACAGCATACTTCTCCTCCTTTTTTGCACCTGTCCGAAGAAAAGCAAGCGTGGGTGTCACAGATTTTTTCCTCACTTAATACGGATGAAAAGATTGCGCAGTTAATCATGGTGCCGGTGTATTCCAACAAGGATCAGGTTCATATAGACTCCATCAGCAGGTTGGTTACAACCCATAATATCGGGGGTATGATTTTTTTTCAGGGGGGACCTGTAAGGCAAGCAAACATGATCAACAGGTACCAGCAAGAATCAAAAATCCCCCTTATGATTAGTATTGATGGGGAATGGGGGCTGGCTATGCGATTGGACAGTACGGTGCGTTTTCCCTACCAAATGGCTTTGGGGGCTATTCAGGACAATAGTCTGATCTATGACATGGGGAAAGAAATCGCCACGCAAACTAAACGGGCGGGATTGCAGGTAAATTTTGCACCTGTGGTAGACATAAACAACAATGCTGCAAACCCGGTAATAGGCTTCAGATCATTTGGGGAAGTCAGGGAAAACGTAAGTCTTAAATCCATAGCCTACATGAAAGGCATGCAGGATAACCAAGTATTGGCCTCGGCCAAACATTTTCCCGGCCATGGGGATACGAATGTGGATTCGCATTATGGATTGCCAGTTATCCACTTTTCAAAGAAGCGATTGGAAGATGTGGAGTTATATCCATTCAGGGAATTGATTAAGCAAGGCCTTGGCAGTATTATGGTAGCCCATATGCAGATTCCCGTGTTGGATGATACCCCAAATCTGGCATCAACCTTATCAGGACCTATTGTGAATGGTTTGCTTAAGCAAGAAATGGGTTATGAGGGGTTGGTTTTTACCGATGCCCTTAATATGCAGGGGGTGGCCAAATATTACGAACCGGGTGTAGTGGACGTTAAGGCATTGCTCGCAGGGAATGACATGCTACTTAATACCATGAATGTTTCGGCTACCATCCGTGAAGTTAAAAAGGCATTGGATGCGGGGGAAATCACCATAGAAGAAATAGATATACGGGTCAAAAAGGTTCTAAAAGCCAAGGCATGGCTTGGACTTGACAATTGGCAACCAATAGAAACACAATCGCTAATTCAAGATCTAAACAATACCGAAGCGCAAAGCCTTAGCCGTAAATTGGTGGCTAAATCCTTGACACTGTTGCGAAATACCAACGATTTGCTTCCAATTGAAAATTTGGGGGAAAATAAAATCGCATCCCTGGCCATGGGGGTAGGGGAGAAGACTTCTTTTCAAAGAGGGCTGGATCGCTATGCACCTGTTGATCATTTTTACCTTTCAAAGGATGCTACTCTGGATGATTTAAATGCACTTAAACAAGACTTGGATAAATTTGACATCATATTGGTTGGCATTCATGGGGTCCAGTTAAAGGCTGGCGGGACAAATTTCGGAATTACTCCGGAGATGAACCTAATGCTTAAGGAATTAAATGGTACTAAAAAGACCGTGGTGTCAGTTTTTGGGAATATTTATAGTATGGAAAAACTGGTTGACCTTCCCCAGTCTCATGGGGTGATCGGAGCGTACCAAGAAACTGAGGATACCCAAGACCTGGTCTCACAGTTGATATTTGGAGGCATCGGAGCCAAAGGTAGGCTCCCTGTGACGGTTTCCTCCGATTTTAAAGTAGGCACCGGATTTGATTCCCAGGGGGGAACTCGGATGGCTTACTCTCTGCCCGAAGATATCGGCATCCCTTCACATCAACTGCAAGGTATTGATTCCCTGATTGAATTGGCAATTAGAGAAAAAGCCATTCCCGGTGCCCAAGTGTTGGTAGCCAAGGGCGGGCAGGTTTTTTATCACAAAGCGTTTGGAACCCATACTTATGATTCATTACAGGAGGTGAAGTTGGACGATATGTATGATTTAGCTTCTTTGACTAAGGTTAGTACATCCTTGGCTGCTTTTATGTATTTGAAGGGAGAAGGTAAGTTTGATGAAAACCAAACCTTGGGACACTATTTCACGAAGGCGCGGGGGACCAACAAGGAGAACCTGAAATATTCGGACATCCTGACGCACCAAGCAGGACTACGGTCCTGGATTCCCTTTTGGCAAAGCACGGTCAGGAAAAGCGGGAAATTCAAGTGGTTTACGATGAAAAGTGACTCTTCGGCAAGATTTCCGATAAGAGTGGCTGATAACTTATTTATACACCGTAATTATTCCAAACGGATAGTTAATGAAATTCTGGATTCGCCTGTAGATCAGAGTCAGGGTTATGTGTACAGTGATTTATCCTTTATTCTGGCTCCTGCGGTGGTGGAGGAAATTTCGGGGATCCCATTTGAAGGCTTCCTTAGGAAAAACATCTTTGATCCATTAGGGGCAAAACATTTGGTGTTCAATCCGTATGCAAATTATGAATTGGCTGACGTCGTTGAGACGGAATATGATTCCCTTTTCAGGAGGCAATTGTTGCACCGAACTGTCCATGATGAAGGTGCGGCGATGATGGGTGGAATTAGCGGACATGCAGGACTCTTTGGCAACGCCAATGATTTGGCAAAACTGATGCACCTCTATCTGTATGACGGGAAATACGGAGACCAACAAATCATTGGTCAAGGCATCGTACACCAATATGGCAAGTGTGTGTATTGCGAGTCAGGAAACTACCGCGCCATGGGGTTTGACAGGCCAAACCGTCCCGGCGATCCTTCCGGAAATGCAGCACCTAGTGCGCCCGCTTCAAGTTTTGGACATACAGGCTTCACAGGCACCTATGCCTGGATAGATCCGGTGAACGACTTAGTCTATATCTTCCTCTCCAACAGAGTAAATCCAACCAGAGAAAACCGAAAGCTGTACCAGTTAAATACCCGCACCAATGTAATGGAAGTGGTATACCAGGCATTGAAATCCAATGGAATGTATGTAAAATGAGTTTAGATGTCAATGGTTAATTGTTAATGGTTAATTATCAATTCATAATTCATGTCCCATAACTAACCCAATAACCCAATAACCCAATAACCCAATAACCCAATAACCCAATAACCCAATATCCCAATATCCTAACAACCGAATAACCCAATAACCATTTACCATTAACCGTTAATGATTTCCGCTACATATTGGACAGTTTCTCCTTAAGGTCCTTAATTTTATCCATCGTTAGCGGTTTGAAGATATACCCACTTACATAGTCATAGGCATTTGCCCGGTCTATTTCATCCTGATTTATGGAAGAAGAAACAACGAAAATACGTATACCATGGACGTCCATTCCCCTTTTTTTAAATTCTTCCAAAAATTGCCAACCGTTCATGATAGGCATGTTGATGTCCAGAAGAATGACATTGGGAAGTGTGAGACCTTTTTCAACGATCTCTGATAATCCATCTATTGCATCTTGGCCATTTTTATAAAAGAGATTATCCTCTGAAAAGGAAGAAAACTCGAATAATTTTTTTATCCCGAAATTATAAAGTGGGTCATCATCTACTACACAGGCAATCTTTACCTCAGGCATAAAAGTTTTTGTTAAATTTATCAGCTTGCCAACACCAAATACAAATTGTATTTTTAAAAGGAGTTAATCCACCTTAAGTTACAATTTAATACTGATAAGAAATGTAGGAAATTTTATTTAAGTATCCCAATCCTACCATAAGAAATGGAATATTAATTTTCAAGATTTCAAATTTGAATTATTGAAGACGTGAATAATAGGCCATATGCTGATTTTATTAAATAAAATTTGGGGAAGGATAGGCATCTTATTTTTTTTCGTTAATTTCGAAAGTAAAATAAAGCTAGATTAAATTTCCGACCTATGAAAAGACAGTATTTTCAAATCAGCTTACTGCTGATAAGTTGCTTAGTTTGGTCATGTAGCCAACCGGCTTCGGACCAACACTCCGACGAAATGACTTCACCAGATAAAACAGCTACAATGGATAAACCATTATTAAGACACGTAGTACTCTTTAAGTTCAAAGATGAAACTTCCGCTGAGGATGTAAAAAAAGTGGAAGATGCTTTTATAGCACTTGGAGATCAGATCCCCCAGATTAGGGATTTCGAATGGGGTACCAACAACAGTCCCGAAGGATTGAATAAGGGACTTACCCATTGTTTCTTTGTGACATTCGAAAGTGAAGAAGACCGGGAAATTTATCTTCCCCATCCGGCGCACAAAGCCTTCGTGGACGTGCTAAGTCCCCACCTAGACGACGTGACAGTCGTCGACTATTGGGCTAAATGAAAAAAAGCGGTAAGATATCCTTACCGCTTTTTTTGTGCTACTATTTTTATGAGATCCACAGGACGTTGTATTTTTTTCCAATCCACTTCTATTTCGAAACCCAACAAATATTCAGCCTCGAAAATTAAGCCATGAACATATATTTCATCCATGTTTAACTGGTGATAGAAGTTTTTTTCTTTGAGTTTTCCTGTAAGATGTATGCCATAACTACGGAACAATTTAATAATCTTTCTGAATTTTTTGATATTTTTCACCTATGAACGCTTTGAGTGATAATGACCATAGACTTAGAGATTTCACATCCAACCTCCGCCCAGTGCTTTATATAAATCCACATAGCTTTGAAATTGCTCGACTCTCAGCTTAACATAATCCAATTCAGCTTCCAGAGACCTGGTCTGTGAATTAATGACGTCCAGGTAATCGGCATAGCCTATTTTAAACATGGTAGACGCATTTTCAATTGATCGCTGTTGTACAATTACCTCATCTGTTTTTAATGAAATCTGATCGGATAAGTACTGGTAATCGTTTATAAAACCCATTACCTCCAAATACCCTCGTAACACAGTTTGCTCAAAATCATACAAAGCGATTTTTTGTTCAGCTTTGGCTGTCTGGTACATGGCGTCGATTCGTTTTCTGTTAAAGATGGGGGCACTCAGACCGCCCCCAACGTGATAAATTGCGGAAGCAGGACTCAAAAACAACCGGCTAAAATCAAAGGCGTTATATCCCACCAACCCAGACAGGTTTAAGCTGGGAAAATAGGCCGTTCTCACGATTCCCACCTCCAGGTGTTGAGCATGAAGATTCAGCTCTGCAGCCCGGATATCCGGGCGCATTCGGATAAGATCAGCAGGGACACCTGCTTCTATCACTTCTGGAAGCATCTCAGATTCCTCCAAGGAATTGTAGGAAAAATCGGTCGAATAGCTTCCGGTTAATTGGGACAAATTCAGTTTCGCCTGCTGCAGTTCCCTGTTTTTTTGAAGCAATAGGCCCTTTGAGTTAATCAGAAGTCCCTCAAATTGGTCTAGGGATAACTGGCTGTCCTGTCCCGCTTCTTTTAGATTTTTGCCCAACTCGAATGCCGATTCCTGAACGGAGATGTTTTTATTCAATATTAGGATTTGTTCCTCCAATCCGGCAATTAGAAAATACGTTGTTGCAATGTTT
>DATHWC010000269.1:0-9062 GCA_035460985.1 Lunatimonas sp.
ATCTTGGTGCAGGGACATAAGACTGCGGACAAGACACTGACGGATAATTGCAGGGAATACATAGCCACAAAATACAACAAACCGGGGGCAGTCTTCCTTCATCCCGTCCACCGCCTGGACAGGCCGGTAAGCGGATTGGTGATTTTTGCCCGGACATCCAAAGGGCTGGAGCGAATGACTGAGTTGTTCAGAAAGCGGGATATCCATAAAGTGTATTGGGCCATTGTGAAAAAAAGGCCGAAAGAGGAAAAAGGAAAGCTTACCCATTGGCTCACGAAAGATGAGGTGAAAAATGTGGTCACCGCACATGATCGGGAAGTCCCGGATTCAAAAAAAGCGGAACTAAACTATAAGCGGTTAGGTACCCTTAATGACCACTGGCTATTGGAGGTCAGGCCAATCAGCGGGCGTCCCCACCAAATTAGGGTGCAGCTTGCGGCAATGGGTAGTCCGATCAGAGGGGATATTAAATACGGATTTCCAAAACCAAACCTGGATGCCAGTATTAATCTGCATGCGTTTCAGCTGGTGTTTGAGCATCCGATCAAAAAGGAAAAATTGTTTTTGAGAGCTGCTTTGCCGGAAGAATCTTTTTGGGAGCAGTTTTTGGAATTTGAAGAAATTAAAGCCAAAGATCAATACTTGAACAATACCTTCAGTGGCTAGGTTTTCGTTAGAATTTCAGTAACCAATAAATCATGAAGAAAACCTTTTGGCTTAGCTTATTTTGCATGTTCCTTGGCAGTACGGTCCAAGCACAAGATGAAGGGGTTTTTTGGAAAATTTCCGGGAACGGACTTTCCCGACCCTCTTACCTTTTTGGAACCATACACCTGATTTGTGAGGAGGAATTTCGTCTGGGCACGCAGGTGGAGGAAAAATTAAAGGAATCCAAGGTGCTTATCCTTGAGGTGGATTTGGACGACCCTTCATTGGCACTCTCCATGCTTTCGCATATGCACAATGCCGGGGGTGAGATGATCACTGATTTTCTAACTGATGAAGAATATGAACTTGCCAGAGGCCTGCTGATGGAGCGGACAGGCATGGATATAGGCATGCTGAAGAGTATGCGTCCCTTTATGCTGATGTCGTTAATCTATCCCAACCTCTTGGAATGTGAGACTAAGTCTTATGAAAATGAACTGATGCGGATTGCCAAGTCCAATCAACTTGAAATAAAGGGCTTGGAATCAGTCCATGACCAACTTTCCGTGTTTGACCAAATTCCGCTGGAAGACCAGTATAGAAGCTTCTTTGAGTATGCCGGCAATTTAGAGAAGGGCAAGGAGGAGTTTAAGCAGCTGATTGAAGCCTACAATAAGGAAGAGATAGGGCAGTTGGTACAGATGGTGGCCGACAGTCCCGAATACAGGGATTATCAGGATATACTTCTGGATAACCGCAACAGGAATTGGATTGATCCAATGGGTGAATTGATGAAAAAGGGCCCCGTTTTCTTTGCTGTTGGAGCGGGACATTTGGGAGGAGAGCTGGGATTGATCCAGTTGCTCAAATACGAAGGGTACAAAGTGACCCGGCTTGAAAATAACTAAACAAAACCGTTTACCACTATGAAGAGGACCTTAAGTTTTTTCCTTATTATCAGTTTAGGATACCTGGTTTTGGCCGGTTGCCAACGGGAAGTGGAGCGGAAGCTTTATCTTTTCCGCCACGCTGAAAAGATCATGATTGGCGACGATCCTGAACTTACCCAGGCAGGACAAGAACGGGCTGATCGACTGGCGAAGTCGCTGGGCCATAGATCCATCAACGCAATATACAGTACACCAACCATCCGTACCCGGGCTACAGTCACCCCATTGGCAAAGTCACTAAGTGTTCCGATAATGGAATACAGCGCGCAGGATCATGACGCACTTGTGAACACCATCCGTTCAGGTTCAGGAGACGTGGTTGTGGTAGGTCATTCAAATACAATTCACCATATCGCCAACTATTTCCGGGGCGACCTAGCCCCCTTTGACGAGCTGGACGAATCGGATTACGACACCTTTTTTGAGGTTGATTTGAAAAAAAATACGGTAGTGCGAAAAAGATACTCGGACCTTTAAGGGCAACAGGTTAAGCTTTGGTTTTGTTACCCTTTTTGACGAAATTCACAATACCCCAAACACTTACCGCCAGGAGAATAATAAATGAAATCCATTCCGCATAGTTGTCGGAATCCATTATGGCCTGATAGAGGGACCCGGCTATAGTTCCTGAATAGAAGGCAATGATTGTACGGGGTAGCATACCCCAGATACCCCACCACACTACCCGCCAGAGACCGGTTTGCAACAAAGCAAATAGAACGTTTGAGAAAGCAAAAGGAATGACCGGACTCAATCGCACAAAGAATATTAGGGAGCCAATTTTTTCCTGCTTTTCCAAAACCATTTTTTTCGCCTTGGGGTAATATTTCAGGAGGATATCCAATTGGCGTTGGCTAAGGAATGTGCCCATAGAATAGCCCAGCGAAGTAGCCAACAAATAAGCCATTACCAACCAACCAAAAGCATCCCAACCCCAAATATATCCAGTCAGAATCGAAAGTAGCGTGGTGGGAAGTAGCGCAAGCCCCATGATAAAACCCGCTATACAGACGAATGTCGCAACCGCTATGAGACCCGTCAGCTGGGGGAAAACCCAATCTTGGTCACCTGTAAACAAGATCTGAAGACTTACTATTGATCCCATCGAAGGCATTATTGCTACCCACAAAACCGCCCAATAGAACGACGGATTCTCCCTGTAAATGTCCGCGAGTTTTTTGAAAATGGGTGGTTTTTTACGCATATTTGACAAATCTAAGCTAAAACCCCGAAATTGCCCCTGTGTAATACATCTTCTCTAAATGGGAACGTTTCTTGTATAGGTGCACTAACAACACCGAAAACTAAAATACTATCAACTTACAACTTAAGATTTTTGATTTATATGAAATTTGGCACCAAAACCATCCATGCAGGAATTACCCCGGATCCTTCCACAGGAGCTATAATGACCCCTATTTTTCAGACCTCCACCTATGTGCAGAAATCTCCGGGCGACCATCAGGGCTATGAATATTCCAGAACCCACAATCCGACAAGGACTGCTTTGCAACAGAATTTGGCAGCGTTGGAGAATGGAAAATATGGGTTGTGCTTCGCCTCGGGATTGGCAGCTATTGATGCCATACTCAAACTCCTAAACCCGGGAGATGAAGTGATAAGTACCAATGATCTCTATGGAGGCACTTACCGCCTTTTTACCAAAGTGTTTGAAAAGTACGGGATTAAATTCCAATTTGTATCCATGGCAGACCCAGACATGCTGGAGCAATTTATTTCCCCCAAAACCAAACTCATTTGGGTAGAAACCCCGACCAACCCCATGATGAATATCATCGACGTGGTGGCTGTGGCTGCCCTGGCAAAAAAACATCAGGTTTTGATGGCAGTAGACAATACCTTCGCCACTCCCTACCTGCAAAATCCCTTAGATCAAGGAGCGGACATTGTCATGCATTCAGTAACCAAATACCTAGCAGGACATTCCGATGTTGTAATGGGGGCAATCGTGGTAAATGACCCCAAAATAGCGGAGGAACTGGCGTTTTTGCAAAATGCATGTGGTGCGGTACCGGGACCTCAAGATTGTTTTCTCGTACTGCGGGGAATCAAGACTTTACATATCCGAATGGAAAGACATTGCCAAAATGGAAAGACCATTGCAGCCTACCTGAAAAATCACCCCAAGGTGGCTAAGGTGTATTGGCCAGGATTTGAAGACCATCCCAATCACGATGTGGCAAGGCGTCAAATGAGGGATTTTGGAGGGATGATCTCATTCTCTTTGGAATCTGACCAGAAGGAGTCCGCATTTAGATTAATGGAGAGTTTAGAATATTTTTCGTTGGCGGAATCGCTTGGTGGCGTGGAATCTCTTTGTGGACATCCTGCCAGTATGACACACGCCAGTATACCCAAATCGGAACGTGAAAAAGTCGGATTGTCCGATTCTCTTATCCGACTCAGTGTCGGAATCGAAGATGTTGAGGATTTGAAAAAGGATATTGCACAAGCCTTAAATAAAATTTGACCAGCTAAGGTCATTTTAGGCGTATCTAGGAATACACTTAATGCAGTACCTGGGTAAAGAGATGAACAGATTGGGTTGCTACATCTGTCGTTAACCGTTTGTGGTTTTTCTTTACTGTCTTTAGCAGTTGTAGGTATTTTTTGTCTACGGTTTCCTTTTCTCTGAGGAAGTGGCTGAAGTGCTGAAAAAAGAGATGATTCTGATACCAATCGTACAACTGACGGCTTAAAAGATTGATTTTTTTGTGGACCGCATCGGTGAATATGGGATTCAGTCCCATGCTTGTCCTAATATTTTCTATGGCAATTATTTTGTTCAGACCTTCATAGATATCCTTGATTGAAATGGGATCCAACTCATTTTTAGCGTCAAAGTGTGAAAAATCAATCTCTTCGTTGATGAGTTGTGTGGTGGCTGTGTTTACCTGAAATGGAGTAAGGTCGCGGACAAATGGGTAGACGGATAGGTAGAGATCTTCCCATATTTTGATCGGAGCAGAAAGAATCGTGTCAAACAATTCGGTGTAGACACGTTTTTTATCCTCATCCAAGTCCTGTTTATATTCTGTGAGTGGCTCATTGAGAGCGACACGTTGACTATCGTATAAGTCGTTGATTAGACGGACATGATGTACTAATTTCAAATGTCGGTAGAGTTGGTCAAAAGATGAAAAAAGTTTTAGGCTAAGCTTTTTCTCCTCAAAGTGAATTTTACCGATTAGCTCGAGAAACAGTTGATAGAAGAAGAGTTTCTCCTCCAAGAGAATTGCTTTTTTTGAGCGAATTTTCTTGGCTAATTCTCCAAACAAGGTTTTGCCCGCATCAAGTTGTTGTTCAAAAAGAAGCAGGGTAGGGGCTTTTCTCTCTAACATGATGGTTTATTCATTTATTTTTACCAAGGTAGCGCCATACCCAAAATTACTCTTGTGGGTATCTTTAAAGTACTTGATGTGATTTAACTGGCTTAAATAACGGTGAATTTCCATACGCAATATGCCGTTTCCAATGCCATGTATAAAAGTGATTTCATCCATTCCGCTAGCGATGGCATAATTTAGGTTTTTTTCAAAAATTTCCAGCTGTAGTTTTATTTTTTCTGTATTACTCAGAAGCTCGTGCGTGGGACTAAGTTTCTCAATATGCAGGTCAATTTCTTTCGCGGGGCGGGTAAACTGACGTGTCAAAGGTTTGGCATCCACCTGTTCTGGGTTCAGGTCCCTGTTTAGCTGACCTACATCTAGGTCTTTGACCTGGGTGTCCAGCTGAAAAAGGTAGGCATCCTTGTCCAAGACAGGAGCGTTTCTCTTACTCCGGAAAAATGACGATGCCTTGAATTTTACTTTTCGCTCAAATGGCGGGATGGTTTTTTCGACTCTGGAGTTGATGGGGATTATCTGAAAAAAAAGTGGCGGCCAACCTTCAAATTGCTGGATTGATTTCTCATCCAGTTTATGGTACGAATTGGCTGAGGCTACCCCAGCACCCAAAGTTTTGGAGTTTTCACCAAACAGCTCAGATACTGCGTAGACCATATCTCTCTTGGTGTGGTTGATCAGAAATACACCGTGGTTTTGGTCGTTGTAGGGCACATATGCCAAGAATATACCCTCCTGGGTCCCCGGTTTTGCACTTTTTTTCGCAGAGGGAGTCCAAGCGGCAATCTTTTCCTCCGCCGTTCCGAAAAACTGCTTTTCTGCTTGGCTTACTACGACGACCTCTGACTTTAGCGCTGGTATTCTGAATCCGTCTTCAATCTCTATTTCTACCTGACCACTGCTGGATATTTTTGTTATGGTGCCTTCTTCTTTGCCGTGCAGTAGTCTTACCTTATCTCCTATATTCATGTTTTTACTGAATTTATTCCCGGAATTCCCGGAAGAATACGTAAAGAAGACAATAATTTAGGGAATTACGTTCTAAATGTCTTGACGATTTATTATTTCGGGTATCGTAGTCGAATCGCAGGCTTAAGTGAATCTTCGATATTGTAGGGGAAATGGTTGATGGGTTGATAAGTCGATAGGTTGATAAGTCTGTCTCTCTCCCGTCTCCCGTCTTCCGTCCCTTCGTCCCTCATTCTCTAAGTCCCTCCGTCTCGAGTTAAGTTGATAAGTTTTTGGGAAATACTACACACCTTGACCGAAGATAGGCTGCCATTCAGGGGTATTGTCTTTCCAAGGAGTTTTTATAGGTTTCCAGCGCTCTTTCGCGGGCGAATTTATGATCTACTATCGGGTTGGGGTAGGAGGGCGTACCGTATTCAGGAATCCACTTTTTAATATACTTTTTCTCTTTGTCAAATTTCTCCATTTGGGATTCGGGGTTAAAAATCCGAAAATAAGGTTGCGCATCAGTACCTGTGCCGGCAGCCCATTGCCAGCCCCCATTGTTGGATGCCAGCTCGAAATCCAGGAGCTTCTTCGCAAAATAAGCTTCTCCCCAACGCCAATCTATTAGCAGGTGCTTGGTCAGGAAGCTAGCGGTGACCATACGGACACGGTTGTGCATGTATCCGGTGGCGTTGAGTTCACGCATGCCTGCATCTACCATCGGATACCCGGTTTTGCCGGCACACCATAGCGCAAAATCATCGGCATTGTTTCTCCAGGGAATGCGGTCGTACGCCGGTTTGAAGGCATGGTCCACCACCTCCGGTTTGTGATATAGGATGCACATATAGAATTCCCGCCATATCAATTCATTTAGAAAAGTGTCGTTTAGCCTGGATGCTTCATGGGCAAGTTTCCGGATACTTATCGTTCCAAATCGCAGGTGAATTCCCAAACGGCTTGTTCCATTGGATGCGGGGAAATTCCGGTTTATGTCATATGTCCGGATTAATGATTTGTCCACTTGGAGGGGAGGAATATAAAGATCACTTTTTTCAAACCCCAAATCAGATAGAGAAGGCACTGGGAGGGGGTTGGTTGGGAAAAACGTATTTTTGCGCTTATCCAGTGTCACGGGAGAGTAGGGAAGAAATGCATACCTAGCCAACCACCGTTTGCTGTAGGGAGTGTATACCTTATAAAATTCTCCGGCGTCGGTGGTGATTTCGTCCTTTTCGAAGATTACCTGGTCTTTGAAGTCTAGAAGTGCTATTTCATGAGATTTTAACAAGTCACCAACCGCACTATCCCGCTCTTTGGCATAGGGCTCATAATCCCTGTTTGTGTACACAGCCTGAATGTTATAATCTTCGAGAAGTTGGCGAAATACTTCAATGGGCGTTCCGATTTTGACTATCAGCGAACTGCCAAAATCTTTTAACTCTTCATGTAGGCGGACAATTTGATCATGAATAAAAGTTACCCTGGCGTCTCTCACATCATCAAGCTTTTCCAAGATTTCCGTGTCAAAAATAAAAAGTGGCAGCACCTTTCTGTCCTGTGTATATGCGTAATACAATCCCATGTTGTCTTCCAACCGGAGGTCTCTACGAAACCAAAATAATGTCACTTTTTCCATGTATAGGTAATCATGCTTCTGAAAAATTGTTTTAGGGACTGGGAGTTTCTGAGGGTTTTTCAAGGATATTAATAGCCGGCCTTTCCTCTAGCGGGTCTGGCCGGAAGAGGTCGGGAGCTACTTTATCAAGTTTTATTTCAAAATCATAGCGTAGGGATTCGTCATCGTCCATATAGGGGTAAATGATACGACCTCTTTTTCCGAAATTTTGAAAAAGTTCGCGGAAGGAGCTAAACATCAAGTTTTGGGAGATGGAAACACCATAGGTATTGGGTGCCCGGTTGTTGATGGCCAGGGCAGTTAACGTATTGAAATTATTTCTGTTATATACACGCATCCGGTATCTCCCGTCTTCGGTCAGTAAGTATTCGGCCTGCCAGTCACCGGCGATGGTATTGAAATCGGCATTGCCCTGTAAATCGGTAAATCCCCCATCACGGGCGACACGTAGCCTGCCATCAAAAAAGGTGTAGGCCACCCGAAGCTGAAAGGTTTCCAAGGCGGTCTCATCAAGGGATGTGAGGTCAAAATCAATTTCCAGATTTTGATCTACCTGGGCGATCAGGTTGTTAATTTGGGAAGAGATAAGCTGGCTAAGGTTGGAAAACCCAATGCCTGCTCCGGTAAATTGCCCCTCGGGAGAAAACCTACGCAGCATGATAAGGGAAAAAACCTGCCGGTTTTTTTCCTGCTCGTCATTGGCGATCCGATTTTGAAAAGCTGAAATGGTTGTCTGAAGTTCCGTTCCTTCGGGAAAAGCGGAGAAGTCAAAGGCAAAGGAGATGTCCGGGGATAGCAACTGCCCCTCCAAATCCATGATTACTTTTACCGGATACCTTCTTTTCAATTCCGCCGTCTCAAATTCACTGGTATTTCCATTGGCATGCAGACCGATCATGGAAACATTTTCCTCATAAATGGCACGGATGCTCATATTTCCCTCATAAGGGTCTCCAAACCATGAAATTCTTCCGCCCGGTTCAATCTGAAAGCGTTTGTTGATAATGTTGTACAGGGAAAAATTGTAGAGTGCATCGACGATCTCATAGGTGCCATACATATTGAAATTTCCTTGGGTATCTACGTTGAGATTGAGTTGCCCGCGGCCTCTTCCTTGGATGGTTTCCCCAGTTTTTGGATCTATTTGGATTTCCACATAGGCATTGGGGTTTAAATCCATGTTTAGGTTGATGACCATATTATTGATTGCCAATCCATCCTGAAGACCTTCCGTCCCTGCAACCTGAACAGTGTCATGCACATTGATTATGTTGATAAAGTCCTCCTGAAACTGGCCTTGAGTGCTTCCGATGGGTATATAGATACGCGTGTTAGGCTGTGAGCTCGCATTGGCGGTGATCTCCAAATTATTCAAGGAACCAAAAACTGTCAGGTCGCCCGTGCCAAAAGCAGTTCCGTAAAACTGTTCGTTATTGGCAAGGCTGGTGTTAAGGACTTGGAAATTGGTAAATCCAGCGGTGAGGTCTATAATGAAATTGCTGAAAT
>DATHWC010000270.1:0-35537 GCA_035460985.1 Lunatimonas sp.
AAGTTTTGGATGGCCTGCCGGATAAGGATTGGATTCAGGTTTATTATTAGCCTATCTTCACTAATGTCATCAGGAATATAGCTTACTTCAAATTGAAAATTGGGATAGAGTGCATTAAGCTCTTCTATCACATCGTAAAACAATTCATCAATCCGAAGGGCTTGTATTTGAGTATGCTGACCGGATTCAATTTTTGATATTTCAAGCAGTACATTGATTATCCCTCCCAATGATTTTGCCTTAACAATTTGGTTTTCAATTTCAGGTTTGACCTCCTCAATAGTTGCAAAATTGTTTATCCTTTCAAGTTCCGATACCAAAACCGATATGGGTGTTTTCAACTGGTGGGAAATATGGTGAACCGTATGCTTTTGAAATAAAAATGCTTCGTGTATCCTTCGAAGTAATTCGTTGAATCGTTGGGTCAATTGTTTTAATTCAGCAGAAGAGGTTTCTATTTTCAGTTCATCAATATTTTCTTTGCTAAGATCATATTTATTTAAGTTTTCCGCAAGAGCAGTGATCGGCCTGGATATTTTATAGGAGAGAAATCGGGAAATGAGAAATACAACTATGGTGATAAATAGAAAAATTCCAACTAACACATTTCTCAAAAAAATCATTTTTGCATACCCAAAGGCATCATAAGCCTTGCTGACTGCATAATAATCTTGATTTTCTGTTTCTGCATAGATACCTATAAGATCATAATTTTCCTCTTTGGTTTCTATCCATTTTTGGGAAGGAGAAAGTTTGTTGAGAATGCTTTCCGCCTTTACAATGTCCAAGCTATCCAAACTGGCGAAAATCAAGTTTTTCTGTGAATCATAAACCAGCAATTTTTCATCATAGAAATCATTTATATCCTGCTGATCTAAAAGATAAGAAATAGTTGCGCTCTCCTGCTTGAATTTTTCGATAAGCTTTATGGTGGTATGAATTTTTTCGTTTTGTTGCTGTTGAAACTCCTCCTCCCGATATTCTGAAAATAAAATATAAATAATGGTAAAGGATATTGCCATCAGTGCTGTCACGGTGGTGGAAAAGTAAATAAGGATTTTATTTCTTATTCGCATCTGGGAGGGGGGTATTGGTTATTGGGTTACTGGGTTATTGGTTATTGGGTTACTGGGTTATTGGTTACTGGGTTATTGGTTGACGATGTTACTTGGTTATTGGGTTAATTTTGCCTTTTTTAGATAGGCAATGTATCCGTTTAATACCTTGATGCAGTGAAGTATCTTGTCTTTATAATTTTCAAACTGATCTTTTGTGATATAATTTTCATCCAATGTAACAGTTAGATGGTCAATTAGCTCCATTAGAGAACCTCTAGCTTGCCTGCAAAATTGTATGTTTTCCTGATAATGGTACCTACCAAAGCCCTCAGCGATATTCGCTGTTACAGAACGGGAAGCTCTAACAATCTGGTCTGCCAAACGATATTTTTCTTCCTTAGGTAATTCTTTCGCCAATTGTGATAATTTGGTTCTTATATCTCTGCCAAGCTTCCAGACCTCGAGGTCTTCAAATGTTTCGTATCCCATGGTTTGTGTTTGGTTATTAGTTATTGGGTTATTGAGTTATTGAGTTATTGGGTTATTGGGTTAACTTAATAACTATTAACTTAATAACCAATATCCAAATAATACCCATAACCCACCTTGGTTTTTATGGTATTCTTTGAAAATGGTTTGTCAAGCTTGTTTCTTAAGAAATTGATGTAAACTTCAATGGTATTGGTGTTTGCATCAAATGAACTTCCCCATATTTCTTTAATCAAATCAGCTTTAGAGACGATTTCACCATTTTTACCCATCAGCTTAAACAGGATTTGGTACTCTCTAGGTGTCAAATTGATTTCCTTGCCTTGTCTAAACACCTTTTTTTGAGCGTCATTTAGGGTAATATCATCAGCAACGAGAATGGCTTCATTTACATCCCCTAAATGACTGTGCTTTTTTCGCCTAATTAGGGAGTTTACTCTAAGAATGAGTTCCCGCATATAGAAGGGTTTGGTCAGATAATCATCTGCACCACAATCAAATCCCTGTATCTTATCCTCCAACTCCCCGAATGCGGTTAGCATCAATACAGGCGTGTCTGAATTATAGTTTCTGAAATTTTTACATAGATCATATCCATTTTTTCCTGGAAGATTGATATCCAAAACTATACAATCGAAATTGTATTTCTTTAAAATCTTTTCCGCTAACAACCCATCGTAGACAGGCTCGACTACAAGATTTTCAGATGTAAGTGCTTCACAAATGTTTTTACTTAAAATCGGATCATCTTCTATTATTAGCACTTTCATATGGGCGAACCTCTTCATTGAACGGAATATTGTTTCAAATTACAAAACAAAAGACCAAACCCCCAAACAAATTAAGATTCCGATTACAGGAGATCGAACTTGTCAAAAAACTTTTCGATTGAGGTTTTCCCTATAAAAGCTACACTTATTGCTTAGAATTCAATCAATATTTAATTTTCGGAACCCCCACCTTCGTAAAAATTGTCACCATCAGTTGGGCTGTCGGCTACCCGCTTCACGTAATATTCTTTGACGACATTCATTACAACTACCAAAAGTGGTGTAGCAAACAAAATCCCCCAACCACCGCTAATAACACCCATGACTAACTGGAAAAAAAGTACCAAGGCAGGAGGTAGTGAAAGTAGCTTTTGGCGGATAAAGGGGCCAAATAGTCCCGTTTCCAACACCTGAACGAGTAAATAAAGCCCCACCACAATCAATGCAGTTTCCATCCCACTTAGTAGGCCTACCAGGAATGCCGGAATAATCGCCAATGCGGGTCCAATATTGGGTATAAACGTAAGAAACCCCGCAATCAAGGCAAGAATTAGCCAAAGATCTATACCCAAAATCAACAGTCCAATTGCAGTCATAGTGAAAACAAAAACCATTTCCAACACTGTCGCCCGAAGCCATATTTTCAAATCAGATCCCGTATCATTTAAAAAGCTCACCGCATTTTCCCGTTCTGAAATAGGAATCAAATAGCTAAAACCTTTGACATACATTCCTGGGTTTATCATCAAGAAAATTCCGAAAAAAAGCAGGGCATAGAAATCCCCAAAAAAACCGAATGTGGATTTGAAAAGCTTTTGGGCGTTGTCAAACAGTTTAAAATCGTCCGATTCCATATCTTCAAGCTTTTCAACTACTTTTTCACCTATCGCCGTATCTTCGACTTTAGATTTGAAGTTTTCGATCATCTCAGGTACTGTTTCCGCAAATTCATCATACTGCTGCGCAACTTGGTTCCCAATCAAGTAAGAAATACCGGCATAAAATATCAGGACTAAAACTATAGACAAACTGAGTGTCACTCCCCTTTTCCAACCTGTCCAGTCTTGAAGTTTATTGGAGATGGAATGAAAAAACAATGAAAAGAGAATCCCCCCGAAAGCCAATAAGAGAATAGTAAAGGAGGCTGTAAATAGGTATAAAAGTGAAAGTACCATTACTACAACAAAGGTAGATGCGAGGGTATTTTTCATTTGAAGGAAGGTGTTGTTTGACATATTTGGGTACTTTAAAATGGATCACAAATGGTCCAAAATAACCTATTTATTAAAAATTTTTATATTTCCTTTCGACTTATCTAGCAAAGGACACATGAATGAATACAATTAGGCAATATTCATTCCGAAATCTAAAATGTGGTATTTGTAAGATTTCTTTATTCATCATCAAGATAAACGGGTCTACTTTTCATTCAAAAAAAATACCAGTGACCTATTCTAACAATGATGTTTTCAAAACTTCCTTATGACTAAAATCCTTTACGTTGCTTGTCCAAAATAGAAATACAGACTGCCTAATAGGTAAGTTTTTTATTCCCTTAAAACGCTAAGCAACCGTCATTTTCAATCCCACTAGCAATAAAAAACTGCCACCAATGTATGTTGGGCTCGAAAATTGGAGTTCTGCTTGAAAATTTCTTTATATTGAAAGCCAAAAACATTTTTAACAGCAAATATCCCAGAAAACTCACACGTTCAATGAATAAGACTCCCATTAACCGCAGGCATTTTATCAAAGGCAGCACAGCGTTGTTTGCCCTATCCGCGTTTGGTGCACATGGCATGGACTGGATGGACCGAAAAGAACCCTACCGAGTAGCCTTGATCGGCACTGGTTGGTATGGCAAAAGTGACCTCTTTCGCCTGATACAAGTAGCTCCGGTAGAAGTCATCGCCGTAGCTGACCCGGACAAAAATCAACGGGACCAAGCCGCTGAACTGATCAGCACCCGCCAAAAATCCGGTAAGAAACCCAAGACCTACAACGATCATCAAGAGTTACTTAGAGAAAACAAATTAGATATTGTACTGATAGGCAGCCCGGACCACTGGCATGCCCTTCACGCCATCGATGCTATCAAGGCAGGAAATCACGTATACCTTCAGAAACCCATTTCGGTAGATGTGATAGAGGGCGAAGCTATACTTGCGGCTGCCAGGAAATACAAACGGGTCGTACAAATCGGGACCCAACGACGCAGCACTCCCCATCTTGTAGATGCCAAAAAAGAAATTATCGATACCGGAATGTTGGGAAAAATCTCCCACGTGGAAATGTGTTGCTATTACCACATGAGATACAACGGCAATCCTGAAGTTGAACCTGTCCCGGATTTCTTTGACTATGACCGATGGGTAGGTCCGGGCCCCAGGCTCCCTTACAGGGGTCTTCCACACCGTAGGATTTGGCGTACGCTGATGGAATACAGCAATGGTATCCCAGGAGATATGTGCGTGCACATGTTCGACGCCGTCCGATGGATGCTCGATTTGGGCTGGCCTAAACAGGTGTATGCTACCGGAGGTATTTATGTTCAAAAAGGGGGCATTTCAACCACTCCCGATACCCAAACGGCGACATTTTCATATGATGAATTGGATTGCGTCTGGACCCATAGGAGCTGGGGAACTCCTCAAGATCCCGAGTACCCTTGGGCTTATAAAATCTATGGAGACAAAGGAACTCTGAAAGCGTCCGTAATGAAATATGAATTTGTCCCACAGGGAGAGGGCGAGCCAATAACCCAGACTGCTCTTTTCGAACGGGAAGAATATCCTGAGGATCTCACAGAGGACGGCATGGAGCTTCATGCCGCCCCAGCGACTAGACGACAGATGATTAACTTCCTCGAAGCCATCGAAAAGGGGGGATTGCCTGTAGCCGATGTGGAGCAGGGCCATATCTCCACGGCTAGTTGCATTCTAGCCAATATGTCCATGGATCTTGGCAGACCTTTATCCTATGATCCCAAACAGATGATAATAGTCGGTGACGAGGAAGCCACTAAGCTACTTCGAAGGCCTTACCGGGCACCATACCAGCACCCTGACCCAAAAACTGTTTAATAGATCGTCCACGGCCTAAGATCCGTGGACGATTTTAATCCCCAAAATCATTAAACCCAATTCTATTATGAAAATAACTACCCTTTGTTGTCTCTTGCTTATTTTATGCATTTGCGTTGACGGCTTTTCACAGCAATCTCGAAAGACGACCGTCGAAATCCGTGGTGAAAAATTCTACATCAACGGCAAACCCACCTACGAAAAGCGAAAGTGGAAAAAACATCCTATAGAGGGGTTGCTGATGAATTCCAGGATGGTGCAGGGCATCTTTGACGACATGAACCCTAAAACTGTCAGTCGATGGAAATATGATGATACTGGCAAGTGGGATGCCGATCGAAATACAGATGAGTTTATACGCCATATGGAAGAATGGAAGAATCACGGCATGCTGTCATTTACAATTAATCTGCAGGGAGGAAGTCCGGAGGGGTATTCCAAAGAACAACCTTGGCACAATTCTGCTTTTACCGAAAACGGAGAACTCATACCAGCCTACATGTATAGGCTGGAACGTATCCTGGACAAAGCGGACGAACTTGGCATGGTGCCGATGGTGGGATTTTTTTATTTCGGCCAGGATGAACGGCTTCTTGATGAAACAGCGGTGATTCGCGCAGTGACCAATGCGACAAACTGGCTCCACTCCAAAAACTACCGGAACGTGCTGATAGAAATCAACAATGAATGCAACGTGCGCTACGACCACGACATCCTGAAGCCCGAGCGGGTACATGAACTGATTGAATTGGCCAAAGGCTTAGAAAAAGATGGTTACCGCTTCTACGTAAGTACCAGCTATGGGGGTGGATTTATTCCATTGCCAAACGTGGTAAAGTCCGCGGATTATCTACTTCTCCATGGCAATGGAGTTAAAGATCCTGACCGCATTCCTATTATGGTAAAAGATACGAAGGCCGTGCAGGGATATACCCCCATGCCGATTATTTTCAATGAAGACGACCACTTTGACTTCGACAAGGATTGGAATAATTTTATTGCTGCAGTATCAGCTTATGCTTCTTGGGGATATTTTGATTTCAGGATGAAAGACGAAGGCTTTGAGGAGGGGTATCAAAGTGTGCCGGTAGATTGGGGCATCAACTCTGACCGAAAAAGAGGTTTTTTCAATCTGATGAAAACCATCACGGGGTATTAATTTGATTTTGATTTCTGGAGGGTCGTCGACCCTCCAGAAATCAAAATCGTTGATATTCTAAATAAGCAGGAGACTTTCTACCCTGTAATGAACCTTAAGAACAAGACGTATCTTTCTTTTACTGCCCATCTACACAGCAATTTTTTCCAAAGCAAAATCACTGAACTTCGCCACAAATCCGGCACCGTCGGGAGCGGCAGCCATTATCCCAATCTGGACTTCATCCGAGGGCGGGAAATAGGCCAGACGAAGTAGTTGAAAATCCCGGTCTTCCTTTGCATACTGCACCTCTACAAAATCCCCCTTACGATTCACCTTAAGCCAAATGGATGCAGGGTTTTCCGGCCAGGGCCTCACTGACCAATCTGAGAAATCCCTAGTGACCACGGCACTTACCTGCTGCACGCCATCGACCCATTCAATTCCAGTTTTGATCCAATTATTTTCATCCTGTCGAATCATAAGTCCAGCTTGATCATAAAGATCGGTATAGTTTCCTGTCACTTTGACCTTGACAGCAAAGTCTCCTTTGACTTTCCGGTAAAAAAAATGCCCGCTGTCCCGGGTAAATCCATAGTGGGTTTTTCTCCAAAAATCTGTTTTTTCATCTGATTTTATAATCAGGTCACCTGCTTCTTCTTTCCAGAAACCTGGCTCATTAAGCCACGTGAATTTTTTAAAAGGGTTCTTCACACTCAAACGGGTTATATTGTCCGTTCGAAAATAAGCAATTAATAACCGTAGACCAAGGGTTCACCCCAACCTTCCAGCTCTAAATGAAGCCTATTGGTATCTTCGACCTGAAGAATGGTCAAATCAACTCTATAGGTTTGGGTTTGGGTGATGCTACAACTTCCTTCCTCGGCCAACACGATCCGCATGGCCCTGCTTGGGGGAGATGTGTCAGAAACGATTTCCGATACTGCTAAATCATAGGTGGCTACGTCAGTACATCCGGTATAGGAAAATCGTATTTCGAGGCAATTGGTCAATATGGATGCCCCAGTGATCGTGACCGAAGAAGAAGTAGTTCCATAAAGTGATTCGCTGATATTAGGCTGGGCATCACAACGGATGATTTCATCTTCCTCCGTACACGAAAGTTGGAGTATGGCCAAACTGATTAAAATCATTCCGATATATCTTCTCATGGATTCTCCGTTATTTTTTTCTTTAGAAATACTTCTCCAGAACCCTGAAGGGCAATTCCCTCTTTAGTTGACTGGAATACATTGGCACTCTGAACGATCTCAGCCATTTGAAGCGCATACTCACTGTCACAACAGTTGTCGGTCCGTTTGATTTCCCTAACCGAGAAACCACCGCCTTGAGTGGCTGAATATTTTCCTACCAGGCGATTGATGTCTAATTGAAGAATAAACGTAGAATCGTTGATAAAAGTCAACTGATAAGGTACAGGACTTACCTTTGGTTCGGGGGTTCCTGGCGGTAAATACCCCGTCACTTCCCATTGGCTGTGTGCCAAAGATTCTAGAAGTTGGGGTTTATCTTCCAACTGGTCACAGGATAGCACTAGCAATCCCGCTGTCAACAGGACAGGGGTAAAGGTTTTCCACATGGCAATAATAATTGGTTTAGCTTTCAAAAAAGAAGACGCAAAAACCTTACCTAATGCTACAGGAAAGAATAATAAATATTATGTCAGTCTCTCTTTGTAATGTACCGCTAGTAAAGAAATCAATTTTCGCTTAATCCAACTCGAAGGAAAAAGTAGCAAACTCGTCAGTTCCCCATGCTAAATGCCTCGTGCTGGGTGAGATTGCGAACAGAGGTGAATAAGTCTTAACCAAAACGGAATTCCCCTGAAACTCCAGCCATCTGAGCCAACCATCACCGCCATTGCCGTGCCAGCCTCCGCCTAGCGCTTGTGCATTGAAGGTCATTTGATGGACTTTTTTACCGGCTGCATTGGAATCTGTACGGAACCCAACGTGACCTGACTTATCATCGGGTGCTCCGATATGACCGGAAAAAACCATCTGAATGTTCTTCGAAGGTTGTACCAGTTTTTCCCAAACAGCCTTCCCATAGTTCCTATCAGTAATGGGATAGCCTTCGGTCTCTATATGCTCACTGTTCCGGTTAAGGTATGAATGTGCCAAGAGAATTACCGTGTGATCTTGATATTCCTCTTTATTGACCGTCTGAATAGCCCAATGTAAGCTGGCCTCCCTCGGTGCAAATTCTAGCACCATAACTAAAAACTTCCTGCCTTCAGGAGAAATAAACTCATAGGTGGCATTGATAAGCGTAGGCATACCCGTCTCATCCAACGCCACATCCCGAATCATTTTTTGATTATGGTGGTTTTTTCCAATCGGGAAATAATCGTTATAGGAAGTTTGTCGGTTTTCTACATTGACTATTCCGAAATCATGGTTTCCGGTAGTGGCGATTACGGGAACATTCTTATCCAAAATGGAAAATGAGCCAGAAACCGCCTCCCATTGTTGAGTTCCAGTCTGATTTGCAGCAACTCCGTCGGGGTTTACAAGTCCGTTTTGTTCTACCAAGTCTCCTACCTGTAGAACCAACTTCACATTCAAGGGATCGATTTGTTCATCCAACCAATTGACCATCAAGTCAAATATTGGTTGATTTCGTTTGAATTTCATGTAGGATTGGGTGTCCGGAATCAATACCAGTGACCAGGCATCGGGATTTTCCAAAGCTGGAGCTTTAAAGTCGCCATGTTGTGCAAATCCCCCATAGGTAAATAGGAGAAAAAATATAGCCAAAGGAAACACTGAGTATTTATTCATAGGAATTGGGTTTAGACAATTTATTTGAGTTAACGGAATAAATATACAAACTCCTTCCTATTTTTCCCCAACAAGAAATTATCATTTTAAAAATGATATGCCACAATTAAAATCAAATGCCCTACAACCATTTCATAAAAAATCCCCAACAGATTGAACTGTTGGGGAGAATGACGTTTACACTAGCAAGCCTATAGCCTAAATCAATTGTTTAAATTGATAACCATCTTACCCAAGGACACTACTACTTTTAATAGCCTGTCATGAATGTTTTTACGCGCATCAGGGAATGAAGTACGGTTGTAGCAGTCAATAAAATCACTCAAATGTAGAAATAGCTTACTTCCTCCATCTGCCAGCTCTACGCTAATCTTGAGTCCGCTGGTAAATTCCAGCTGTACCAGATCCATGGGGCCAAGTTCCGGAGGTCCTTTGCGACCCGTTAGTTTATTTTGAAAAAGCTCCTTCTTGTAATCTGAAATCGTCACGAGCTCTTCATTGATACTGTCAGAAGGAGCTTTTAGACGAAATCGGTCAAAAACCTTTTTGTTTTGCCCCTCAGAAGAGATATTAAAGGTCTTTTCTCCATAGAGCTTATACATTATTTGCAGATCTACATGTTGAAAATAGATACTTGACTCCCTTTTGACGAGTCGGGTTACCATATCCAAAACGAACAAAATACAAGCCTTTGTATTTTCCTCTGGATCCGTGTTCAATAGAATATGATTTCTATCGTCACAGGCCAATGCTGTCAATCCGCTTTCCTGTTCCTTTTCCAAGGCAGCTTTCAGAGGCGTATAGCCCACATGGGATTCCCTATATCTACCTTCATTTCTGATGACAATCTTATCTATTTGCTGGGAAAGTATATTCCCTTTTATTACAGTCTTTTCCTTGGCTTCATCGGGACCATTAGCAGTCAGAAAATGGTCTACCAACAAGGCCGCCTGTTGGTGTGCATTAAGTACCAAAAATTTGCCTTCTCCGTTGAGGTAGCCGATAATCATTCTTTCCAAGGCGTTGTCGAAACCTAAAACAAAATCTAATTCACGCTCTTTGGCAACTTCTCCCATAGGTAGAAGAAACTTAAAATTCAGATTCTCATCATCTACCTTCTCCGGATCATAATAGCGGATTTCTCCTTCAATGTCTTTCAACAGATCATCTAATGCAAGGGATTTAGCATGTTGGGGAAGATACAATATTCCTTTAATTTTTCTTCCTTCATTAGAATCTTCAATATTTTCCATTCGTATATAGTTGTATTATTTCTAGAGAGAACCTGAATCGGTTGGGATTTGTGGACTTTCCTCGACTTGGAGGACAAACTTTTGCTAAAATTATGTTCTTAAGCGTTAGAAAGCAAATGAAACATTATTGCCCTGCCCCAAAAACGAACTAAATCCGGCGGAGATTTATCTGCCATTTGTAATTAGCACCTTTTGTTAATTTCCGAAATGAACCATAGTCCATATGTCTATTTTACAGTAACTATTAAGACAATATAACGTGAATTAATCAAAATTCAATTAAAAATTGACATGAAAAAAACATCTTTTGGATTTTACTATTTAGTAGCATTTTTGCTGATTAGCCAGAACAGTTTCTCCCAAACCTACGCTGAAAAACTAGGTTACCCCAAAGACGCCAAGGTGATTATTTTTCACGTTGACGATGCGGGCATGTCCTACGAAGCAAACGATGGAACTATTCTATCCATGGACCAAGGTGCGGCCAATTCCTGTTCGGTCATGATGCCCTGTTCGTGGGTTCCCGATTACTTTTCCTACCTTAAAGACCATCCCGACACAGATGCGGGCGTGCACCTCACCCTAACCTCTGAATGGAAAGGGTATCGCTGGGCACCTGTTTCCGGAGGCTTGGCAACACCTACTTTGGTAGACACCCACGGCTACTTATGGCCGTCTGTTCGGGATGTGGTTACACACGGCGATCCTGAGGAACTTTATAGTGAAATTAAGGCCCAGGTGGACAAATTCATAGCCATGGGGTTTCAACCAACGCATTTGGATTCCCATATGGGTACCCTTTTCGCCAGTGAAGCCTTTCTTAAAAAGTATCTGCAAATGGGTATGGAGTACCAAATACCTGTGATGTTTCCCGGAGGTCATGCTACTTGGATACAGCAGGAAAGTAATGCTTCCTCATTGAATGTAGAACAGTTGCAAGCTATCGGTAAAACACTTTGGGATGCGGGTCTACCTGTACTTGACGATCTCCATACCGACAGTTATAGCTGGAAAATAGATCCATCCATCGAAGGTGACGACGACAAAATCCAGGCATACAAAACAGATAAATTTATAGAAACGGTACGCATGCTGCAACCGGGTGTGACGCAAATCATTCTCCATGCAACAAATTCAACTCCGCATTTTGAGCTAATTTCTCCAAGTGCTTCCCTACGGAAAGGGGACATGCTGGCTATGATGGATCCCAAGTTTCAGCAATTTCTTGTTGACGAAGGCATCATTTTGACTACATGGAGAGAGCTTATGGAGCGAAGAAAGCAGGTGAAGTGATTGGGTGATCTGTGATGTGATGATCGAAAATGTGTTTGATTTGGGATTTTAGATTTAGGATTTCAGATTTGAGATTTAGGATTTTTAATTAGAAACTAGAATTATAGGAAAGATGATTTAGATTCAAGTATGAAAGGTGGGACATTGAATATTGAAAAAGTAGTTATTTACCTATTTTAAACTAAATCACTAGATCACTCCATCACCAAATCACTGGTTCTAAGGATTTAGGATTTAAAACGAGGACTGTAAACCAAAAATCTCTATTTGAAAAAATACGAACAAACCGTCCTTGATGGGTGGAAGAGCGGCGATGAATGGATTTAAATTTTTTGTTGGGCATGGGTTGGAATTGCTGGCCTGTAGGGTTGGGAACAGGAGATTTTGGAAGAACATCCCGATTTTGAAAAAAAGGTATCAAAGCATCTCATTGGTACGCACACCTCCGACTCATAATCACTGCCGTAATTCATGCAGCCTGATTGGAAATGTCCTTTTATTCCAATTCCGCCAAAAGATCGACTGGGTTATATAGTGGTAAATACGGGGAAGATAATTTGAGAAACTCTTTGTCTGATGTCACTATTGCATCCATTTCATGTTCTAAGGCAATAAAATAATGAATGGCATCTTCAATGTCCTTTTGATCCGATTTTAAGGCATTCAAAACGGTTTTGCGACTACCTTCCAAAAGTTCAAATTTCAAAATAACCATCTCCAAAATACGCTTGGTAACTTCAACCCCTTTTACGCTGGTCAAATAATAAGAACAAATCTGAAGAATGGATAGGGTTATAAACCCTTGAATTGTTTTATCATCAACGAAGCTAAACAACCTCTCTACTTTTTCTGGCTGTGAGCTCCGATCTAGAAAAAAATCTAAGAGAACATTGGCATCAAACAGGATTCTGTTCGTCATATTCTTCTGATTTTACTTTATAATATTCCTTTTTAAAATCAAAATCGGTTGGGAAATCAACCTTGGATTTTGGCAGTGTTTTCACAAATTCCACTAGAGACATTTCTTTGGGAAACTTGGAAGGGTGCCTTAACAATTCCTCAAAATGTTCCTCTACCAGACTAGAGATACTGGTCTCTTGAAGATCTGCGTATTTTTTCATTTTCCGGATCAGGTCTTCCTTGACCGTAATATTTAGTCGCTTTTTCATAGGTATTTTCCGAACAATTATACGTATAAAGTTAGTAAATACGTATGGTAAAATCAACCTCAATAGTTATTAATTATCCAGTGGCATCAATTACATTTTTTCGAGCATGTCTCTGATTGACAGATAACAAAATCTGAACCTGGGTAAACCTAATTTGTATATTTTCGGTCAAGTTTTCCTTAACAAGTAGAGAAAGTCTCCTCCCCGCAGAAATTATATACCTTTTTGACTTCTCTTTTTTTCCCGATATAAAAAATAAAATAATTTTTTAGTTTAAAAATAAACTCTACATTTGTAGAGTAAAATACATAATCGTAGAGCGATGAGGTTATCAAAGTCAGAAGAGGAACTCATGGAACTTATCTGGAGACAAGATAAGGTTTTCGTGAAAGACCTCATTGAGAAATACCCAGATCCTAAACCCGCAACAACAACCATTTTAACACTGTTGAAAAGGATGCAGGAGAAGGGTTTTGTTGCGTATCGTACAATTGGTAACTCACGGGAATATTATCCCTTGGTCTATAAAGTGGATTACTTTTCCAAGCATGTAAATGGCTTGATTGAAAACTACTTTGACAATTCTCCCATGCAGTTTGCCTCATTCTTTACCACGGCAACAAATCTTACCAAGGCTGAATTGGCGGACCTGAGAAAAATTGTGGACCTAGAAATCAAAAGGAAGAAAAAATGACAACCTACCTTATAAAAACAGTTTTGTGCTCTGCCCTATTTGCTTTGTTCTACAAAGCAGTGTTAGAAAAAGAAAATATGCATCGGTTTAACAGGTTTTATCTGGTAGGCAGTTTGGCATTTTCAATCCTAGTGCCGTTTATTATCTTCCATCAAGTGGTCCAACATCTGCCTATTATGGAAAATGTTCAGATCGAAACACTATCTTTTTCTGAAAATGGAGCAGTTGAGGCTGCGATGGTAGCAGACGAAATAAATTACATGCTCCTAATTTTTTTAACCGTTTATGTAACTATCGTAACGATGTTATTCTTCCGGTTTATCACAAACCTAAAGGCGATACTGCATAGGGCATGGACAAATACCACGATCCCGTTTAAAAATTCCAAGATTGTTCTTATTGATCAGGACGTGACTCCCCATAGCTTTTTAGATTATATATTCGTCAATACAGATGCATATAATAACGGAAATATTCATCAAGAAATATTAATTCATGAACTCGCCCATGTAAAGCAAAAACACTCCTGGGACATTCTATTTTTTGAAATTATGCAGATTTTATATTGGTTCAATCCGGTTCTTTTCCTCTATAGAAGAGCCATTTTTCTGAACCACGAATTTCTGGCCGACCAAGAAGTAATCAATAAGAATACAGATCTCCGGGCCTATCAGCTATTGCTTATTGAAAAAGTAAGTCAGCAAGCAAGTTCATGTATCAGCAGTCAATTCAACTATTCCATAACTAAACAACGACTAATTATGATGACAACCCCTAAATCATTCCGAAAAAGCCTGTGCAAACAATTGGCGATTATTCCTGTTCTGGGGATTTCCCTCTGTTTATTTAGTACAACAATTGTCGCCCAAGAGACGAGCGAGACTACAAAGCCAAAGCAAATGGAAGTCCAATCCACCAAAGATGGCATCACCGACAAGCAGCTTTCCGAGTTTAATGACTTGGTGGATAAAGTGAAAAATGAGAAGGGCCGGCCAGAATTCAACAAATTGTCCCAACAGGAGAGAAAGAAATTGGAGACCTTATACCTAGGGATGAGTGAAGAACAACAGAAAAATCACCAGGTAAAATTAATGCCTATGCCAGAACCTTTACCAAAATCCATCCCCACCCAAAATCAAATAGAATCCTGGAAAGACGCTGACATGTATGGAGTTTGGATAGATGGTAAAAGAATTGCAAATATGGATTTGAATAACTACAGCCATACTGATTTCGCCCAATTGTTTGTAAGTAAATTGGAGAAGAATGCCGTTAATTACGGTAAGCATTATTTTCAGGTAAACTTAATGACAATTGACCACTATGATGCCTATTTAAAGAGGGCTCAAGAAAATAAGGAGAAATACCTTATCGGTTACCGTATGGATAAAAATTAAAGACGGGTCAATTTCCGCAAATGAGTTGACTTAAAAAGCCTCGGATGGATCCGGGGCTTTGGTTTGTTTACCTCTAAACTCAACCTTCACTATCACCAAGGGTGCGAAATATCTACCACTAATGGTGTAGAAGCAAAGTACAAGGGATTGAAGTCGTCCTTTATCTTAAAAGGCAGGATATACGCTACAGACTAAATTTCATCAACTCCTCATAAAAAGGCTGACAATCATCAAGAAGACTCCGTAACTTCTCAGGAAAGGGTCTTTCTTTCGGTTTGTAGGGAGCAAATCCGGTGGAACGATGAACATTGGAATACCAGTAAGGTGCCCAAATACCGTCTTCCTCCCGCGCCCCTGCTGACCATGAAAGCATTTCCGGTTCGAAGGAAATCCCCAATTTATGACAGAGCGACTCCAACTGCCGACTAGGGTCCATCAGAATGGTTTTGGAATCTACTACCGTTACCGGAATCCCCCTACTTATTAGATCATGCATTAGATCAACTTGGGATTTATAGCCCACATCGTGCATTTGAGGATTGTCAATCACTTCGCCAAAAGAAGAAAGCATCTCAACAGGCTCCCTGGTCAGTATAACGTTTTCTCCCTGTGCCATAAAACTTCTGTCTAGATCCAGCAGATGGTGGCACATGTTTTTGAAAAACACTATAGGTTTTTCCGCAGTAGTAAGCATCATCCTCACTACCTGGTCCCCATCATGGTCCATGGTATCCAAAATCTCCTTCGATCCCGGATGGTATTCTTTTGCTTCAGTATGACTCAAATAGTACCCATAAAGAGGCTCATCATACACCTTCGTATCAGAACGCTGCGCAAACGCATACATCAGGGCAGTGGAGATATTTCTTGGACCCGACCATAAAAAAATCCTTTTCGTCGTATCTTTTCCCATTGCTTTACAGGTTCTCTATTTCCTCTTGGATCAGGGCTTCATACCAATCACTAAGTTGCCGGGTGACGGATCCATATGTCCCCTCCCCGATGGTTTTGCCATCTATTTTAATTACGGGCGTCAACCCACCAAAGGTTCCAGTAACGAATGCTTCATCAGCCCCATAGACATCAAAGAGGGAAAAGTCCTTTTGGCGGCAAACCAAACCATACCGCTCACACAATTCAATGACATGGCCCCTAGTGATCCCGTTCATGCAATACTGCCCGGTGGAAGTCCACACTTCCTTGCCTTTTACAATAAAAAAATTGGTGGAGTTGCAGGTGGAGACAAACCCATTCACATCCAACATCAGTGCTTCGTCAGCACCTGCTTCTATTGCCTGAATCAGTGCCTGAACCTCATGGAGTTTGCTGTGGCAGTTGAGCCTAGGATCCAAATAATCCGGTGAACCCCTGCGGATAGTACTCGTCCATAGGCTTATGCCCCTGTTCTTGTTCTCAACAGAGGCCTGCTTATGCTCCGCAATAATAACCACGTTTGGCCCTGAAATGGTAAAACGGGGATCCTGGGAGGGAGTTTTCTTGATACCGCGAGTGACCATCACTCGGACATGGACATGATCCTGCATTTGATTAGAATCCAAAGTCTCCTGGATATTAGCCTTCAGTTCTTCTTGACTAAAAGGGAGCTTCATGCCGATGACCTTGGCAGATTGCCACAGCCGATCCAAGTGTTTGTCTAAAAACAGCATCTTTCCCGCATGATAACGGAACGCCTCCCATACACCGTCACCAACCAAATAACCACTGTCAAAAACTGAAATCTTTGCTTCCTCCCTGGGAAGTAACTCTCCGCTAATCCAAATTTTTATATCCGTATTTCGGGAATCCGATACGGCGTTATGTGTTCCTTTAACCATAAATTTATCTCGAATCCCCGTTGATGTAGGTAGGGTTACTAGTTACTTAAAAACTTCTATACTGGTAAGTTCAGGATTGCCACCCCGATTCCCGCAGCCAGCGGCTACGTAAAATTTCCCGGCAATCGGCACCACCTGCATACCATGACGGCCACGCTCTAGAGGCGCAATCTTCTTCCAGGCTTTGCCCGGTTGATAATATTCAACTTCAGCATGTGCCGCCACTTGGTTGATGCTCTCTCCGCCGACTACAATAAATCCGTTTTCATAGGCCACTGTAGAGCTTCCCGCCCGTTGGGTTGGAAGGTCATCCTGACTACTTAGCGTTTTCCATTCCTTTTCTTGAAAATCATATACATCCACCTCTCCATAGGTAAGTTCAAAGGTGTGCCCCTCTTTGGCATAGGACTTCCTTCCGCCTACCGCATATAGCTTATCATCTACCACGACCGCTTGAAAGTGGTCACGAACGCGGGGTAAGCTCGGTAGCGTTTGCCATTCTCCAGTCTTTGGGTCATATTCATCCAAATAATCTCTATTATCTGCCCAATGTCCATCCTCAATGCCGCCTAATACATAAAATTTATCATTGTGCACGACTACACCAGCTGCACCTCTCCTCCTATCCTCAGGGATTTCATGACTTCGGGTCCATTCGTCATTTGAAGGATCGTATATATAAACATAGGGTACTGGAGTCTCATGCGGATATCCGCCCGTAAACGCTCCTATAACGTATATTTTATCCTGATAGGGCACGGCCTGATAATGGTGCATTTCCAACGGAGCCATCGCCTTAATTTCCCACGTGTTAGTGGCGGGATCGTAGGCTTCAACAGGCTTCATTCCCCTCCCTCCCATTAGATAAAGTTTGTCTCCCACTGCAGCAGCCGCACATTCGTGCCTAGCGGTACATTCTGTAGTTGGGGTAAGGGTTGACCAAGTTTGGGCATGTACACTAACGACTAGCAACAGCGCAGAGAAAAGGATTATCGGCTTTTTCATGAATAAATAGGTTTAGGAAAAACTATCGTACAAGTTAGGAATTTCGGCTGTAAAACGTGATCTCTACCATCAAAATCTCGCCAATAACCACAACAGAGCTCTTTAAAATTTCAACATCCATTTATTATCAATCCATTTCCTCACCCATTTTTATTTTGTTAAAAATTGGTTAACAAACTTATAAATTGTTAAATAACCAGTTAACGAAAGTTAAAATCTATTTTTTTTAAGTACTCAGGCCTAAATTTAGTTGCTCCATTCCAACAATCTTAATCATGACGTTTAACTTCTGCTTAATTTGGCAATTCATATTGGTTTTGTTGTTTATTTATAGGTCATCAAATGCGCAAGAAGACACTTTTACTTATAGTGGCCGGTTGCTCGATGCCACGACTCTTCAGCCAATAAACGCTGCTCACCTTTTGGGCCCCCAGCAGCAAACCACCAGTGGTACAGAAGGCTATTTTGAAATTCCCGTAAAACCCCACACGAAAATAAAAATTTCGCATGTTGGGTATGAAAGTAAGGTTTTGGATGTAGGAGCATCCAAAACGCCTTTGCAGACTATCACACTGTTTCCAGTCACTGTTGATCTGGACGCTGTCACAGTAAGGACTTTACCGGAAGAAGCTGAATTCAAACAGCTCATTCTGCAAGCAGAAGTGCCATTTAGCTTGGTAGAAGCAAATCTTAATCAAAACATGTCCTTAATCGGTAGGATAAAACTTTTGGGGTATTTTTATGATATGAACAGCTATGACATGTTTTTAGGAAATGTAAAAGACGGAGGCACGGTGAGCTTTTTATCCAACAATCCCTCATTGGGCATTTTGGGTTTGATTCGTAGACTTCGGCAAGACAAAACCGTACCTAGCAGAACTCCTCAGTCTAATCATATCCCATCGCTCTGGAAGGCATACAAGCGAAAAGAAGGAGAATACAAGTGGCTTTTTGAATGAAAAAATCGAAGTCAAACGTATTTACCAAAACTGAAATAAGCAATTTTTAAGGGAATGTTAAGAAAGACGTTTTGGAATTAAAACTTTCGCTAATTTATATCGTGTACGATATATGATAAAACCAAACTATTAACACGGCAGATAACTATGGAGAATTATGTAAAAACATCCTTTTTACAGCATGCGCTACGGATCATTTTGGGTGCTTTTATGGTATTAGCAGCTATTGGTCACTTAACCTTTCAACGGGAGGAATTCCAAGCACAGGTCCCGACCTGGATCCCTTTAAGCAAAGGCCTAGTGGTTTTATTATCAGGAGTAGTGGAAATGGCCCTGGGATTGGGGATGCTTTTTTGGAAGAATCAACGGGTTTCGGTTGGTATAGCTTTAGCTGTTTTTTTCATACTGATATTTCCAGGCAATGTGGCCCAATATACAAATAGTATTGATGCCTTTGGACTTGATACAGATCGTGCGCGATTGATTCGGCTGTTCTTTCAGCCTGTCTTGGTGCTTTGGGCACTTTGGTCAACAGGTGTTGTTATGGCCTTTAAACAGCGGAGCACTATCTAATGATTGTAGGTGGCATTTCACGAAATTTTCGATCAATAAGGATGGAAATCCCGTCAAACGTTTCGCTACAACCACCAAACCCAGTCAGATTCGCGCTTATTTCAAAAAACTGTTATAGATTTGGCATGTAAAAGTAAAACCCATGTATACCGAACATCTAAAACTGGAAAACCAGGTTTGTTTTCCGCTATATGCCACCTCAAGAATCATCACAAAACTTTATCAGCCTTATCTGAACGAACTGGATATTACCTATCCCCAGTATCTCGTGCTGATGGTTTTATGGGAAAATGACCATCGAAACGTTTCAGATATCTGCTCTTGTCTGCTCTTAGAAACAAGTACGCTTACTCCCCTGCTGAAAAGGCTCGAAAGGAAGGGGTTTATCAGAAGAACCCGTTCCTCGACAGATGAGCGAAGTATCATTATAGAATTGACCGATAAAGGTCTACAGGCTAGGGAAACAGCGGCACCCATTCCCATGAAAATTTTCGAATCTATCAAGTCCGACAGGATTTCCGCTGAAGACATCCTTCATGTGAAATCCGTGCTTACCGAAATCATCAAAATGAAAGCATAACCCTATTCCAGTCCCAAATCCTTTATACAAAAAGGATAATGGTAGTATTAATCAGATGGAGCTTAACAAAAAATTCTTAAATGCCGCATAATCATTGGACAATGGGGAGACTTTCTTCTCTCCTTTCATAAAGGACTCCAAGCGCTCCGGGAGGACCAAGGTCTCACCAAGAGTATCCTCTACTACCTGTCTGAATTTTCCAGGATGGGCAGTTTCCAAGAAAACCCCAACATACTTATCCGGATTTTCACTCATAAAGTCTTTTAATCCCAAATAAGCGACAGCACCGTGAGGATCCATGATGTAATTTGTTGCTGCTTTTACCGAAATCATCGACTCACGAGTAGCTTGGTCCGAATAAAAATACCCCTTTACATTTTCCTTCAGCAGGTCTTCATCTCCTCCATAAAGGGCTAACAATCGATAAAAATTACTCGGATTTCCAACATCCATGCTGTTGCTGATTGTCTGTATGGAAGGTTTGGCCATGAAGGGTATGCCCTCTAAATAATCAGGGACCACCTTGTTGCTGTTAGTAGCTGCCACAAACATATCAATGGAAAGTCCCATTCGCTGGGCTAATATCCCTGCTGCCAGGTTTCCGAAATTTCCACTGGGAACGGCAAAGACTACATCTTTATCCCGCTTTGGTAAACGGGATACCGCATAAAAATAATATAGGCACTGCGGAATCCACCTGGCAATGTTGATGGAATTGGCAGAAGTCAATAGCATCTCCGACTGCAAATCAGCATCCAAAAAAGCTTCTTTTACCATTCGCTGACAATCGTCAAATACACCGTCTACTTCTAACGCTGTGATGTTGCCTCCCAAGGTCGTAAACTGTTTTTCCTGCAGTTCGCTTACTTTTCCAGAGGGATATAAAATCACCACTTCCACCCCGTCAATTCCATAGAATCCATTGGCAACAGCACTTCCCGTATCACCCGAAGTAGCGACAAGTACCTTTACCTTTTTCCCATCAAGCAACAGGCTCATCAGCTTCGAGCAAAATCTCGCTCCAAAATCCTTAAAGGCTAATGTAGGTCCGTGGAATAATTCCAAACTATAGACATCCTCTTCGACCTGGACCAAAGGAGCGTCAAACTGCAAGGTATGAGCTACCAGGTCCTGAATCTGAGCTTCCGACAAGTCTTCAGAGAAAATAGCACTAATAACCTCAAAACCTATTTCCAGAAAAGACATTTCCGGCATTTGCTTAAAAAAAGAAGCCGGAAGTTGCGGAATGGTCACGGGCATATAAAGCCCCTGATCTGGAGCAAGTCCTTTGATGACAGCTTCCTGAAGTGAAACTATATGTGCCGGATTATTGGTACTGTAAAATTTCATGATTGGTTCAATGGTGTGAATTCTTCCCGATTTCTTTGGCTAAAAAGGGGAATTATTTTTTTTCTTCGATAACGTATGCTCCACGCGTGTTGATGGCTGATACATATAAGTCTATGTCAAGACCTATTTTCTCAAACACTTCCTGACTGATTCTGCTTACTTCCCAGGCGATTTCCTCCGAAGGTGAAAGGATAAAGATAGTAGGCCCAGATCCTGAAATACCACATCCCAAAGCACCGGCCATTTTGATGGCCTCCTTCACTTCATCGTATCCAGGTATTAGAACCGACCTAGAGGGCTCTGCGATGACATCATTCAGAGAGCGGCTGATAAGGGCCATATCTTCCTGGTAAAGTCCCGCCACCAGTCCCGCAATGTTACCTGACTGGGTGGTGGCATCCTTAAGGGATACATGTTGCTTCAAGACGCTTCTGGAATCTGCCGTATTCAACACCAAATGTGGGTGTACCAGGGTACAATAAAGTCCACGGGGTACATTGAGCGGGATGACGTCAAGCGGATGGTACTCCCGGATCAACACAAATCCTCCCAGGAGGGCCGGGGATACATTGTCTGCATGACCAGCCCCACAGGCTACCCGCTCCGACTCTATCGCAAACGGCAATAAGGCTGCCTTTTCAAATGGGTTTCCCAACAGGCGATTTGTAGCAACTAGGGCAGCGACGGCACTCGCCGCACTGGATCCCATTCCGCTGCCCAAAGGAAGGCCTTTATACAATTCGATATCCACGCCCCCCTTATAATTCATGGCCTTAAGCATGGCATTTACTGCGACCCCGCAGGTGTTTTTATCAACCTCATAAGGCAGCTTGCCCTGATCCCCTTCAATCAAGGTAACTTTGATCTCTTCAGAGTCATTTAGACTTACAGACACTTTGTCTCCCAACCCATCCACTGCAAAGCCCAAGATATCAAATCCACAGGAGACATTGGCAACGGTAGCTGGTGCAAAAGCGGTAACTTTTTTCATTTCCATGATTAGCGGGAATAATTTCCTAAGCGGATAATGTCTGCAAATACGCCGGCAGCAGTAACATCTGCACCAGCACCTGGACCTCGGATGATCATTGGGAATTCATGGTAACGTTCCGTAGTGAACAGAATCATATTGTCACTGCCCTCCAACGCATAAAATGGATGCTTACTGTTCACTGATTTCAATCCCACAGATGCTTTCCCGTTTTCAAGTACCGCCATGAAGCGTAGCTTTTCACCCTTCTTATCCGCCTCGTCCAACAGTTTTTTGAAATGGTCATCGTGGGCTTTAAGTTTTTCCATAAACTCAGAAATTGATTTGGCATGGACACAGTCATCTGGCACCATGCTTTGTACAGTGACGTCCTCAAAGTGAAGATCCTGCTCGGCCTCCCTTCCAAGAATTAAAATTTTGCGGGCTACATCCATCCCACTCAGGTCATCTCTCGGATCCGGTTCGGTATATCCTTTGGCCTTGGCATTGGCAACTACCTCACTGAACGGAATTCCTTTACCTAGTTCACTAAAGATAAAATTCATGGAACCGCTTAGCACCCCTTCGATTCGGATCACAGAGTCTCCGCTGAGGATAAGATCCTGAAGGGTGTTAATGACTGGAAGGCCGGCGGCTACGTTGGTTTCGTAAAGGAACTTAATATTTCGCTGACCGGATAGCTTTTTCAATTCCTTATATTTTTCCAAGGGTCCCGAATTAGCCTTTTTATTTGGTGTCACGATAGCCACTTTTGACTCCAACACCCGCTGATAGCAATCACCGACTTCTTGGCTTGCCGTACAGTCCACCAAGACTGAATTTGAGAAATTCATGCTGTTCATGGTGTTTAAAAACACATTCAAGTCCATAGGTAGGTCCTTTTCCGATGGAACAGGATTTTTGGAAAGGTCAAATCCATCTTCATCAAAGGACATGTATCGGGAGTTGGCCAATCCATGAATCTTGATGTCCAACATATAATCCGTCTGCAACTTTACCAGTTGAGTATTGATCATTTTTGTCAACGCTTTGCCAATAAGTCCCACACCGATTAGAAAGAGGTGTAATACCTTATTATCTGCTAAGAAAAAGGCTTCATGCAATGCGTTAAGCCCCTTCTGCAAATCAGTCTGTTTGATTACCGCCGAAATATTCAATTCCGAGCTTCCTTGAGCTATCGCCGAAACGTTAATATTGTTTCTTCCGAGGGCCTGAAATAGTCTTCCACTGGCTCCTGGATGGTGTTTCATGTTTTCGCCTACTACTGCTATCACCGCCATATTGGGCATGATGGCAACCTTGTCCATTTCGCCGGCAATGATTTCATAATGAAACTCCTGTTCAATGACTTCGCTCGCTTTTTCCGCATCAGACGATTTTATAGCCACACAAATACTGTGTTCGGAAGAAGCCTGACTGATTAGGATTACGTTGACTTGGCTACGGGCCAACGCACCAAAGACCCTGCTACTGACTCCGACAACTTCTACCAATCCTGACCCTTGGATATTCAACAATGAAATGTGACTCAATGAGGATATCCCTTTAATCAGTTTCGTAGTCTCGGTTTCCTCACAAATGAGGGTACCAGTATTTTCAGGTTCAAAGGTGTTTTTGATATAGATGGGTATTTTCTTCCGCATGGCAGGCTGCATCGTAGCTGGAAAAACCACCTTGGCTCCGAAATGCGAAAGTTCCATCGCCTCATTGTAGCTCAGCTGAGGTATGGTAATGGCGGAATACACCAATTTGGGGTCGGCTGTCATAACTCCCGACACATCCGTCCAGATTTCCAACGTATCCGCTTTGAGAGCTGCGGCGAAAATCGCTGCGGTATAATCCGAACCGCTTCTGCCTAGAGTGGTCGTTTCTCCTTTATCTGTGGCCGACACAAACCCTGTGACCACTAGCATCTCGTTCGTTTTGGTAAAAAGGTCCCAAATTAATTGGTTTGTTGTGGGGAAATTCACCTTGGCATTTCCAAAGTTGTCGTTGGTACGAATTACGTCCCTAGCATCCACATACAGCGTATCCAATCCCTTTTCCCGCAGAGCCTCAGCTAAAATGAACGCCGAAATCCGCTCCCCGAAACTTACAACATAGTCGGAGGTTCTGGCAGAAAATTCTTTTATTAAGAAAATACCGTGAAAAAGGTCTTCCAACTCATTGAAACGTACCTTTACATAAGTCAGCACAGAAGACTGTTTCTGGACGTTTATCAATTGCTTAACCAAAAGCATGTGCCTTTTTTCCATCGCCAAAAGCAACGGCTGGTAAGCCGGGTCATTTCTTTTGGCCAATTCCGCACATTTCAACAAATCTTCCGTCACACCTCCAAAGGCAGAAAAAACAACAGCTATGTCATCCTTAGCTTTTGCTTGGCTGACGATTTGCAGCACATTTTTTATCCTATCGATATCGCCTATGGATGATCCTCCGAATTTGATAATTTTCATTGCTATGTATGGGATTAAAAGGTAGATGTAAAGTCTGTGGAAGACCTCTGGAAAAGGGACAATATGGTAAAGCAAAACGGGATTATCCCGTAATTGAAATTAATGTGGCCGTGGTACCGGTAGAAAAGTTGGCGCAGGTAAACAACTGAAAGCTTTCAGAGCCCGATATTTCTGTAGACGTATTTACTGCGAAATCCATGCTTGTTTATTTGACGCACAATTCTAAGGACAAATTTTATATATCACAAACTTTTTCCCTTAGAATTGGTGAAAGATATATTTATTGGAGAAGTTTGTGCTATGATCTCTTGTTTCGACAAATATCAGTGAATTAATCTTTTTATCACCATTTAATCGTTCAAATCTATAATTTACATGCGGATTAAAACTGCTTTTATTTTTGGAATAGTTATTTTCCTCCTGTTCGTCCTGTTCCGTGGAAGCATAAAGGATGACGTAGGTCAGCTGTTGTTTGTGGCCGCATTTATCATTTTGGAAGGATATGTCGTCTATTCAATTGTCAACGTATATCGGAAGCAAAACAAAAAAAGGCACTAGTCACAACCTTCTTTGTTCCGGGTATCTATAATATGGACGACTTTCCACCCCACTTCTGTTCTTATCAACTGAAATGAGTTAACCCCGCAATGGCTGAAGTTGCCATCCACATAGAATTTATAAGGGGTCCAGGCATGGGCCATGTTGCCGTCTATCCGGATTTCCATAGACAAAATCTCCTCATCCAACACCGATGGACTCGTCTCCACTCGGGAAATGAAATCAGCTACATTTGTATTGCCAAGGGTAGCAAAATCTCCAGCATCCAAAGTAGTGTTCATTACCGCATCCCTGTGAAAGGACTCTTGCAAAACTTGGATATTTTTAGCTTTCATGGCCGAAAAAAAATCCGTCAGCAAATTTCTAATATCAGCCTCTCCTGAGACTTCTTGGGATTTGGACTGACACCCTGGCAGTAGGAGAAAGTTGAATGCAAATACGCATCCAAGAATTAATCTGTTATTTCTCATTAATTGATCCACCTGTATTGGTCTTAATATCAACTATATTCGGATCACCGGTGTAGACAACCCTTCCCCTCGTTGCCGCGGTACCCTTTATGGATTCATTAACATGAAAACTCCCTTTGGCGTTGGTGTTAATTCTGACTGTGGCATTATCCGTCACAAGCTTTTCCCCATCAATTTCAGCATTGGTATATGCGGAAAAATCCAGGTTAGTGGCTTTTCCAGTCACAAATATTTTGGCATTTGTCTGTGCGTCTAACAGTAGATCTTGGGCATTAACCTCTGCTTCTATATAGCTGCTTGTAGCCGCGAAAAGTTTCACAGCTTTCTCGGTGATAGGATCCTTTATGAAAACTTTCGCACTAGTGGATGCACTTATTTCCTCTATGCTAACGTAAGTTATAATTGCTTTTACCGTACTTGCTTTTGGACTTATTCCTGGAATTTTCAGTTCCAACACCCTGTTGGTTACCTTGGATTCCACTTTTGAAAGTTCAACACCGGAAGCAGTTATTTCTATTCCATGAGTATCTCCTTTTATCAGGGTTGCATCTATGCCACTTGAAACCTGAATACTGTTAAATGCAGCTAAGGCTCTAGATTCCTCAACTGTCTGTGCATAGGAGGCCGACGTGGAAGCAACCATTAATATGTAGCAACACCATATAAAACTTTTAAAAACTTTCATTTCAGTGTAATTTATAAGTTACTTGTTGAACGATGAGTTGTTGGAAGGAAGACTATACCCCTCCGTAGAGCTTGAATGTCATGTTACGTAAGGCACCGTTATTTGCCGCATAATGCATCGCCTCGGCGATATCAGCCGGATTGACCCACTTAGTAAAATCACTCTCCGGCATGTTCTCTCTGTTTTGGGGAGTATCAATTATACTGGGTACAAAGACGTGAGATCTGATGGATGTATCAGCCACCTCCTTGGCAGTATATTCAGCCAAATCCATAACCAATCCTTTGCTCAAAGCGTATGCCAATGCACCTGTACCCGTCTCTTTTTCCAGAGCTGGCCTGGCCCCCACAAAAAGAAAACTTCCATGATTTGCCTTTTTCATTACAGGCAAGAAATACTTGACCATATTAAAAGCACTGAAAAAATTAAGCGTAATCATATTATTCAGATCCTGAGTACTAGTCTTTTCAATGGATCCCCCCGCATACCCACCAACCAATAAGGCAATACACTCTACTTCACCATATTGGAGCGCATACTCCTTGGCAAAAGCCTTGGCAGCACTATCTTTGGTAACGTCTACCTCATATATATCATCTGCCTCATCCAATTCATCGCCGCTACCTGGTTCAATAATGGCGATTACTTTGTATCCTTCCCGCTTAAATTTGCTTACTACTTTTCTGCCTAAATTTCCCGTGCTACCGGTAACTATGATATTTCTATTCATTTTATCTATTTTTATAATGCAAACGGGTAATTTTGTCCCCGTTCTATCGAATTTGTTAAAATTAAGACTAATTTTTGAATTACCCCATGAAATCCAAAAAAGACCAGTTAGAGCTTCGAGAAAGAAAAACCCGGGCAATCTTTTTATTAAAGATCTTTGTGTATGTTGCCTTTCTGCTCTTTTCCGGATTATTGGGAGAAATTGCCGCTCCTTATTTTTCGAAAATTCAACAATTGTTGAATGCGATAGAGATCATCGTCGCCGGAAACCTGATTATTTCCCTTGGCAGGATAATCTTGGTCAGGTTTTATCTACGTAAAAAACGGAGAGCCGGACTTCATGCCAATTTTGTATTGGGTATCAATCATATTGCGGGAATTTTCAATGTGCTGATTGTTCTACTAAGCATTATGGTGCTTTTTGATATTCAGCCGTTGGAATTCTTGAGTAGTATTACGATCGTGGCAGCCGCAATTGCACTGCTTTCAAAAGATTACATTACCAATATGATCAACGGACTGATCCTCATGTTTTCAGATCAACTTACTCTAGGAGACTATATAAAATTTGGTGAAATAAAAGGGAAAATTCAGGACATTACCCTTCTCAATGTCGTGATTGTAAATGAAGACGAAGACCTGGTTATGATCCCAAATAGCCTGATCCTTTCCTCCCAGGTTATCAACCACTCTAGGCAGAATGTCAAAAAGATTACTTTGGAATTCGAAGTAAAATTAAGTCCACATCTGGATTTGGGGAAGTTGGAGAGTGCACTGAAAATTTCGCTAACACCCTATTTAGCGGAAATCAACATTGATACGTTTTATATAAAAACCCTCTCCATTCAAAAAGATTCAGTAAGAATAAAATTACAAGTTCAACTTACCCACTCAGAAAGGTCAATGGAAAAAGAGATAAAGAGAAAACTTAACCAAAGGATAATTTTATTGACAGGTGAAAACTAACCGGGAAAATTTTTTCGACCAAGTGTACCAAGTAGTAAGGTTAATACCTGCTGGAAGGGTCACCACCTATGGAGCCATCGCAAATTATTTAGGAGCGAAAGGGAGTGCCCGATTGGTAGGTTATGCAATGAATGCAGCCCATGCCTATCCGGATATACCCGCCCATCGGGTAGTCAATAGGGTAGGGTTACTTACTGGAAAGCATCATTTCATCTTGCCCAATGAAATGATGGAAAGATTAAGCAAAGAAGGGATTGAGATTAAAAATGATATTGTTCAGAATTTCGGCTTTCATTTTTGGGATCCTCAGTGCGAACTGGATTTATGACTTGTATTAGCATTTAAAGTTAAAAAATTGTTATTCTTATGCGACTTAATTTTAAATTAATAGAAAATTTAGGCACGACTTTTGAACTTTAAAGTTTACGTTTTGAGTTTATTGTTTATTAAGTTCATAATTATAAATTTGAAATCCATTTTTCAAGTTGCAAAAACAATAATCCCGCTACCAAAGTCAGTCATACCTAATTTTATTTGATAAAAATCTACATATTGAATGGAAAGTTTTATGGAAGGAATTCTAATTCAGGAAACGCAGCCCAGTAGAGTTAAGAGAAAACGAAAAGATTCATCTAAAAAAGCCTTACCGTCGAAATTTTTAAACGTACCTAAGCGAAAGCTTAAGCGTGCAAAGCTTAAGCGTGGTTTTGATTTTTTCACAAGTCTTATTTTATTTATAGCCGTGTTTTCCTGGTTATTTCCTTTAATCGGATTGATTATCAAACTCGATTCCAAAGGGCCGGTTTTTTTCAGGCAACTGCGGCACGGAAAAGACAACGTTCCTTTTTATTGTTATAAATTTAGGTCAATGTACGAAAATGGAGAGTCCGACACCAAACAAGCCACTAAAAATGACGCAAGAATCACCCGGATAGGAAGGTTTTTGAGAGCAAGCAGTTTGGATGAACTTCCCCAATTTATAAATGTTTTACTCGGTGAAATGTCAATTGTCGGTCCCCGGCCGCATACCATTTCGATGAACGATAAATTTTCAGAAGAAATAGATAATTTCATGTACAGGCATACTGTCAAACCTGGCATAACCGGTCTGGCTCAAGCTAAGGGGTTTAGGGGAGAAACTAAAGATTTCTTTGACATCAATTCAAGGTGTAAATTAGATATTTTCTATATTGACAACTGGTCTTTGATTTTGGATATTAAAATTATATTCTGGACGTTTTTGTCCTTGATTTTGAAAAAAACGGATGTCTATTGATTTTTTTCTGGCGCGTTAGAAAGGATCCACATTCCCAAGAACATCAAAAGACCGTTAAGGATCAAAATTTCGAAACCAAATTTATATCCCCAAAACCAATTTTGGGAGTTTAGGGAAATAACAAAAGCGAAGAGGGGAGCCAATAGTGCAGGTAGTGGCACCCATTTGTCAACAACTTGACGATTAGTGAATAGACCGAAACTGTAAAGCCCCAATAATGGGCCATAAGTATAGCCTGCGATAATGAAAACTGCATTGATCACACTTTGGTCGTTCAACCATTCTACAACCAAAATCACCAAAAACATTAGAAAGGCAAATCCCAAATGAACGGTTTTTCGGACAGATACTTGCTTTTTAAATCCGTATTTTTTTTGAATTTCAAGAAAGTCAAAGCAGAAGGAAGTAGTAAGTGCTGTAAGTGTTGAATCCGCACTTGAATAAGCCGCTGCTGTTATTCCCAGGACAAATACTATTCCGGCAAAAGCTGAGAAATATGAGGTGGCTAATAAGGGATATAACTCGTCGGTCTTGGTAGGGATCGGTATTTCCTTGGCATCCGCATAAATATAAAGCAATACGCCCAACGCCAAAAAAATCAAATTCACAACGACCAATATATTGGTAAACCAGAACATGTTTTTCTGAGCGTCTCCCAAATTGCGACAGGTCAGGTTTTTCTGCATCATATCCTGATCAAGTCCAGTCATTACGATTACGATAAATGCACCCGACAGGAACTGCTTGAAGAAATTGGTCCCCTCCTGCCAGTTCCAGTTAAAGATTTTGGAATTAGGGTGCGAAGAGACGACGTCAATCAGGTCCCCTACCCCACTAATTTGCAATTCGTCCATGACCAGATGAATACTGACACCTACTGCGGCTAGCATAAAAAATGTCTGAAGCGTATCTGTCCAAACAACTGTTTTTATCCCCCCCCTAAAGGTATACAGCCATATGAGCATGACAGTAATAAGAACAGAAACCCAAAAAGGAATCTCCCAATGGTCAAAAAGAATCAGCTGTAAAACACTGGCGACTAAAAAAACCCGAATGGATGATCCTAAAGTCCTCGATAGGATAAAGAAAAATGCACCTGTTTTATAGGACCAAAAGCCAAAGCGTTGCTCAAGGTAGGCATAAATCGAAACCAGATTTAACCGATAGTAAAGGGGTAGTAAAACCTTGGCAATAACCGCATACCCCATCGTATACCCTAAAATCACCTGAAAATAGTAAAAATTGCTATTGCCTACTTCTCCGGGGACGGAAATGAAGGTTACTCCCGACAAAGACGCTCCTATCATGCCAAATGCGACTAAGAACCACGGTGACTGCCTGTCACCGGTAAAAAAAGTGTCTTGGGAAAGCTTTCGGGTAGTAAACCAAGAGATGATGAACAACATTAAAAAATAGCCTGTTATGACTATTAAAATTAAATTGGAATCCATATACGATTACGATAGAAAGCGTTAAAGTTGTAATTAATTATTAACTTTGCAAAATGAAACCTTTAGAACAATTGATAGAGAACGAGGTAGAGGTATTACTGGAAGATCTAGTTGATCAGGAAGAATACGACTTGGTGGTCTTCAATGATGATTTTAATACCTTTGAACATGTTACCAAAATCCTGATTAAGGTCTGTAACCACACCTCCGAACAAGCCGAGCAGTGTACACTAATCATACATTTCAAAGGGAAATGCTCCGTTAAAAAAGGAAGTGTGTCAAAGCTTAAACCGTTGTGCCAATCCATTTTGGATGCGGGCATTCAAGCGGCCATAGTTTAACGGTAATTGCTGTGAATTTCCCCTCAAGGCTTATCGAAGAGGCTGTGACCGAAATCAGCCGCCTGCCCGGTATAGGTAAAAAAACGGCTTTAAGACTCTCCCTTCACTTGCTTAAACAGCATGAGTCGGTAGCGTCATCACTAGCACAGTCCATTATCGACCTTCGTTCCAAAACCTCCTATTGCAAGATTTGCCACAATATTTCCGACACGGAAGTATGCTCCACCTGCTCTAACCACAAAAGAGACCGCTCCATAATTTGTGTGGTGGAAGATATTCCTGATGTATTGGCTATAGAAAACACCTCGCAATTTCAGGGGCTATACCATGTACTCGGTGGGGTGATATCCCCGATTCAAGGAAGGGGGCCTGAAGATATCCAGATTTCGTCGTTGATTGAAAGGATTAAAACCCCGCTCGACAGGGAGTCAGTTAAAGAAATCATATTGGCATTGCCTGCCACCATGGAGGGAGATACCACTTCCTTTTTTATCGGTAGGAAGCTGGAAGCCATGGGGATTAAAGTTAGTACCATTGCCAGGGGAATCCCGGTGGGGGGAGAATTGGAATTTACGGATGAAGTTACGCTGGGCAGAAGTATCCTCACCCGGACAAATTATTCCACATAATAGTTTGCTGATTTCGATTAGCTACTTATATTTGCAATCCAATTCAGGGAATCCTTTTTTGGATAGTAGAACATACGTTCAGATAATGGGGGATTAGCTCAGTTGGCTAGAGTACTACACTGGCAGTGTAGGGGTCATCGGTTCGAATCCGTTATCCTCCACGAAGGCAGACCCAAGGGTCTGCCTTTTTTTGTTTTATCTAATTTTTTTTATCAGCTATGCATGTAGTCTACAGGCTATCTCCAACAAAGACCAACCAAGTACTACATCTGATCTGCATGGAAATTAAGATACCATAAATGTGGGGCTACCTACACCTAACAAGGAGATGTTCGGATCTAAGAAACAGCCAAAAAAAGTAGGGGAGATAAAAAAGAAAAAGGCGGCTGAGTATCTAGCCCCACTTTTTTTAAGTTTTATTATTTAAATCAATAATAAAAAATGCTAATATACCTCCTCAACTTTCATTTTTTTGTCACGAAAAGTACCGGATTCTCCCGCCTTCAGTTCCCATAACGCCTGTATCAAGGGAGAATCCTTGGAAACAAGTTGGTAACTAACACCGTCCATCTCAATTTTGCCCAAAGGAACAGACACCCAGATAAAGCCCAAAGGAAGCTTTATGAGAGACCCCTCCTGAACTTTGACGGCATCACTCATGGACACGGTTTTAAGGAGATTTTGCATACGCCTGTAAGACTCCAACTGCTTATCAAGCAATTCCCGGCTTTGATTGATGATTTCACGTCCGACTTCATATTTATCCCCAGCCGAATTTTTATCTTCGCCGTCAGAGGCTTCTTGCAGCTCAAGCAATTGATATTGCACCTCCTTAATATGAGTTACAAGGGTTTCTTGGGCCTTTGTCCAAAGGGAAATTTTTAACGTAGAAGAAGTTTCATTCATGGATACAAAGATTGAATATTTTAATCTGATTTTGCAAAAAAAGGTGATAATTCCGTCAAATTAACCCATGGCCGATGAATACATTTAAGAAAAATCAGCCAGGTATTTAACATTCATCAATTAACTTGCCAAAGAAATATCCATATGACCGAAAATTTTCCATTTTGCTTCACATTCAGATTTGAAAAACCACTGACAACATGAAAATTCCATCATTAATCTGCTGTATTTGCTTTCTGTTGGTAAATTGCAAACCGAATTCATCCTCAAACGAGTCCCGGCTTGAGGACCTAGAAAATGCAATATTGGGGAATTTATCGGAAATTGAGGGGAATTTTGCTATTGCTTTCCACAATTTGGCTGATACCAGTGAGCAACTTTTGATAAATGAAAAAGAGGTCTTTCATGCCGCCAGTACAATGAAGACTCCAGTGATGATTGAGATCTATAAGCAAGCAGCAAAAGGTAACTTTGATCTTAGTGACTCCGTCCCCATCATCAATGAGTTTAAGAGTATCTATGACGGAAGTCTGTATGCGATGGATCTTGGCGTGGACTCCCAAGAGGAGCTTTATGACCAAATTGGTCATAAAACCACTATCTACGAGCTTATGTACCAAATGATCATCAAGAGCAGCAACTTGGCTACCAATATCTTGATTGAAAAGGTAAATGCCAAAAAAGTTACCCAAACCATGCGGGACTTAGGTGCTGCTAATATTGAAGTATTACGTGGGGTTGAAGACCAGAAAGCCTACGATGCCGGCATGAGTAACACGGTCACGGCTTTTGACCTTATGATCATCATGGAGGCAATCGCCTCCGGTAAAGCTGTAAATCAAGAAGCATCCTCCCAGATGATGGCAATACTCTCGGATCAATTTTTTAAGGATCTGATACCTAAATACCTACCGGAAGGTGTAAAAGTAGCCCATAAAACGGGATCCATCACTGGGGTCCAACATGACTCTGCCATTGTGGACTTACCAGATGGAAAACGATATGTCCTGGTGATTTTGTCCAAAAACTTGACCGATGTTCCTGCTGGCAAAGAGTCCATTGCTCAAATTAGCAAACTAGTGTACGATTTTGTCAATGCTCAGTAGTTTCCTCCTCTATCCAGTTTGTTGCCCTCCATCACCTCATGAGAAAACTCTTTAATTTTTTTCCCCTATAATAACTACTCCCTCCTATCAGATGATCTGAGGCGTAAAATGGGTAAGGTTTTGTATGAAATTCACAGTACTTAATTGATAGATGATATCGCAAATAGTTTTTAGTAATTTTTCCAGGAACCTTTTTGGCATATGCTTTGCTCATTTGTGAGTTCTCATTCAGGGCATTTTATATATGAACCGACAAACCATGAAAATTTTCAAAAGGATTACGATTGTGCTCTTTATTTTTTTCTCTTCCATTTCTCTTGGGTGCACACAGGAAAATAAGGTGCCAGAGCCAATATTACCTGAAAAAATCAAAATAACAGACGCCTTTCCAGGCTTGACATTTACACGACCGGTCGATGTACAGCATGCAGGAGACGAACGTTTTTTTGTGGTAGAACAGCGTGGTGTCATTTCAGTTGTCAGTGGAGATTCTCAAGATCGTGAAAAGGGAACATTCCTAGATATTGAGTCCCAAGTTCGGGACCAAGGGAATGAAGAGGGGCTTTTAGGTTTAGCCTTCCACCCAGATTATGACAACAACGGGTATTTTTTCGTCAATTATACCGCATCCAGTCCCAACCGAACCGTGATATCCCGATTTGAAGTTTCCGGTTCCAACGCAGACCAAGCTGATGTGGGTAGTGAACTAATCCTATTGGAAATCGAACAGCCCTACGGCAACCACAATGGTGGTCAGGTAGTATTCGGACCTGATGGATATCTTTATACTGGAATGGGAGATGGAGGGTCAGGCGGAGATCCACAAAACAATTCCCAAAATCTCACCAACCTGCTGGGAGCTATCCTGCGGATAGACGTGGACAACCCGAGCAATGCACTGAATTATTCCATCCCGACTGACAACCCATTTGTTAATAATACGGAAGGTTACCGTGAGGAAATCTTTGCCTACGGGTTGAGAAATCCATGGCGGTTTAGTTTTGATGTGGAAAATGGAAATTTATGGACCGGGGATGTAGGCCAAAATCGGTTGGAGGAAATCAATATCATCGAAAACGGGGGGAACTATGGATGGCGCCTCATGGAGGGAACCCAGTGTTTCAACCCATCTTCAGATTGCGATCAAAGCGGTTTGATTTTACCCATTTGGGAATATGGACGATCCGCTGGAGACGTTTCAATCACCGGGGGATTTGTCTACCGTGGAGAGAACATTCCCCAGATACAGGGCCAATATATCTATGGTGATTTTGTCTCGGGGCGTATATGGTCACTGGATGTCACCGATATGGACGATCCAATAAACACCGAACTGATGCAAGTGTCTTTTGGGCTTTCCTCCTTTGGAGTTGATTCAAACAATGAATTACTTTTATGCGGTTTTGATGGTAAAATTCACCGGCTTATAATAGAATATTACGTTTTTTGGTGAAAATTTAAATCAAGAAACTCATTGAATGCATTGGCAACTTTCTTGTTACATTGTACCCTTCAAAATACCC
>DATHWC010000271.1:0-3324 GCA_035460985.1 Lunatimonas sp.
CGTAGATATGAAAAAACCCACTGCGAACACTAAAAACAATTTTCTCATTAAACTCGCGCTAATCTTCCTTTTTTGGATGTTAAATAAGTATAGACACCGGGGATGACAAACAAAGTCAATACGGTAGAAATCACCATCCCGCCAATAACCGCAACTCCCATTGGAACCCTGCTCTCCGCTCCGGCACCCAAAGCCAAGGCTATAGGTAAAATCCCCAAAATGGTAGACAAGCTAGTCATAAGGATTGGCCTAAACCTAGCCGATGCAGCCCCTTCAATCGAGTCCCGAATACTCATGCCTAGAGCCTTGCGTTGGTTGGCAAATTCCACGATTAGTATACCGTTTTTGGTTACCAAACCTATCAGCATTATTATGCCGATCTGACTAAAAACATTCAGCGTGAAATCAAACAACCATAGGGAAAACAAAGCACCAAAAATTGCCAGTGGAACGGTAAACATGATAGTCAGCGGATCCATAAAGCTTTCAAACTGTGCTGATAGCACCAGATAAATTAAGATCAAAGCGAATATAAAAGCAAATATCAGACTGTTCGAACTGTCCCGATATTCTTTGGAAAGTCCCGCCACATCGGTGCTGTATGTTTCGTCCAAAACTTCAGCCGCTATGCGGTCCATTTCATCCAAACCCATACCGACAGTCATACCAGGTCCCAATCCAGCCGTAACTGTTGCACTTACAAAACGGTTGAAGCGATAAAGTGACGGAGGGGTACTCCTTTCAGTAATTGTCACCAAATTATCCAGCTGTATAAGCTGTCCATTCTCTGCACGCACATAGAGCATTCTTAAATTAATGGGTTCATTTCTATCTTCCAGCTGCATTTCACCAACTACTTGATATTGTTTTCCATTCATAATGAAATAATCGAAGCGCTGACCCGAATAGGAAAGTTGCAGCGTCCGGGCTATTTCCTGAACTGAAACGCCAATGTTTCGTGCCTTTTCTCTGTCTATCTCTACCTCTATTTCCGGCTTGGTGAATTTTAGGTTTACATCCCCAAAATTGAATACATTACTTTCATTTACCCTGTTCATAAACTCAGGGATTACATCTTTCAATTTTTCGATCGTCTGAGCTTGAATAACGTACTGCACGGGAAGTCCTGCTCTTCGATCTCCGATGGAGGGTTCTTGAACCCCAAATGACCTGGCGGCCGTTTTACCTTTCAGATATTCATTGATATCGTCAAAAACCTGCTGTTGCGTTCGCTCCCTTTGGTTGGCATCTTTTAAAACTATTCGAAAAAAGCCAGAATTTGAACTGGCACTCCCAAATCCGGGAGAGGTTATTCCAATAATCGCTTCTCTATCTACTTCAGGTATCAACTCCATAAGCTCTTCGGTCATTTCATCAACGACCCGGTCCATATAGGCAAATGTAGCACCTTCCGGTCCAGTTAAGTTTACCCTCACTTGACCCCTATCCTCAATAGGTGCCAGTTCAGTAGGTATTTGCCCAAAAAGAAAATAAATTCCATAAACCATCCCAGCTATAATAACTAAGGCCATCCACCGAACATTCATAAACCTGATCAGGCCATTTTCATATTTGGAGTTAATCCACAAAAAAAATGGCTCTGTCTTCGCATAAATCCAATTTTGCTTCTCCCTTTTCTTAAGTAATTTGGAGCTTAGCATAGGGGTCATAGTCAAGGCTACAAAAGAAGAAATGATAACGGCGCCGGCAACAACAACACCAAATTCCCTAAAAAGCCGCCCTGTTGTTCCTGTTAGAAAAATTACCGGAAGGAACACCGCCGCAAGAGCAACTGTTGTCGCGATGACAGCGAAAAATATTTCTTCCGCTCCCTTTTCGGCAGCCTTCTCAGGTGTTTCTCCTTTCTCTATTTTGGTATATATATTCTCCAACACAACGATCGCATCATCTACCACTAATCCTATGGAAAGAACTATACCCAAAAGCGTCAGCACATTAATGGAGAAACCCATCAAATACATAATGAAAAAAACACCTATAAGGCTTATTGGAATGGTAAGTACTGGGATAAAGGTAGTTCTCCAGTCTCTTAAAAATGTGAATATTACCAAAACCACAAGAAAAAATGCCAATGCGATAGTTTCCTGAACCTCACTGATAGATTTACGGATAAATTGGGTATTGTCAAAACCAATACTTAACTCAATATCCCCGGGGAGATCCTTTTTTATAAACTCCAATCTTTCATAAAATTGATCCACTATTTCTATACTATTGGATCCAGGAAGTGGGGAAATGGCTACCGCCACCATGGGTATTCCATCCCGCTTTAGCACTGTTCTTTCATTCAAGGGTGCCAATTCCGCTCTACCAATATCTTGAAACAGGACTACGTTATTTGATTCCTCACGAATGATCAGGCGGTTGAACTCTTCCGGAGTACTTAACCGACTCTTAGTTCTCACGGATAATTCTATGGATGAACCCTCAATTCTACCTGAAGGTAGTTCCACATTCTCACTTTGGACCTTGGTCAACACATCGGTAGGGGTAACCCCATAAGATGCCATAAGCAAGGGGTCCATGCGTAGTCGCATGGCATATTGCTTTTCCCCCCAGATTCTAACTTCGCTTACTCCTTCAATGGTTTGAAGCCTTTCCTTAAAAATATTGGTAGCAATATCACTTAGTTCGAGCAGATTTCTCTGAGGGCTTGCCACTGTGAGAACAATCACAGGCTGCGAATCGGCATCCTGTTTAGTGACAACGGGCGGATCTACATCGGGGGGCAAATTTCTCTGGGCTCTGGATACTCTGTCCCGAACATCGTTTGCCGCCGCTTCCATATCCCCGCCAACCTCAAATTCCACAGTAATATTGGAATTCCCGTCATTGCTAGTTGACGTCAAGGACTTGATTCCCGAAATGCCATTAATGGCTTCTTCAAGTGGCTCGGTTATCTGCGCAAGGATGACATCCGCATTAGCTCCAACATAAGTGGTTCTTACACTGATGATTGGCGGGTCCACACTTGGATATTCACGTACTCCCAAAAAGGAAACACCTATGATCCCAAAGATCATGATAGTAAGGCTCATCACAATGGAGAGGACAGGCCTTTTAATACTAATGGTGGACAAACTGGACATGGCAGATCAATTAATTTGATTTATGGTAAGTGGAGTACCCTCCCTGGCTTGCAAAATTCCGGTAGTCAGCACACGCTCCCCTGGCTTAATCCCCGATAAGATTTGTACGTTACTTTCTGTTCGCTTTCCGATGGTAACTACCCTAGACTCTGCGATGTTATCATCTGAGGCGACAAACACCTTATATCCAGACAATTCAGGGATAATTGCCTCG
>DATHWC010000272.1:0-32817 GCA_035460985.1 Lunatimonas sp.
GATTAAAAATTATTTTGTTAATTCAAACGTTAAAAGTGGTCCCGGTCGCGGACGACTTTGATCTTTCATAAGTGCCCAATATGGCGATACAAGATACCGCCATGCCTGTGCCTCGGGCAGCCGATTTAGTCTAAGCATCCCGTCAACACCTAATGAATAACTATTTATGTCCATAAATATCTTAAAAATGTCGTCCTCCATTTTACTTGTTCCCTCACAGAATTTTTTGGTACGTCCCATTTTGTAAAACTTTATTCGGGTCCCGTCTTTCACCTCGCATTCTCCAAAATAATTATTGCACCCTCCAAAACCGCTAACTCTGGTTCCATCTTGGTCAAATTCCAAATGCACAGCACCCATCTCCACAGTCAGTTTTCTTCCCATTATTTCTGTTAGCGTCCATTTTTTACCAGCCAATGGGTTAGTGAAATCCTGCTCCGTTTTCAATAATTGATAGTTTTCCGCCAAATTTCCCGTAATCCGGTTACCTTCAAGATCCAACTGGAAAAGTGTATTCTCACCGACAAGGTATTGGGAGGCACCGTTTTTGATGCCATTTAGTGTGATTATATTTCCGAGTTCATTCCAAAAAAAGGTTCCTTCTTGTACAAATTTTTCCTCGCTTTTGCCTTTGTAAGTTGTGGACATGCGATAGGTCCTGTCGGAATTCAAATCTACGGTAGTAGCTATTCCCTCACAATCCGCACATGGGATTACGCCCGTATAGGTTCCCGCCCAGTCCAATGAAAGCTCGCTGGTATCTCCCGTAGGTAGTGCTGTTGTTGTTGTCGTATTTTTTTGACACCCCCACCACATTAACAGGATAATACAAACCCAGAAAGGAATAACCAGAATTCGTCTCATAACCTTTATACTCAGTTAAATAATATTGATATTATCCTATACTGATTTTGATTTGAAAGGTTTTGTTTACATTTTCATTTACGACATTCTTCCCAAAATCTGTATACGATGCGAATCTAATTTGATAAAAATAAACAGCAAAATCGTAAAGGCCCAAAGGGATGATCCTCCATAACTAAAGAATGGCAGGGGGATACCTACTACCGGAAACAAACCTACGGTCATGGAAATGTTGATAAAAAAATGAAAAAACAAGATTGAAATGACGCCATAGCCATAGACACGGGAAAACCGAGTCTTTTGCCTTTCGGCCAAAAACACGAGCCTAAGTAAGAGTGTAATAAACAAAGCAATAACCACCAGGCTACCAATCCAACCAAACTCCTCTCCAAGGGTGCAGAAAATGAAATCGGTATGTTGCTCAGGAACAAAATCAAATTTGGTCTGCGTGCCTTCCAAATAGCCCTTGCCGGTAAGCCCTCCGGAACCGATGGCTATTTTGGATTGGGTGACATTCCAGCCTACTCCCAATGGGTCAATATCCGGATCAAAAAGCACCATAATTCGGTTTTGATGATGGGGAGGTAGCTTATCCACTACGAAATCTATGCTATAAACGTAGCCGATCATAAATGCTCCCAGAAAAGTCAGTGTAACCACTTTCTGCCAATTTTTCTTTCCGATGAAAAAAACAATGACCAAACATACCCCTATCACTCCGACGACGATAAGGTTGTTTTCAATAAGTATAGCCAAAATAGCAAGAAGTATCAGGGTGATTGCCAGCACATAATATCGATTGGGCATCCCCTCCCTGAACAACAGAATAAAGAATGCACTGTAGACCATTGCCGAACCAAAATCCGGCTGGAACAAAATAAACAATACCGGTAAACCTATTATCCCCAATGCTCTGAGTTGATACTTCACTTTTGACAAATCAAAGGTATTGGCCTCCATCAATTTGGCAAGGGCCAAGGCCGTGGCAAACTTTGCAAATTCAGCAGGCTGAAGTCGAAATGCTCCGATTTCAAACCAAGCTCTTTGACCGTTAATTTCCTTACCGATGATGGGAGTCAAAATAAGAAGTAATATAAAAAATGCATACAGGATCAAACTCAAATTCTCAAAAAGGCGATAATCCGCGACCAGAATTAGAATAATCAACAATACCGCTGTGCCTATCCACACCAACTGTGACCCTGAATTGATTGAAAGGTCAAAGATACTTTTTGCGTTTTGTTCGTCGTAGACTGCGGCATAGATATTTATCCAACCAAAGAATACAAGGAGGAAATACAGCCCTATGCTGACCCAGTCAATTTTTCGAAAATAAAAATCGCTGTCTCTCACGTTAATAGATAAAATTTCCTTCTAACACATAGGTTTCCAGTGCGGGGCGGGTAATCTCTCCTTTGAGATATTTCTCAATCATTAGGCTTGCCGTACTTGCGGCAGCTCTACCACCCCACCCTGCATTTTCAACGTATACAGCTATGGCAATCTGCGGATCCTCTTTCGGGGCAAAGGCTATAAAAACAGAATGGTCTTCGCCACTGGGGTTTTGGGCAGTGCCTGTTTTGCCCGCGATGGCAATATCCTTGATAATAGCCCGGGCAGCTGTACCTGAAAGGGCCTCGACCATCGCATCCTGGACCAAATCGAAATATGCCGGATCTACTCCGGTATGGTTTTTGGTTTTGAATCTTTCCGGGATGAGGTTGGGATCTCCGTCTATTGCTTTAATCATATGGGGGACATAATAATGCCCCTTATTGGCAAAAATGGCAGCCAAATTGGCCATTTGTAGTGGGGTGACTAGCATTTCCCCCTGTCCAATGGATAAGGAATAGATGGTGGAATATTTCCAGCGTCCATTGCCGTATATTTTGTCATACAACGCACTCGACGGGATGGAGCCACCTTTCTCGCCATGCATATCCACGCCTAGCTTGTCTCCGAGTCCAAATTTCATCACCGATTCCCTCCATTTGTCCAACCCAATCTGGGTATCCCTATATGTATTGGAAGAAACTTCTTGATTAATTATCATCCTAAATGCTTGGTGGTAATAGGGATTGCAGGAATTTCTAATCGCCCCAAATAAATTGACAGGATTTGGGTGATTGTGGCAGTTCACCAAAGATCGGTTACAGGACAAAGTCGTATTTGGGGTGAGAATTCCTTCCTGAAGGCCTACCAATGACTGTACAATTTTGAAAATAGAACCGGGAGGATACATGGCCATCACAGGACGGTTAAAGAGCGGTTTGTTTCCATCTTGGTTCAGGAGGGTAAAATTCTGACCAAACTTGGACCCCGTAAGTTGGTTGGGATCATAGGTCGGTGCGGATATAAACGAAAGAATCTCGCCGGTCTTGGGTTCAATAGCTACGACAGATCCGCGCTTCCCAGCCAGAAGTTTTTCCCCGTATTCCTGCAACTCCAAATCCAAGGTAGACTGGATATTTTTTCCAGCTATCGAAATGGTATCTAAATCTCCATTTTTGAATTTCCCCTTATCAATTCCCCGTACGTTGACCATGCGATAATTCACCCCCTTTCTACCTCTGAGATCCGGCTCGTAATATGCTTCGACCCCACTTAGACCTACATAATCTCCCTGCCTGTAGTACTTCGATTCATCTCTTGTCAGCTGGTTTCCGCTGATTTCACCAATATAACCCAAGGCATTCGCCGCACTGGGCTGGGGATATGAGCGAACTGAACGGGTCATTACAAAAATGCCCCGATAATCTATCAGATAATCCTGAATCCGTGCAAAGTCTTCGTTAGAAATTTGTTTGATTAATGGTGAAGGCTTCACCCAAGAGTAATTTTTGGCAGCATTAAAATTTTCGATTAACGCTTCCTTTTTAATATTGAAAAATTCACAAAAACTTGCCGTATCCTTCACACTAAACTCTCGCGGAATGACCATCAGGTCAAATACCGGATTGTTATACACCAACAGCTTGCCATTTCGGTCATAAACTAATCCTCTATAAGGATGGTCAACAATACGTTGAATGGCGTTTTTTTCTGCTTTTCGCAAATAAGAATCGTCAGTCACCTGTATCAAGAACAACTTGACCAACAATACCGCTCCCAGCAGAATGATGACAAAACTAATGATTAGGGGACGGTTTGATTCCATTAAATTCCTTTCTTTTTGTTGTAAAATAATAATTGAACAATGGCCGCAAGGACAAAGGTAAATAGTACACTGCTCAACATACGTATAACAATGGAAGGGGAAAAGGATGTTCCCAGAAAATCAAGATAAAAAAAGCAAACATGGTGAATTAGGATCAATGGGAAGGTGTACCCAGTAGACCACGCCAACCCCATATTTAATAAAGTCGGGGGTACATTTTCATCATAGCCCCCGCGTGGAGTGTTAATTTTTATCCATGGATTTCTCAAAAAGGCAAGTAAAACCGTACTGGCCACATGCATACCCGGGGTGTCATAAAACATATCCACTGCCAATCCCATAAAAAAACCTAGGACCATCAGCGGAATGGGTTTAACCTCCAAGGGCATAAGCAGAATGGCATAGACATATAAAAAGCAAAAGGCATCGCCAAAAAGCACTATATCTTTCAGCACGAGTACCTGTATGATAAAATACATGAAATAGGCAATTCCCAATTTAAATATGTTATTGCCCGTCATTCGGAAGAATATTAGTTTCGCTGTTCAAAGAATCCAGTTCAAGACGCATACTGTTTTCTACCAAATACACATAGGATAGTTTGGAAAAATCAGTGGTAAATTCCAAAGTAATATCCAAATAATTCGTCTCCTCTCCATCGGCAACTGCGTGGATAATACCAATGTTGATACCCTCAGGGAAGGTAGCGTTGTACCCAGAGGTGACCACCGTATCTCCTGCCTCCACTTCTACATGACGGGGAACGTATAAAAGTTTTGCTCTCTTGGAGTCAGCTCCATCCCACCGGGTCGAAGCGATTACTCCGCCACGCTTAATCTTGGAAGAAATTAATAAATCCGTATGCAACAGAGATATTACGGTCGCAAAATTATTGGATACACCTGTTACCCTTCCAATCACACCCTGTTCATTGAAGACCCCCATTCCCTCCCTGATTCCCTGCTTTCGGCCTTTGTTTATTGTCAGGTAGTTTTGATGCAGGTGGAGAGAGTTGTTGATCACCTTTGCCGACCAGAAATCATAGGTATGGGCAAACACTGAGTCCAATTCGAAAAAGGTAGTGTCACCCGATGGGGACAGATTTTCCAACCGTTTTAGAAGCAGGGCGTTCTTTTCTGACAGAGCTTCATTGATACTTCCCATGTAAAAATATTCCAGGAAACTTCTCTTAGTATGAAGTATACTTCCGGTCAACTGACCGGAACTATTTAAGAAAACGGCGCCTTGCCGGGAATTATAATTCAGAATCATCCAAGCGGCTATCAATTCCAATACCACAAATAGGATAAACGCGCGTATGCTGTATAAGAAGAGAAATATCCGTTGCATCCAATCTTTAAGACATCAAAACGGTTCGGTAAGTATTGAGGTTTTTCAGTGCCTTCCCAGTCCCCCTGACAACTGCTCTCAGTGGATCTTCGGCGATGTGGATAGGCAATTTGGTTTTTTGATGTAGCCTTTTGTCCAACCCTTTCAGAAGAGCCCCTCCACCTGTCAGGTGAATGCCGTTGTCATAAATATCCGCAGACAACTCCGGAGGAGCGATTTCTAATGCCTTCAACACGGCCTCTTCAATCTTAGAAACAGACTTGTCAAGAGCAAAAGCAATTTCAGAGTAGGACACTTTAATGACTTTGGGTATACCGGTCATCAAATCCCTTCCCCTGATCTCATAATCATCTGGCGCATCATCCAACTCTGTCAGCGCCGAACCTATCGCAATCTTAACTTTTTCGGCAGACCTCTCACCAATCAACAAGTTGTGCTGCCTCCGCATATAGTCCAGTATATCCTTGGTAAAGGTATCCCCTGCCACCCGGATAGACTGATCCGCTACAATTCCAGAAAGTGCAATCAGGGCAATTTCAGTAGTCCCTCCCCCAATATCCACAATCATTGATCCCATCGGCTTTTCAATGTCGATGTCAATACCAATTGCGGCAGCTATAGGTTCGAAAATCATATATACCTCTTTGGCCCCGGCGTGTTCTGCTGAGTCACGAACCGCACGCTTTTCTACCTCCGTTATGCCCGAAGGTATGCAGATTACCATGCGGTGAGATTGGGGGAAAAGGCCTTTTCTGTGGCCTGGAATCATTTTGATCATTCCCCGGATCATCTGTTCTGCCGCATAGAAATCCGCAATCACCCCGTCTTTAAGCGGCCGGATTGTTTTTATATTCTCATGGGTTTTTTCGTGCATGTTCATGGCCTCTGTGCCTACAGCCAGCACCCTGTTGGTTGTTTTATCTATCGCTATGATGGACGGCTCGTCCACTACAATTTTCTCTTTGTGGATAATCAGCGTATTAGCTGTACCTAAATCTATGGCTATATCACTGGAGAAAAAATCAAATAATCCCATGTTCTAAATTTTCTTAATAAGGTTAGTAATGATCACTAAAGTTAGCATTAATCAGCGCCAATATTCCTAAGCGTAGCCAAAATTATACCCATAATTTGGATTTATTTTAGTGATCACTATATTTTTGACTGAAAAAAGGAAAGGACCCTAAAACCCCTCGCTTTGTACTCCTTTTGAACGGATGAAGCAACCAATTCAGTATACCCCTATTCAAGTCTAATGTTTGAAATGTCGAACGCCCGTCATCACCATACTCATTCCGTTGGCGTCACAATAGTCTACGCTATCTTGATCCTTAATAGACCCTCCCGGCTGAACTACAGCACTAATCCCCGCGTTGCCTGCTATTTCCACACAATCCGGAAATGGAAAAAACGCATCGGACGCCATAACAGCTCCCTTTAAGTCGAATCCAAAGGAATGTGCTTTTTCAATAGCCTGCTTTAATGCGTCCACACGGGAAGTCTGTCCAACTCCGCTGGAAAACAGTTGGTCTTTATTGCTTAGTACGATGGTGTTGGACTTCGTGTGTTTACACACTTTCAACGCAAATTCCAAGGCAACCAATTCATCCGAGGTTGGGGCCTTTTTGGTGGCCACTTTAAACTGGTCTTTGGTTTCGGTTTTCAAATCAAAATCTTGGGAGACGATTCCATTTAAAAGGGTCTTGATTTGCCGGGTGCCCGAAGGCTTCTTTTTTTGCGTCAGCAAAATTCGGTTTTTCTTTGATTTCAGTAGTTCCAAGGCATCCTCAGAAAATCCGGGGGCAATTAACACCTCAAAAAACAAACCTTTCATAGCCTCAGCCGCAGATAAATCTACAGGCTTATTGGTAATCAATACTCCTCCGAATGCTGAAATGGTATCCGCCGCAAATGCCTTTTCATAAGCTGCCGCTACCGAATCGCTTACCGCAACCCCACAAGCATTCGTATGTTTAAGAATTGCAAAGGCCGTTTGCCCTTCAAACTCCGCAATGAGAGAAACGGCCGCGTCTACATCGACTAAGTTGTTGTAAGAAAGTTCCTTCCCATTTAATTGATCAAAGATATCCGTTAAGTCTCCGAAGAACGCCGCTTGTTGGTGGGGGTTTTCTCCATAACGAAGCGTCTTAGCGTGTGTTTCGCTGATTTTTAATGCCGGGATTTGCTCCGTTTCATTAAAATAGTTAAAAATATGAGTGTCATAGTGAGAGGAAACTTTAAACGCCTGCGCGGCGAAATACCTTCTGTCCTCGTGCGTGGTGCCCCCATCATTCTTTTCCAAACTCGCTTGCAGATCTCCATATTGGTCCTTTGAGGCGACGATTACTACGTCTTTAAAATTTTTAGCCGCCGCCCGAATCAGCGAAATACCGCCAATATCAATTTTTTCTATTACATCTGCCTCTGAAGCTCCAGAAGCGACAGTCTCCTCAAAGGGATACAAATCGACAATTACCAGATCAATAGATGGAATTTCATATGCTGCAGCTTGATCAACATCATCTGTAAGGTCCCTTCTATATAGAATTCCCCCAAATACTTTGGGATGTAAAGTTTTGACCCTTCCACCAAAAATAGAGGGATATCCGGTAAGCTCCTCCACAGGAATCACCGAAGCCCCTTGCTGCTCGATAAAGGCCTGTGTCCCTCCTGTAGAATAGATTTGAACCCCGTGCGCTTTCAACAAAGAAATTATTGGTTCAAGGTTATCTTTATAAAATACAGAAATTAGGGCGGATTTTATCTTCTTTACACTCATAATGCTAGTCTAGGATTGTTTTTAGCAACTTTTTTTTCGAAGCGCAAAGGTAGGAAAATCAGCCCATTAAATCAGGCTTTCAATGACTTTTGGAAAGTATTTATGCTCCAAAACATGAACTTTTTCCGCAATCTGCTCCGGTGTGTCCGATTCATCAACAGCAACTTCCTTTTGAAATATAATTTCTCCCTCATCGTAATGTTCATTTACCCAGTGAATAGTAATTCCCGTCACCTTCTCGCCTGCCTCCTTTACGGCCTGATGCACCCGGTCGCCATACATCCCCTTACCTCCAAATTTGGGTAACAAAGCCGGGTGAATATTCACAATTGCATTTGGAAATGTCTGAAGGATGTTTTCAGGTACCCTAAGTAAAAATCCAGCCAAAATGATCATATCAATTCCTTTGAGCAAAAGAAAAGCTCTCACCGAACCATTTTCAAACTCTTTTTTATCAAAAGTAAAATGCACAATTCCATGATTAGCAGCCCGTTCCAATACATAAGCTTTAGGATTGTTTGATCCTACCAAGGTAATTTTGGCTTTCGTCGCCGTTTTAAAATGTTGAATAATGGCCTCTGCATTGGTCCCGTTGCCGGAAGCTAGAATCGCTATTTTTTTCACCTGCAATTTAGGTTTAAAGTTAGGGTGTAAAATTAAGCAAATTGTTAAAAAAACTGGGCTGAAATGCTGTTTTTTAAAATATTCACCTAATGTTGGTTGAGTGACGTTGCCGGAATTCAGACAAATGCCATACTTACTGCTCCGGTAAGCATTAGTATTTTTGCCATACGGCTCAATTGGGAAAATTGTGATTTTCTATCGGCGATATATAACTTATAAAGAAAGAAGACAAAAAGCACACCTAGCAGGCCAAAATAGATAAATAGGACGGGGTCATTGATTTTTACCGTCACCACCACGATGGACGCCACGAACAATGCAGCAACACTAAAAATAATTTTCTTGGTATTTCTAAACCCCACGACTATCGGAAGCGTCCTGCAGCCATGTTTCCTATCTCCAGGCCGATCTTCTATATCTTTGATGATCTCACGGATGAGGTTAATGAAAAATGCAAAAATGGCATAGGTCAGTATGAGCATCTGTGAGTCTTGATAATAATACCCCACAACCCATATCGCAAGGCCAGTAAGACCCGCTACAGTCAAGTTCCCAATAAATGGGAGACGCTTTAAAGAATTGCTGTAAAGCCATAAAAGAAATGCCGCAAGGAAATTAATAACTCCTATTCGAGGATGTATGAGATATCCTACACCTATACCAACTACATTCAGAAAGGTATGCAGGATCATTACCATTCTCCGCTTCATTCCCCTTCCAACAACAACTTCGTTGGGCCGATTGACATAGTCAATCTTAACGTCATAATAATCATTGATCATATACCCTGACGCAGTGAGGATTACGGTAGAGATTATTAATAAATAGAGGTTCCAGTCTTGCAATACAGGAATACCCTCTCTCGATGTCTCTATCAAAAAATAGGCTGTCAGCAATTGAACAAACGCCACCATAAGTAAATTATTCAGCCGGATGATCTTCACAAACGCCTGAAAAGTAAATATCGGTGAGGACTCCGTTTGGTTCATTAAACAAAATTACAACAAAGTCATCTATGAAATGATGGAATTCTAAGTTATTTTAAAAATAAGGCACTTTCCACTTATCTTTTTGACAATCAACTAATAATCGATGATTTTGAAGCCACAATATGGTAAAATCCTGATAGGAAATGTTTAATCGGTTACATCTAAAACACAATTCCATCTTCAACTTTATATTTTGCGGGAAAATTTCTTTTGGTTTCTTTTAGTTGTTCCCTGAGGTTGGTCTCTATGGTAAGACTCAGGGATGTCATCGGTGTGTCTTCAAGTCGGTTTTCAAACGGATCCTCAGTTCGTTCACCGATCAGGTCTAACGCTGAAAACACAAACGAAACCACCAACGACACAGGTATTGTCTTCCACCCCAAATCCGAAATAAAAACCATGGGAAGTAAGGTGCAATGAATTAAAACAAAAACCCGTGAAAGGTATGTGTACTGTCTGGGCAAAGGTGTATTTTTAATCCGCTCACTCATGCCTTGGATATCATTGAAATCTACCAGTGTCTCCTCCATTTTTACAAATCGGTAATCCGATAGCCAACCTTTTTGAAAGGCCATTTTCAAATCTTCACCTTGTTTTTGTAACAGGTAATTCGGCGGGTTATCCTTAACAACCATTTCCTGATATTCCTGTATAGATAAAAACGATTTGGTGTCCTTATAGGTATTCTCATCTTCATACAATTCCGTAACCGCTGTTTCATTGTAAGCCAATTTTCTGCGTAGGAAAACCCGTAATGAATTGACAAATGCCAGGTGTCTGTAAACCATGGCCACCTGCAGCTTCTCTACTTCGCCCTGATTCTCCCCGTCAGGGATAATCATTGTAGTTACCTGGCGTGTCCAAGCCCTACTGTAATTGACCATCAGTCCCCATATTTTCCTGGCCTCCCACCACCTTTCATAGGCGTGTGTATTCTTGAACCCCAAAAAAATGGCCAATGCTGTTCCCAATGCCGCTATAGTATAGGAGGGGATGGCAAAATAAACAATGTCATAAATATCATGTAATAAAAAAATCAGGGTTGACAATATCACATAATACAACAACTGCTTCCACATATAGTGGAGTAGTAAACTCATTTTTAAATTTCTTCTGACGATCATAGATATAAACTTATTCGCTTAAATGTAAGGCTCTTTTTCTAAAAACTATAACGAAAATCTAATCGCAAATTGGGAGCAATTTCAATTCCTCAAAATTTCAGCATATAATCTTTCAATAGGTTCCGATAAGCATCGGAAAATCCACCATCATTGTGTTTTATCACAAGTTCATCGGCATCAAAAGTTCTTCCTGTCAGCTTACTTTTCCCAAAGGCCTGAATAACACGCAATACAGGCTTTTGCCGGGAATCTTTGATTACTATTCTCTTAAAGACTGCGAAACCCTCATTTTTGGCAATCAACTCAAATTCACCCATTTGCCTTTCAGGTAAAATCACCCATAACTCCCCGTCTTCTTCCAAAAGTTTGTCCACACCGACAAGAAGTTCAAAAAAAGTCAGCGCCCCCTGATGCAAGGCTTGGTTCCTGCGAAAATCTTCCGAAAGGAGATGGTTGGGGTAGTACGGGGGATTGCTGACGATAAGATCGAATCGGCCTCCACGATTTTGATACTCCTGTAAAGACGACTCGATGACATGGACCTGATTTTCCCAAGGAGAATTCCGGACATTTTCAGCAGCTTGAACACAGGCTTTTCTATCGATTTCCAATGCAATTATCTTTGCCTGCGGATAGCGCTGTGCCAGCATCAGCGCAATCACGCCCGTTCCGGTACCAATGTCCAAAATAGTGCCATGTCCCATAGATCCTGATGATGCCCCCAGCACCACCGCATCCGTACTGACTTTCATCGCACTGTTTCCCTGTTCGATCCTAAACTGTTTGAACTGAAAATATGAATTACCCATGTTCAGAACATTCCGTTATTAGACTGTGCCTGTTCGTAGCCCACATCAGCAGGGAGGGAAGAACTCTCGGCGGCTGCCACCGCAAGTTGATCACAACGCTCGTTTTCCCTGTTGCCGGCATGTCCTTTCACCCAACGGAAAGTAGGTTTGTACTTTAAATGAAGGGGTATGTAGCGCTTCCAGAGGTCAACATTTTTTTTGTCTTTAAAACCTTTCTTTTGCCAATTCCAAATCCATCCTTTCTGAACAGCATCGACCACGTACTTACTATCTGAAACGATGGTCACAGGAATGCCCTCTACTTTCAATGCTTCCAAGCCTTTAATAACTGCCAAAAGTTCCATCCGGTTGTTGGTGGTCAGCCGGAATCCTTCCGACAGTTCCTTTCTCAAGTCCCGAAACAACAATACGGTCCCGTATCCCCCATTACCTGGATTTCCCTTGGCAGCTCCATCTGTATAAATAGTAATCATGGGTCAAAAGTAAATAAAAACAAGCAAACCACTTCTAATTTGAAGGTAGAGTTACTACCGGTGTTTACCCCACAAAAACATTGGATTTGAAAATTTTTATAGCGATAGATAAAAGGATAATCCCAAAAATCCTTCTTAGCACATCCAACCCTGTTTGCCCCAATTTTCTCTCTAGCCAGTTAGTGCTTTTCAAAACTATATAAATTATGATAAGATTCAGCACGATTCCGACACCTATATTCAGTTGGGAATATTCCGACTTCAATGTCAAAATCGTGGTCAGCGTACCTGCGCCGGCGATCAGGGGAAACGCTATCGGCACGATAGAGGTACTGGTAGAGCCGGCAGCTGGATCCGGCTTGAAGATCTCTATGCCCAGAATCATCTCTGCACCCAAAGCAAAAATAATAAGGGCTCCGGCAATGGCAAAATCCTCCACACCAATGCCAAATAAATTCAGTATTGATTTTCCCAAAAGTAAGAAAAGCACCATTAAAACCCCTGCGGCGATGGTTGCCTTTTCAGATTGGATATGCCCAACTTTCTTTCGTAGATTTATTATAATGGGTATAGAACCCAAAATATCGATCACAGAAAAAAGGATGAGTGTAACGGATAAAATCTCCTTAAAATCAAACATTTCTAGCATGATGCCACAAAATTAACTAGAATAGCTCGAAAAGCTGAGAAAATAAATGTTACCAGTATAAACCCTCAGCTTTTCTTAAATTAGTATGCCTTTAGAAATTTCAGCAATTGCTCAAACTCCCCATCCGTAATGGCCGGGAAATTAGCTATCCGAAAACTGGTTGGCTTGAGTGGTCCATAGCCACCACCCAAAGTCATCCCTTTTTCCTCGGCGGCTCTTTTAATTTCCTTAATAAACCCCTCTTCTCCAGAAACTCCCAAAACGGTCCTGCTGCGGCATGCCGGATTGGTTACCAAGAAGTCCAATGATTCCGAGGCGGCCACCACGTCCTCGAGTTGTTTCATGCGTATTTCAGTTTTTTCTTGGACCAGTCCGATAGCCGGCATATCCTCCAATACCCTCATCAACAGATAAATTCCCAACACATTGGGGGTGTAATGGGTCTGAAAGTTAGCGGCGTTTTCAAGCATAAAGCTAAGACTGTTGTACCTCCCCTGCTCTCCTTTGGCAGCTACCTTTTCTATCGCCTTTGGAGAAAGCACTAACACCCCCAGCCCTGCTGGCAATCCAAAACATTTCTGAACAGAGGCATACCAAATATCCGCAAGTGTAAAATCCAGGTAAATCCCTGCCATGGACGAGGTAGTGTCCACTGCCAGCATTTTTTCCGGATAGGCGGCACCTAGTGCTTTTAGAATACTATTTTTTACCTGAGTAGCATTCGAGGTTTCGTTTTGAGTAATGGCAAGTAGGTCCACGTCAGTTGGAATCTCTAGACCTTTTGGATCTATTTCCCGGTTTTTATCCAATACATACCCCTTGGTTTCTGGAATGATATGCTGGGCAAATCCAAACCACTTTTTCCCAAACGAACCTGAATAAATGTGAAAGGAAGAATGCTGCACTATAGATTGGGGGATTATTTCCCAATTTTCGGTAGCGCTGGAAGTGAAGAGGAGTCGGTAATCTTCAGGGACCGAAAGCTTCTCTTTAAACAAACGCTCCGTCTCCCGGTACATGTCCATAAATACCGCACTTCGGTGATTGGCACTTAGTATTCCCTGTCGATATGCATCGTTAAAATATCCCGGAAGGCTATCATAAACCTTGGAAGGGCCCGGAGCAAATGTGATTTTTGCCATGAAATGTTTAGTTACTTTTTGAAATGAAATATTGAAGGCCCAAATCGTATCCGTCCAAACCTAACCCGGCAATCATACCGATGCACTCCTTTGAGATGATACTCTTGTGACGAAATTCCTCTCGTTTGTAGATCTTTGAAATATGAACCTCGATCACAGGTGTCTTAACACCCGCAATGGCATCTGAAACTGCAACAGAAGTGTGGGTGTACGCACCCGCATTCAACAAAATACCATCATAGGAAAATCCTACTTCGTGGATTTTGTTAACCAACTCTCCCTCCACGTTGTTTTGATAGTATTCAAGTGTATGTGACGGGTATTTTTTAACCAGCGTTTCAAAAAATTCCTCAAAAGAAAGACTTCCGTAAATCTCAGGCTCTCTTTTACCTAGAAGATTTAGGTTCGGTCCGTTGATAATGATTATTTTCAATGGTTAGGTGCTTTATAAATGGAATAATATTTTCCTCAAAGTTACGGATAAGAAAAAGAAGTCAAGGAATTATGAAGTTCTTTTTTCTTACCCCACCTACGATTATTACGATCATACCACCTGCCTCAATATGCATCAATTTTAAGCTCTTCCAACCGTTTGAATGCTTCAAAAAATTGGATTTTAAATGTTAGTACCTTCTCCCCACGCAAAATTCCGTAGTTCAATTCCTCATAAAGGAGATTCTGAAAAGCACCATTAACCAATTCATTGTCGTCTTTTCCCCTTTTTACAAAGACACCTGCATAATCCAAATTTTCAAACTGATCTAATCCAGGCCAAAGGTCGAATTGGTTTTTCCTACGCCCGAGGTTTGGATTGAATGTCTGTGGATTTCCCTGCATATAAAAAGCCAACTCCGCCGCTATATGGTACGAATCGCTAAACACAAAGTGATTTCCAATCTCGAGTGAATCGAGAAGGAAGTCTACCCGTGCTCCAAGTTCCCTGTATCCTGCCATTCTAAAAAAGGGGTCTTTCTGTGGTTTCAGTACCTTTTTGAACCCAATAGCGTCTAGCGGGGCAGGATACATAATTCCTGCCAACAAAAGACCGGATATGCCAATCGCCATATATGTATATCGCTTCCAGCGCTCATTTACAGAAACAGCATAAGCCATCGCTATCGGAAGGGTGACATAGGAAAAGGCGGGCCAGTTTACTTCTACCCGCTTCACTAGGGAAACACCTATGAACATCAACCAAATCAGTACAGCAGGCATTAACAAAAATAACAGCTCCTTTTCCCAGTAGGCTGCCCACCTTATAATAGATAAAATTAACAAGGGGAGGAAAAATAGGGAAATCACTGCCATCTGACCGCCCAGATACTCCCCTGAGAATCTTAATGCAGCAGTCCAGTCAAATCCTCCGTTCCCGCTGATGCCTCCCAGGGTTCCCAGATGCCTAAAGGTCACAAAATCGTTCTTGAAATTCCACATAACTATAGGAATGATGGATAGGGAGGAAACTAAACTAAAAAGATAAAAGTCCCTTTTAAGCAAAAGTTTGGGCTGGGTGATGAGTAAATACAGGAAGATCGAAGGCAAAATCAATACCATGACATTCTTTGACAAAATTCCTCCAAAAGTCGCCAAACCGGCATAGATCCAGTATCTTGTCTTGGACTCCTGTATTGCTTTCCATGCCAGATACATCGTAAAAATCCAGAAGAACACCAAGGAGGAATCGGTAGTATGAAAAACTGAAGCCAGATGAAAAAAAGGCATTACGAGTACCATAACAGCAGCCATTAACGCATAGAAAGGTTTACCAAACATGTACAGAAATAGCTTAAATACCAAAACGGCTGCCAGACCTGTGAAAATCCATGCACTGAATCGAACAGCTATTTCAGTGTCGCCAAAAAACATGGTACCTATTTTGTTATAAACTGCTATCATGAGGGGTTTGGAGTAATAATTCCAGTCAAGATGCTTGGACCAAAGCCAATACTGGGTCTCCTCCGAAAACAGGCTAACCGGACTCAATACAGTAAAAGCAAGTTTAAAACCTGAAACAACGACCAGAATAAGGATTAGCAGGTACTTAGATTGCTTTTCTGAATAAGAATCGATCATGACGAAATAATATTAAATATTACTGTCGTCCGACTAAAATACGAAAATTATTTAAAAGCCCCCTCATTGATTTTGTGATATTCTTAGATTAAATTATTTCGAGTCTTTTCGATCTCGGACGACAGTAGTTATAATTAGAAAATTGATTTTCAGAAAACTCCCAAAAAACAATTTGTATTAATATACATTTGCACCCGATGTTCATAAAAAAACTTTCAGCTTCAACCACGTGGAATAATTCTCCTTGGTTTATACTTGGTGTATTCCTCTTGTTGATAGGTCCATTTTCCCTGAATTTTCATTTCCACTATCCAGACGAAATGTATTACTCAGATGCTGCACTCCAGATGATAAAAAATGGGGATTTTTTTACTACTTACTTGGGAAATGGAGAATTAAGGTTCAAAAAGCCAATCTTAACCTATTGGGCCGTCTTGGCAGGGTTTAAAATTTTTGGAATCTCAGCGTTTTCTTCACGCATATTATTTCTAGCCGCAGGAGGAGCACTTATCGGATTAGTTTATGCTATAGGCAAACTGGCTAGTGGAAATAAATCTATCGCAGCTCTAGCGGGCTGGATGATTGCTGCCCAACCCCTCGTAATTTTCTCCAGCTCCAGGTCTATCCCAGATATTCTCTTGGTCCTATTCGTCACCCTGAGTGCATGGGGAGTCACTGCGGCGTTAAAGTACGGTGATGATGTCCCAAAAAAATACCTATGGATGATTTTTCTTGGATTTGGTTTGGCTTTTGAAGTAAAGGGGCTTCCAGCGGCTGCATTGGGATTTCTTGCTCTTGGATATTTACTTGTGAATCCATATCAGCGAATTAGCTGGAAAAAACTATTCTACTGGCCAGCAGTACTTGCGGGGCTTGTGATTTCCGTTTCTTGGTTTGTTATCATGTATGCCAAATTTGGCCCCGAATACCTGAATTCATTCATTGAGGATCAGGTAGGCATGCGTGTCGGTCAGCGAGTTACGTTGATCGTCAGATATTTTTTTATGGCTGCAGGGTTAATGGTCGCGCTTTTTCTTCCTTGGCTATTATTTACCGGGAAAAAAACGATTACCTCATTCCTGATCGTCAAGGATGAAAATAAGGCATTTTTTGGATTCGTTTTAGTCTGGCTGGTGGCTATCATCTTAATGACTTCCCTCGTATCCAAATTTTATGACAGATATCTCCTTCCTGTTGCTCCACTAGTTACGGTGGGAGTGGCTTGGATGATTGTACGTGGCCAGGGTAATAATAGAAAAAACTTGAACGGTTGGGGAATAGCCATTCTTGCTATCAATGCACTTGTATTGATAGTTGCAGTATATTGGAATATCGGTTTAGAAAGCCCGCTGATGTTAGCTATACATTGGATGATTGGGGCTGGCTTATGCCTTTTTCTTTTCATCATTTTCCGAAGAAATATTCTCCAATTTCAGCACCTAAGCTTGGCAATCATGTTGGTATTCTTCAATGGCTGCCTAATTTCCTACCCCCTATCAATCCCCCATGAGGGCGTGCAGATCGATGATTTGTTCGAAGAGAAAAACATACCTCTTGGCACCAAAGTGGGTTTTATAGGAAATCCGCATCACAGCAGTAAGATTCGAATTGGACTGGATACGGACTATGAATTGATCAATTTGGAAGGAGACTCGATCGAACAAATCAATGAATATGAACTTCTAATATGCGGTGAAGATTCCATTATAAAATTTGAACTCAACGATAACCAATCAGAGATCGCTTCAATCAATTGGGATGCAAAATATTTTTTGGAGATTATGGGGAGTATTTGGAAAGGAGACACTTCTTTGAGAAAATATGAACTGAGTAAAAAATACTATCTAGTGGAGACAAGAAAACAAAGGTGAAAAAAAAACCGCCTTCTCGGCGGTTTTTGACATATTCTTTCCTATTGTTTGGCCAGAACCAATTTCTCCTTGTATTTCTTGATCTGCCGCCTCAATCCCTCAACAGCTTCGTCGGCCGCAGCTTCAAAGGAATCGCTTTGGTTTTTGGCAAAAAGTTGCTTGCCTGGGACGTTGAGCTTTACCTCAACAATCTTGTTTTCACTTTTATGGTTTTTATCCAACCGCATAAAAACCTCTCCGTCAATAATCTGATCATAATAGGTGTCCAGTTTATCCGCTTTTTTCTGGATAAAGTTGATGAGCTTTTGATCAGCGTCAAAGTGAATGGAATGCATTTGTAATTTCATAATACTAAACGGTTAAAAGTTATACTTTTATTTAAGCTTTAGGATGTGCCTGTTCAAACACAGCCTTAAGTTTCTCGATAGAATTGTGGGTGTAGACTTGGGTAGCTGCCAAACTGCTGTGTCCCAAAAGATCTTTGACCGCATTTAGGTCGGCCCCCTTATTTAATAGGTGAGTCGCAAAAGTATGCCTCAATAGGTGTGGACTTCTCTTAGTAGTCTGTACAAAAAGATCAAGATGCTCTCTTACGATTCGGTATATCATCATGGGATATGCTTGCTCCTTACTGTTTCTAACGATAAAGTAGTCACTTTCTTCTATATTTGAAAATGTTTCTTCAAATACTTTTTTATATAAAATTATATTTGTTTTTAAGGATTTTGTTAATGGAATAATTCTGTATTTTTTCCTCTTCCCTAGTACCATGACTTCATCACTATACAGATTAATATCCTTCCAACGAATCGACAACAATTCAGAAAGCCTGACTCCAGTCAAGTAAAGAAACTCCATAACAAGCCTATCCCGTTGCCCAGGAAAGTCCTGGGTGAAGTTCATTTCGGACAGTACTTTGTCGATGGCATCTTCCTGAATAAATTCCGGAAGGGAGCGTCCCTTTTTTAGGGAGCGTAACTTATAGGTAGGATCTTTTTCGATTTCTCCGGACCGGAGTAAAAATTTATAAAATGACCGGAGTGTGGCCATCTTTCTGTTTACCGTAGTGGAAGTCAACTTTTGTTCAATCAGATCTATCATCCAAGCTCTGATCTCGGCGTGTCCCGCCTCTGCCATATCGGCCAACCCAAAAGAGATAGTTATGAATTCCTGAAACTGCTCAAGGTCTTTCTGGTAGGCAAGGACAGTATGGGGGCTGGCCCGTTTCTCATGTTCCAAATAGGTAATAAACGAAAAAAGCATATCGGTGAATTGAATCACCAATATGCTAATTTTTTTCTATATGAAAGAAAAATAAACTTAATTACTTTCCTCTTCCTGCATTCTTTGCTTATAAGCCGCTTTAATAACCTCTGTTCTGCGGCTAATAGAGGGTTTTTCAAACGCCTGTCTTCTTCTCAGTTCCCTGATCACACCAGTTTTGTCAAACTTCTTTTTAAAGCGTTTTAATGCTTTCTCAATGGATTCGTTTTCTTTTACGTTTACTACAATCATATGGTACACCCCCTTTCGCCTGCAAAAGTAAGTAATTCTTTGGAAAAGAAAAATTTATCCTAGTTCTTTTCGACCATGCGGGTGTTGTAAAGACGTGAAATATCAATTAACGCGTTTGTCCCCGATTTTTTCGACGGTATTATCTATGGGAAGTTTACGATTGGTGTATATTTGGCTATGGAAAAAATTTTAATCACAGGCGGTGCCGGATACATTGGTTCCCATACTGCCATAGCTCTGATCAGCGCAGGCTATCAACCCATCATCATCGATGATTTTTCAAATTCCAATAAGTCCGCATTGGCCGGACTCAAGCAAATTCTTGGAAAAGACATCCCCTATTATGAAGGCGACTGCAATGATAAAAAGCTCATGGAGCAAATTTTTAGCGAGCATCAGCTTAGCGGAGTGATCCATTTTGCTGCAAATAAAGCTGTGGGTGAAAGCACCGCCTTACCTCTGAAGTATTACCGCAATAATGTGGGTTCTTTGATTGTACTGCTGGAAACAATGACAGAATTTGGCGTGAAAGACCTGGTGTTTTCATCCTCTTGTACCGTCTATGGCCAGCCGGACGAATTGCCGGTAAAAGAAACTACTCCAAGAAAAGACGCCGAAAGCCCTTATGGAAATACCAAAAAAATCTGTGAGGACATATTAGTTGATGTGGTGAAAAGCGGTGCCAGGATGCGAATTATCTCCCTCAGATATTTTAATCCCATTGGTGCTCACAAAAGCTCGTTAATTGGTGAGTTACCTCTAGGCGTACCTGCCAATCTTGTCCCATTCGTAACCCAGACAGGAATAGGACTGAGGGAAAAGTTGACCGTTTATGGCAATGACTATGACACCCCAGACGGAACTTGTGTCCGTGATTACATCCATGTTATGGACTTGGCAGACGCCCATGTTAAATCGATAGAATATCTTCAAGATAAAAACGAAAGTTACTATGATCTCTTCAATGTAGGTACCGGCAATGGAAACACCGTGTTGGAAGTCATTCAAACATTCGAAAAGGTAAGCGGCAAACCGCTAAATTATCAGATTGGCCCAAGAAGACCGGGAGATGTGGTAAAGGTATGGGCCGACACCCAAAAAATTGAGGAAAAGTTAGGTTGGAAAGCACAATACAGCTTAGAAGACGCCCTTCGGGACAGCTGGAACTGGCAATTGGCCCTATCCAAAAAATAGACAATCCACTAAGAATCCCAAAATATCGCCAGCAAAAATGAAAAGCCGACTGTTTTGCCTTATTAGCTCCCTTATTTTCCTCCAATCTTGTCAACAGCCTCAGGAATCCATAGAAGATACGTTCCGGCCGGTTGAATTAGTTTACCCCCTATTAGATGCGGCAAATTCCAGGTGGTTTTTCTTCAGCTCTGCCACCAGGCCATTTGGGATGGTCAACCTGAGTCCTGACAATCAGATAGACGGAGCTTGGGGGACGGGATACCGCTATGACACGGATACCATCAAGGGATTTAGCCACATCCATGCTTGGCAAATGTCAGGTATATCCGTGATGCCCATCGCCTTTGAAGATTCCGCTTCTGCGTATGTATCGGATTACTATTCCCATTTCAGCCACGATGCCGAAACCGTGGAGCCCGGATATCACCAGGTTCACCTTTCCCGGTTCGGAGTAGATGCTGAACTTACGTCTACCCATAGGGTAGGTATGCACCGATATACCTTTCCGGAAAATAAAGAAACGGGGATCCTTTTCAATCTGGCAGGCATGTTGGGGCCCAGTGAAATCATTAATGGTGAATTGACCCAAATAAATGACCGAATGCTGCGGGGCCAAGTCACCAACAGCCCTACCTCCCGAAGACCAAAGCCTATAACTGTCTATTTTCAAGTGCAGGTTGACCGTGACATTCAATCACTTCTAGCGGTAGAAGGAGAAGCAAACAAAATCTTGACTTTTGGCAGTGGAGTAGACAAACCAGTTTTGATGAAAGTCAGCATTTCCTACACCAGTCCTGAAAATGCAGCGTTGAATATGGAAAAAGAATTGCCCGGGTGGGACTTTGATGCTACGGTCGCTGAAACCAAAGCGGTATGGAATGAATTCCTGGCAAGGATAAAGGTAGAAGGGGGAACTGATGAACAGCAGCGTCGATTCTATACCGATCTTTGGAAAGCCCTTCAGGGGAGAAGGACTATCTCCGATTTCAATGGAGCCTATCCAGATAATACGGGGGAGGAGTTCCGCATTGGTCAACTCCCCTTGGATGATGCTGGCAAACCCAAGTTCCGGCATTTTAACTCGGATTCATTCTGGGGAGCACAATGGACCATCAGTGTACTTTGGGGATTGGTTTATCCAGACATCATGGAAGAGTTTGCAAACAGCTTATTACAGTATTACAAGGATGGTGGTCTTATTCCCCGAGGACCTTCGGGAGGAAACTATACGTATGTAATGACAGGTGCCTCTTCCACGCCTTTCTTTGTGGCTGCCTATCAAAAAGGCATCCGGGGATTCGATATTAACCTTGCCTACGAGGGCCTGAAAAAGAACCATATGCCCGACGGAATGATGAGCAAATCCGGATACGAGCACAATACCGCTTTGGGAGGTAATGTGGAAGATTATATTTCCTTGGGATATGTCCCTTATCCCAATCCACGGGGTCGGTTTGGCGGTCATGAGCAAGGCGCAGGGCAAACCTTGGAATACAGTTATCAGGACTGGACTCTTGCACAGCTTGCAAAGAGCCTGGGGAAAACATCCGATGTGGAATACTTTCTAGACCGATCCTCTAACTATAAAAACCTCTATGATCCCGAGTCAACCTGGATTCGTCCAAAGGATGTGGATGGAAATTGGTTTACTCCCTTTGACCCTTATGATTATGGAAAAGGATACGTGGAAGCCAATGGAGCTCAGTTTACGTGGTTTGTTCCCCATGACCTGCCGGGATTGGCAGAACTGATGGGGGGGAAGGAAAAGGCCGTGGAAAAGCTGAACCGACAATTCGAAGAGGCCGAGGAACTGGGTTTTACCTCCGGAACATCCCATGCTGTAGAAACCAATCCCGAATACCGAAGAATCCCCATCAACTATGGAAACCAACCCTCCATGCAGACGGCCTTTATCTTTAATTATCTAGACAGACCAGACCTTACCCAATATTGGTCCAAAAAAGTGGTAAACCGGGCTTTCAGTGCATTGACTCCACAACTTGGCTTTAACGGTGACGAGGATCAGGGGTTAATGGGATCCTTATCCGTACTGATGAAGCTCGGGCTATTTCAAATGAATGCGGGAACGGAAGAGAACCCTCAATATGAACTGGGCAGTCCCACCTTTGACAAAGCCACCATCAAACTGCACCCTTCCTACTACCCGGGGGGTACCTTTACAATTGATGCAGCAAACAATAGTCCTGAATCTTATTATATACAGCAGCAACAGTTCAATGGCGAGGATATTCAGGGATTTAGCATCAGACATGGAGATATTATCCAAGGAGGCGTTTTGAAATTGGTAATGGGACAGGGGCCTAAAACTAACTAGGTAATAAAGATGGCATCAGGCAACTAGGCAAATTCACTGAAAACCCCTTCAGGTTACAATCTGAAGGGGTTTTTCAATTTCAATATACACTCATTAACCAATATCTTATAGCTAAGAAAAAATACGGTCAATAACTTTTCCAAAGTTACTCTTGACTATCGGGATGAGTGAAAACAAGTGATAAACTTTGGAAAAGTTACTCCGATACAATTAATTAAACGATATTGAATGACTAACTAAAAATTGGATGACGCTCAAACGGCTTTTTGCGGTCAAATAAATATCGGTAAGTATGGTGGGTTTTGTAGATTGTGGCCAGGAGTTGTTCACATACCCGCATCATTTTGGGATTGAAGTCTCCGATCCAGTTCATTTCAATGGTAAGGTATTTGAGCTTCTTGATATCCAAAAAATCCCTGTAGGAAAGGATCATCGCACTCTCCACCCCTTTTCCCTGAAAATCAGGTACTACTCCAAAAACCAGTCCCAACATCTTATTCGGTGGGTTAAAGGTTTTGTTCCAAAGGAACTTTATTTTTCCCAACAGATCCAGCTTCCCGTCAACATGTTGAAAGATCTGATTGATCTCGGGAATGTTGATAAAGAAGGATATTGGTTCACCTTTAAAAAACCCAAAATAAATTAGATATGGATCAATCACCGGCTTCATCTTGGCCAACATCAGCTTTGCTTCCCGCTCGGTGATGCTTTTCCCCATATGCCTTGCCCATGCTTTGTTATATACGGTCATAAAATATTCGGGAAATTTCTCCCAAAGTTCCTTCCCTTTCAAATACCTGAACTCGTAATCGGGATCCTCTAATATCGCTTTAGATCGTTCTATCATCTTGGGGTCAAAACCCGTTCCACGAACCGGACGCATATATGTATATTGCTTGAAGTATAGCTGAAAGCCATAGGATTCAAAAAATTCCCGATAATATGGAAAATTAAAAGGCATATTGTAGTTAGGCGGTGTAAATCCTTCCACAAGAAGGCCCCACCATTTATCCCGTTCACCAAAGTTGACTGGTCCGTCCATTGCCTCCATACCTTGGTTTTGCAGCCAGTCTTTGGCCGCATCTATAAGCATGAAAGCAGCTGATTTGTCCTGAATGCATTCGAAAAAACCCATGCCACCGGTGGGTTGCTTCTCTTTCCACTTGGGATTTACAAATGCGGCATTTCTCCCGATGGTTTTTCCGGTTTCATCTACCAACAACCAACGGATCGCCTTTCCGCCGGATTTATACAGTTTGTTTTTGCTCGGATCAAATATGTTTTCAATATCGGAATCCAACGGTCTGATCCAGTTTTTCTCTGCCTGATATAGCCTCACCGCCATATTCAAAAATTCCCTTTCTTGTTCTCTGGAAGTTACCTCGATTAGTTTCATCTGGAAAATGTTAGCTTTTCGTAGCCTAAAAGTACTTCGTGTCGGTTAAAAGAAAAAGTCCGGGACAGCTATTCCCGGACTTTTTGTATACATTCTTAATTTTACAAATGGAATTGCATTAGACAATCACCCCATAAAGATCAAACTCCGTGGCGTCTGTGATTTTAACGTGCACAAAATCCCCCACCCTACAGTAAAATTTCTTGGCATCAATCAACACTTCATTGTCCACTTCCACGGAATCAAATTCGGTACGGCCGACAAAATGTCCGCTTTCCTTTTTATCTATAAGCACCTTGTAGGTTTTCCCAATTTTCTCCTGATTGATTTCAAAGGAAATCTGCTCCTGAAGGGCCATCAATTGATTGGCCCGATCTTGCTTCACTTCGGCAGGGACGTGGTCTTCCAGTTGGTGGGCGTGCGTATCTTCCTCATGGGAATAGGTAAATACGCCCATTCGCTCAAAACGCATGCGGGCCACAAAATCCATCATCTCCTGAAATTCAGGATCATTTTCTCCGGGATGCCCAGCTATCAATGTTGTACGTATCGCTATTTCAGGTATTTTTTCGCGTATTCGATAAATCAGTTCTTCCTGCTTTTCCCTACTTGTACCCCTCCTCATAATCTTCAATACCTCTGAAGATCCGTGCTGGAGAGGAATATCCAAATAGTTGCAGATGTTGCTCCGCTCTGCCATTACGTCTATTACCTCCATCGGGAACCCAGTTGGATAAGCATAATGAAGCCGTATCCAGTCGATTCCCTGTACATCGGAAAGGGCACGCAAAAGGTCCGGAAGCTGTCTTTTCTTATACAAATCCAACCCGTAATAGGTGGAGTCTTGAGCAATCAAAAGCAGTTCTTTTGTCCCTTGGGATGCCTTATGCCGGGCTTCCTTGACTAGTTCCTCGATGGGCCTTGACTGGTGGCCACCACGCATAAGCGGTATGGCACAGAATGAGCAAGGTCTGTCACAGCCTTCGGAAATTTTCATATAGGCATAATGCGCCGAATGGCTCAAAAGTCTCTCTCCAACCAGTTCATGTTTGTAATCTGCCTTGAATTTTTTCAACAAGGCTGGTAATTCCCGGGTCCCGAAAAAGGCATCTACTTGGGGAATCTCCGTTTCCAAATCATCCTTATAGCGCTGGGAGAGGCAACCAGTCACATAAACCTTGTCCACCAGTCCCCGATCCTTGGCATCGGCATATTCCAGAATGGTATTGATGGATTCCTGCTTGGCATTGTCAATAAAGCCACAGGTATTGATGATGACGATATTGTTGTCTTTACCTTTTGACTCATGTTGGGCATCAATACCATTTCCCCGAAGCTGGCTCAGGAGTACTTCCGAGTCCACGAGATTTTTGGAACACCCCATGGTGATGATATTAACTTTATCTTTTTTTAACGTTCTCGCTTTCAATAGTTTCTAATTTGGTGCAAAAGTACGAAAAAATAAGCGAAGCGGCATGTATACCCGAAATAGTTGCTTCATGTTATTAGAATATTATGTCCTGACGTCAAATGGTCGCTTTAAATAAAGTAAGCTTAACGGTAAAGTGACTATTCGTGGAGGAAAATCAATGTACTTTTGAGGGAGTAATACAGCAATATTTTTATACTCCTTGCATCATTTTTAAAGCAGCGCCGATGGGAATCGGCGCTTTTTTTATTTCCAAAAAATCCATTCCGCTTCCAATAGCCCAAAAGGGAGTAAAAAAGTATACTCCATAAGTAAACTTCCAAAACAAAACAGCCTCCATGCGATCCCATTTAATTATTTTTTTGGCACCTATTCTATTAGCTGGGCCTGCCAAAAGCCAAGTCAAACCTTCCTCTAACACATTTCTGCAAACCATAAAAACCGACATTTCGCTACCAACTGAAGCGGAAAATTGTGTCATTGAGATGGTGGCAAACGGAGAGGCCATTGATGTCATCACTTCAAATGGAATTTTTAGGTATGATAAAAACGATTGGAGCCCAAAGCTTTTGAAAACAGGCATTACCAGTAGTACATTGGACTTAAATAGTCAAATTTGGATCGCATCTTCCACGGGGATACAAACGGCGGAGGGAATGATAATCCCCAATCCGCCTCTATCTAATGGAGATGCGGTTCGGTGTATGCTTTGGGAAGATGCAAACACACTCCACGTTGGAACCAGCGAAGGGCTATATACTTGGACGGGAAGTTGGAAAAAGGTAGAATTTCCCAGCTCCATGATAGTCAACGATATCGCTAAAGACGCCAACGGAAATCTCTGGCTAGCAACTTTCTCTGGCCTTTGGATTAAAGAGGACAACAGGTGGATTAATTTGGACGAACACCTAATGGCTGTTGGCCATGAGGGAACGTATCATGCGTTGCAGACAGAAAATGAAGGTAAGGACATTTATTTCAGCTCCCAATGGGCTGTCGGTCGAATTGCGGAAAATGGAGATCACTGGGTTTCGAGAGGAAATGACGGTCTGCCCTTTGGTCCTGTAACAGAAATCAAAGTAGACGGAACCAATAAGTGGATGGGCACGGACAAGGGGGCTCTCTTTTTTGACAACAATAAATGGCACTACTTTGCAGGGGAAAGGTGGCTGCCAAATGACAAAATAACCGCCCTGTTGCCATTGGGTCCCAACAAGAGCTGGATAGGAACTCCAGAAGGAATCTCAGAAATCCGCCGGGAGGAAATGACATTGGAGAGTAAGGCAGATTACATTGAAAAAATAATCGAAGATCGGCATACCCGCTTGGGGCTGGTAAACCGATCGAAATTATCCAAACCGGGAGACATATCGACAAGCTATATGGATAATGAAGACAACGATGGGTTATGGACAGCCTGTTACCTAATTGCCCAGAGTTACCGATATGCTGTTACCAAGAGCGAGGATGCACGGCAAAAAGCGACCCAAACCTATAAGGCCCTGGCCCGGTTGGAAAGCGTAACCGGAATTTCCGGATTACCTGCCCGTTCTTTTGCCCGGGCTTCAGATACCGTGACTCCTTCCCGCTCGCCGCACCCAAAGGTATGGCACCCGTCCCCAGATGGCGAGTGGCAATGGTTGGATGATACTAGCTCTGATGAGATTACCGGACACGTATATTCGCTTTCTCTCTATCATGATTTGGTGGCTGACAATTCAGAGAAACAAGAGGTTGTAAATCATATAGACCGGATAGTCACCAATATTATTGACAATGAGTATCACCTGATCGATTTTGACGGGTTGCCCACCCGGTGGGGCATTTGGCATCCGGATTCTCTCAATCATTCTCCCAATTGGAAATTTGAGCGCAGTTTAAATTCACTTCAGATATTGTCCTTCTTAAAAACAGCAGAGAATTTGACAAAAAAAGCCAAGTTTGGAGTGGTATATCGGCATTTGGTGGATGAGCACGGCTATTTGGAAAATGCCAGATACGCCAAGATTACGAGCCCTTTTGATATTAGCCATTCTGATGACATTTTAAACTTCCTACCCTACTATAACTTACTTTCCTATTTGCCAAAGGACAATCCCGACCGTGAAGTTTTCGCAACTAGCTTAGATAGAACCTGGGAGGCCGTGCGCTCGGACCGTATGCCTATTTGGAATGTTTTCGCCAGCGCACTATTGGAAAAGGACGGCGACTTGGAAATCGCCCTAGAGGAAATCCAGCAGTTTCCCATAGATTTGATCAACTGGAAAATGGAAAACAGCCATCGTTGGGATTTACGAAGGGATTATTTACCGCACCGGACCCTAAAAGACCAGGCAGATAAAGCGATTCCGAGCCCGGAAGGTAATATTTCCAGATGGAACACCAACCCCAAACTGATGGACATTGGAGATGGGGGACAGACCGAAGACAGCGGAACCTATTTTCTGGTAGCCTACTGGATGGGGAGGTATTTTGGCTACTGGGAGTGAAAGGTTAAAACTAGCATTGGGAATTGGTTCCAATCGGCTTTGCTCTTGTATCGGTCTATTGTGAAAATTTCATTTTGTATACCGTGACAAAATCTTCCTCCACGCCCCAATATTCCTGGTTTTTTATGGCCAAAATTTCCCCCTGATTGTTGATAACCGGTGTTAATTGTATTCCGGCAGGAAGGGGAAGGTCTTTGCAAAGTAGCTGGTGATCACTGTCAAACACTGCCAAATAGAGGGGAATTCCCTGAACAAATGAACCCCACTCATCCCTATTCTCGGGATTAAATTGCATGGCTATTTCTTCCTTGACACCTTTTGAATACACCACGAGGACCAACCCGTCATGAGTATACATCTCATGGAACCGCCCAAATATGTTGAATTGGTTTGCCTCATACATCTGATCAACATTTGGGGCACCCTTTATATCAACGGCATCATTTAGATCCAAATCCACTGTTCTACTGTATTCCAATTCATTACCATTTTCAAGATAGATATGGTACTTTCTTTCAGCCATCAATGAAAGGATCCATTCGTTTCCATTTTTTACAAGTATCGGAAATATCCCATGATAGTAATTCCCGTCTTCATAAACTGTATTGGGAGGAAATGCCATTGTCCGCTGGACAGTTCCGGAAATTGTATCCAATACTTCCATCAATGGGCTTGAATATATTCCCTTAAAAATATCGGCTGGATTTTCCCAATCGATTCCACCACGTTCCGGTCGTGCATAGGCAAGTTTGTCACCTAACGGATGAAAGGGTAAACTCGCTCCAGCAATAAAAAAATGTTCTCCTGGTACTGGTATCCGTTTATGAAAGGTACCATTTCGGTTGAAAAACAGAATACCCTTTTGGCGATCCATAGTAATGATCTTTCCCTCAGTGAGCGCTAAAAGAAAGCCATTTGCCGAGAACACTGCATCCGGTCCGTCTTGCTGGAAAGTAAACTGTCCCCTTATTGTCCCGGCATCATCGAACAGGACAATCTCGTCAGTGCTGTTGTTTCTACTGAGATATAGTCCGGAAGTCGAATCATAGTCCATTACAAAAAGATTTCCCAGGTAGTCCACTTGAATGGAGTCTACCACGGATAACTCAAAACTATCAGAACTTTTAGAATTATCGACTTGCGGCGAACATGCAGCGAGTACCCCCAGCCAGATGTAGTTGAATCTCATATGCTTCATGTTATAAAACTAAATTAAAAAGGTCTACTGCGCCATTTAAAAAAAGTTAAAAGTCAGTTGATGGAAACAGAAACACTTTTCCCAGCATTCAACCCTAAGGGAAGATCAACGATGATCCGTTGACTTGCGCCTGTTGCTTCTTTTACAACCAACTCTATATGTTCATGAGTTGCGGTTGGATCGCTGACTGCAAGGGTATTTGTTGTGTGGTTAATAAGAACGAGACAGGGATGGTTTGGCTCAAGGGTAAGGGATTCGGCCAACTGAAAAGCAATTGACTCATGAAACACCACTCCTGTCAGTTGCAGTTTTTCGTGAAATATGGCCTGCACTTTGCCGGAATTAGCTAGAATTTCGAACGGAGAATCCTTTACATACGCTTCCATCGCTTGCCCCGATATTCCTGGAATAACCGCATAGGCATAGGTTTCGTTTTCTGGCTTTGATCCATGTGATAGCCAAAGCGAAAAGACATCCATGCTATGGTGGGTATTTTCACCTAGCCCGTAAATACGATGCATTTCGCCTGTTTGTTCCTGACCGGAGATGTGAAGACTATTCGGGGAACTGGGGAAAAAATAGCCAACGCTGTCATGCCAGACCCAGGACACATCGTTTGGTACGTTGTCATGATCAATCAAGGGCTTTCCGTTTACCATTATATTTCCTTTTAATTTCGTTTGGTTGATACCTGTTTGAATGAAATCCTCACCTGTAGAGGTGATTCCCGCTCCGAGAGCGATCCACTCGTTGTCAAACCAAAACCATGCTTTTTTCCCGGTAAGTTCATGAACTTCGAGGTCCATGACCGAGACGCCATATTTGCCATCACTTACCCCGCCTACAAATTGTGTTGGCTGGGTAAATGCGCCTTTAATAATGGGATAAACTTTATCCGGGGAAGTTACACCTGGCAACATAGCCCAATCCCAAACCGGAAAAATATCCTCGTACTCGTCCCCGTTCCGATAGATATAGGTAAGGCCGTAAGGAAGGTAATATCCCAATAGATTCTCCGAATTCACATCTGTTTCTACGCCAATAGTTCGTTGAGAGCACATTTTTAAAGAGGTAAAATAAGTACCTCGATGGTGTACCGTATAATCCGACCTCCAAAAATGCTTATGCCCCGTTTCAATTTGGGGAAGTCTTTGGATAATCTTTTCCCGGGATTGGGTGTATTCCTCATTATGATCCGGGTCCGCCTCTATAAAATACGTTAATTGAGGCAGGAGGATTTCTGCGCGCTGATCAAATCCACTGGGTCGGCCTACCTGACGGCCCCGGACATTGTAATCCATCAATCCCCTGTATACCATCCACCGGGTTCCTTGCAAATAATAGTTTCTCAATACCGCAAGGTCCTCCCTCTTAAAGGCAAATGGAGTACCCTGTACCATCGCCGCCATCCAGATCGTTTCCCGAAGAAAATTATTGCCGTAGCTTCCGTTGTAGAGGTAGGGGCCGTGTTGGTGAAAGCTATAATCTTGTTGAACACCTTCTTTCTGATTTATGCCGATTTGATCCAAAACCCCTTGCACCCCTGCCGAAATCCGAAGGGGATCCCTTTCCAACACGCCCCGATAAAAAACGGAAGTCGCAAAAAGGGTGCGATTGGAGCCGGTCATCCTGGGTTCTTCCGTTTGATCTTCTATCATCCGTTGCAATATGGACGGAGAAATGTCATCTTGAAGCAATAAGGCAATGACTCCCAAATACATTTGCTTGGCCAAGTCATTTTTGTACCAATTTTTACAAACAGGATTTACCTGATACCAATAGGTCAGTGACTTTTCTATCGCTTTAAGTGTCTCCGATTTTTGAAAAAAGGCATCTCCAGGTTTTGAAAATGCATAGGCCATTACCAAGGTCCGATTTAATGCTTTCAATGGATCCCATTCATTATCCGTATCTTGGTAATCTATGTCGAACCAACTGCCATCCGCCCTCAGCGTCTCTTGATATACTCCTGCCGCATCCAAGTCAGGGGTCATATATTGGTTCACCCGCGAAAGGAACCCCCGGTCTTCCAAGGCATCTTTTATTAACCGTTCACGAATAACTGATATTGCATCACCCTGCTGGGCTATGCTTGGGAAAATTGTAATGAAAAGTAAGGCAAAGATGCCTAAAATAGTAGCTATTGAAATGACTCTCATAGGAAGGTTATTGAATATGGGCTTCCTCAAATATACTTAAAAAATATGTCCTGATTTAAAAAACGGCATAACACGACGATAATAGCTGTCTCTAAAATACATTAATTCGATTATAACTCTAACCCTTTAAAAACTAATCCCTACATTTATCCCGGTTCCAATTAATCATCAACACTTTCATCATTAAATCTACCTAAAATCACAAACTATGAATAACATATTTAAAGGATTACTTGCCGGATACGGAGCCTATAAACTCGGAGGGGGATGCTTCACCACCATTTTGGTATTCGTGATACTTTGGTATCTTTTGGGGCAGTGTAGTTAAAAATCAAAAGGAGAACCGAGAATGGGTTCTCCTTTTTTGTTTGAATCCGATTTTTATCTATTTCCCCAATTCGGAAATCATTTTGGGATCAAAATCCCCCGTTATCTCAAACACCATCAGTTGATCATCACGGACCAAAAGCACTAAATCCTGTATTCGCCTACCTCCTTTACCATAGAGAATGACGCCACTTTTGGATTTACCTGCTTCCATCAATACATCAAACTTCTCCTTTTCCAAGCCTTTTTGTAAACTAAGGTATTCACTTCCGGCTGCTTCGCCAGTTACCGGAAGTTTATACATTATGATTTTTTCTATGGATTGGGATATTGATTCTTCTTGACCATCATCTAATTTCACGTTGAAGGATTTGGCCAGATTCATAAAGTTGCCGCCAAGATCAAGGTGAAAGAAATCCTGATGTGACTTATATTTTTGATATACTGACGCAACACTTTTACTTTGGGCAAATATGGGACTGACGGCGATGCTCATACAGATCGCCAAAATCAATTTTTTCATAGTTGTGTTTGTTTTTAGTTATTCTTATTTTTCCCTTTATTGTATTCATCCATTCCCGGCATATTTGTCTTTTCTGCCAGCATATTTAGATCCTTATAGGTAAAATTACCCAACATGCTCAGGAGGGTGAAACTTTCCTGGGTACCGGAGAGCATTAATAGTTCCTGTATGATTCCATTTTCTTCTCGGACCATAAATTTGGTATTCGAGTCTTTATCTGCGACATCCATTAGATCTTCATATTGGTTTTTGGAAAGTGTGCTCATAGCTTCATCATAGAAGATCTTACCATTCAATTTTTCTGCACTTAAAATGCGGATGCCCCTTACCTTACTAATAAGCTCCCCT
>DATHWC010000273.1:0-38592 GCA_035460985.1 Lunatimonas sp.
CCAAGAGCCCGAAGGCCACCTACAAGTACCGTCATCTCGGGAGCGGTCAAGGTCAAATGCTGGGCTTTGTCCACCAATAACTCCTCCGTGGAAACGGTATATCTGGTTTTAAGGTAGTTCCTGAATCCATCAGCCATTGGCTCCAAAAGTTCGAACGATTCTATGTCTGTTTGCTCCTGCGAAGCATCCATTCTGCCTGGGGAAAAAGGTACCTGAATAGAGTGACCTGCATTGGCCGCTGCTTTTTCAACGCCTGCATTGCCGGCAAGGACAATTAAGTCAGCCATAGAAACCTTCTTGCTGTTGGATTTTGCATTGAAGTCATTTTGTATTTTCTCCAATGTACCCAATACTCTTTGTAGTTGCTCAGGATTGTTCACTTCCCAATCCTTCTGTGGAGCTAGTCTGATTCTGGCTCCATTGGCTCCGCCACGTCTGTCAGAACCTCTGTAAGTAGAAGCAGAAGCCCAAGCAGTGGAAACCATCTCGCTGATAGTCAATCCGGAACTCAGAATACTTGACTTCAAGCTGGTGATATCCTGAGCATTGACTAAGGTATGATTTACTGCGGGAATGGGATCCTGCCAAATCAAATCTTCAGTCGGAGCTTCGGGACCCAAATAGGTTGTTTTTGGCCCCATATCCCGATGTGTTAACTTAAACCATGCTCTAGCAAATGCGTCATTGAAAGCATCCTGATCTTCCAAAAACCTTCTGGATATTTTCTCATAAACCGGGTCAAACCGTAAAGACAAATCCGTCGTCAACATATACGGTGGCTGCTTTTTGTTGGAATCAAAAGCATCTGGGATTATATCCCCGGCATCCTTTGCTTCCCACTGATGTGCACCGGCAGGACTTTTCGTCAACTCCCATTCATATTTGAAAAGGAACGTCAAAAAGTCATGACTCCATTGGGCGGGGGTCGACGTCCACGTGACTTCCACTCCGGAAGTGATTGCGTCAGCACCTTTTCCGGATTTGTACGAACTCTTCCAACCAAATCCTTGGTCTTCCATATCGGCGGCCTCAGGCTCAGCACCTACATGTGAAGCGGGACCTGCGCCATGTGTTTTGCCTAAGGTATGGCCTCCTGCGATTAAGACTACGGTTTCTTCATCATTCATTCCCATTCTGGCAAATGTCTCCCGGATATCATGCGCAGCCAATACGGGGTCGGGATTTCCGTTCGGACCTTCCGGGTTTACATAGATCAACCCCATCTGAACTGAAGCTAGAGGATTCTCCAGTTCACGATCACCTGAATAGCGCTTGTCATCCAACCATTTTTTTTCTTTGCCCCAATAAACATCCAACTCCGGTTCAAATACATCTTCCCGTCCACCTGCAAATCCGAACGTTTCAAATCCCATGGACTCCAAGGCAACATTGCCCGTCAAAACCATCAAATCTGCCCAAGATATCTTGTTTCCATATTTCTGTTTGACTGGCCACAGCAATCTTCGAGCTTTGTCCAAATTGCCATTGTCAGGCCAACTGTTGAGCGGTGCAAACCGCTGCTGACCTGAACGCGAACCACCACGGCCATCACCTGATCGGTATGTGCCCGCACTGTGCCAGGCCATTCTGATAAACAACCCGCCATAATGACCAAAATCCGCAGGCCACCAGTCTTGGGAATCAGTCATTAGATCTCGGATGTCGTTTTTTAGCCCTTCGTAATCCAAGCTATTGAATTCCTTCACGTAATTGAAGTCCGCTCCCTGTGGATTGGAAAGCTCCGAGTGCTGACGGAGAATGCCAAGATTCAACTGATTTGGCCACCAGTCAGCATTTTGGGTTGCTATGGCATTGCTTGGACTTTTCTTGGTCGCTCCAGACCAGCCATCTACCGGCGGGGTTTCCTGTGCCCTGCCCGTCAGTAATGTGCTGGCTAGGAGGACTAATATTAGTGTGATTTTTTTCATGTAAATTTTTATTTATAGTGTGTCTGGCTCTCTCTTATTGTGTAAATATACATCTATTGTATTTAAAATTAAATTGATAAATTCTATGAGGTATAGAGGGGGTAAATTTTAGATTATCTAAAGATCAAAAAATGTCGTAAAATGAAAGGAATGGTTCCCGATGACTAAACCATATTACACGTCATATTCCACAATAGATTAATGTATGGGTGCAGGCATCAAAAAGTTCAACTAGCACATAGCGCTTGTTGGTTTGCTATGTTGGTTTCTTATCTCCCTAATTACCACATGGTGCACAGTTACAGTGGCAACAATTACCAAAGCCGGTAATTGATTGTAGAATTGCACTTCTTTTTCAAATAATTTCATTTTTCCAGAGCTGTTCCAAGAATTGCTTCCATGGTATAACTGAAATTTCACCAATTCTTCGCTCTAAAGGATCATCACTCACAACGATTAGTCTTCTCACCGAATATTCTTCCGCAAAGCTTTTTAATCCCTTAAGATGACGGGTTTGAATATTATTCGTTCCTTTAATCTCTAGCGCCACCTCATGATCACCGAGGATAAAATCCACTTCTATCTGCGAAGTCGTCCGCCAGTACGAGATAACATAATCTTTCTCAGAGTATTTACTATGGGCATATAATTCCTGATAGATAAAATGCTCAAAGGCACGCCCAAAAGACTCGCTTCTTGCTTCAATTTTCCCTCTTTTTAGAAGTTTATTTGTAATGCCTATGTCAAAATAATAGAACTTGGATGTCAGTATCACCCTTCGCTTTGGTTTTTTTTGAAATGAAGGAACAAAACGCCCGAGTAATGTATCTTCTAAAATTTGAAAATATTCCTTAACGGTGTTATGGCTTACCCCACACTCGGAAGCGATATTTGAATAATTGACCATTTCTCCGTTGGAAAACGCAGCCGCCTCTAAAAATTGGGTAAACGCATTGATATTTCTGATCTTTGCTTCAGCAATAATTTCCTCTTTTAGGTAATTTCCGATATATGCATCTATTAGTTTTTTCGGATTTTCTGCCAGATAGTGCCTTGGAAGCAATCCGTTATTTAACGCTCTCAACAAGTCAAAATCTGGAATTTCAGATTGAATCAATGGATACAACTCGTATCTTAGAGCTCTCCCTCCCAATTGGTTATGCCCAGACCGAATGATTTTTCTAGGACTTGATCCACTCAAGATGAATTTTATCGAATGATTTACAATCAACCAATGAATTTCGTCAAGCAGTTCAGGAATCTTTTGAATCTCGTCAACTACGACAACCTCCATACGGTCCCTAGCCAAAATTACCTGGCGAAATTGCTGTGGTTCGGATTTATACCTTAAATAGGTATCTGACAACAAAAGATCAAACCATATCGCATCCGGAAAAAGACTTTTTAACAAAGTACTTTTACCTGTCTGACGAGCCCCCCAAAGAAACAGACTTTCATTTCCGGAACCTTCCAATATTTGTTTTCTGAGAAACATAATTCATTACTTACTTACAATAATCATGATATTTGTAACTATTACTTACAAATATCATGATTATTGGCAATAATAGAAACACCTGAGCCGCATATAAAAAATATATTTTCAAACTATAACCATTGCTAAGCTAGATCGGCACAGCCAAAGGATGAAAATTAAACTACTACTAAAAAAACCCAAGCATTGGAATGCTACAAATTCGACATAGTTAAATTTAAATCTAACAAAATCCACCTCCATAATAGCAACTTCTTTTTGAACATGGGCTAGACTGGCCTATCTTTGATGATGAATTTTATTTTAAAAAAACAACATGTTTGAAGGCCCTAATTATCCCCAACCCTTAGATGAATCTCTTTTGGACGAATGGATGGAGAAGGGACGTTCGAGCAAAATACCCTATGCGTACTTGGTAATCATCTGGGGTGAGCTGGAGACAGCATACCTTCCTGTTTTTGCAGAGCAGCGAAACGAATTGCAAAAGTACCCCCGCTACGGTCAGGCCCCCGACCACCAACTGTTAGTAGCAGCGTATGATCTGTATTCTGAGACGAGGGTGATGTAGGCGATAAAATTCTTCTGAGTTAGAATAAGAAGGATTTGGCGGAGAAATAGTTAGCCAATTATGTTTATCAGGAAAGGAGTATTTCCGCCGGGATGTTAAATTCCTTGTGGAATTATGTTATCAAATCCTACGTCACGATTTTTTTGCGGCTCAAAATCATTAAGACATAACTTTTACTGCCTACTTTTCCCACCAACTCTATATGCTTTTAACTTAAGGACAAAACTTGGCAGGTGTCTGTCAAAGTTCATCATAGCTTACGCCTTCACTCCAACCACTTCCACCGCTCCGCCCAATCCATCAAAAATTCTTCTTGAAAACGGTAAATTGTATTAGCACCCTGATGCCCGTCGGTAAAGTCTTCTATATCAGGTTTATCACTCCACCAATTGGTTAGTTCCGGGATGTCACCATTCTGGTATTTCCCCGGCCAGGGATCGGCGGAGACAAAAGCTCCTGCCTGCCCATCGAGCTCAGGCAATTCACTTTTTATCCGGTAGTTCCAGTTACCGGCGGATTTGGTCACAAAGCGGACGGCATAGCGTCCGCTGCCTTTATAATAGCCTTCAAACTCCTGCTTGGCGATTTCCACCACAAAGCAGGAAGAATCCGGATGTAGGACAATTTCCCCTCCCTCAAATTCCCATTCCATTAGCGAAAAAGTAGGCACGGTGTCTTTGAGGGTGGTATTTGCTGTGAAAAGCCGATACGAAGAATGACTGATGGGTTCGAAACTACCACCCCAATTTTGGCCTGCTGGATTATTGGGATCTCCGTGAAGTAGGTAAGCCACCGATGGCGTATCACCCATTTTAATACGTCCTCCATAGTAATTGATAAAATCCCTGCCCATGGCGCCCTTACCTTTAATAAAGGCTTCATGAAAATTGTTGACATTGGTGGCTTTGTCCGATTTGTCATCAACAAACCAACCCCGGTAGGTAGCGTTTGCCTCAATCATCCACAAATTGGGGAAATTGGTAGCGATATACTGGTAGGCATTCGCAGACCATTTTTTGTTGGGTCCGCCTATCCAGTAAACCCGTAATTTATCCGCAATTTCCGGTGCGTCATGCAGTGCTTGGGCCATATCTTCCAGTCCCCCCCAGACCAGCACCCAAAGCGGCTGATCGCTGTCCTTTTTGGCGCACTGAACAATCCACGAAGATCCTTCCGAGGAGGTTGTCCAGCCTTTCAGTGGCGCCCTGGAAATCCCCCCTTGTTTGGTAACAGCACGCAGTTCGTCGGCAAGGGGGAAACCTGGGCTTTTGGCTGCCAGTTTTCGATAATCCTTTTCATACAAATCAATGATATGCAGAATATCCGATTTTCTTCCCGGTCCGAAAGGGGAAGAGATAAGGCCCTCCGTCTGAAACCGGTCCGCATACATTAAGTAGTGGATCATGGACTGAAAATCATCATCATCCGTGCCTCCAATGTCTGAACTGACAATCACCCTTGGTTTCTCCTGCGCCTGTAAAAGACTAACAAACAGAAAGGATGAAAGTATAAGCAGCAGATATTTTGATTTTGTACACATCATCATGTTATATTTCATAACCCATTATGGAGAATTAGAGATTTGGGACTTAGATACTTGGAAACGTAGGGGAGAAGTGACTTTGAGACTAAGGGACGGAGTCCGTCAACTTATTCAACCCGTTGATCTATCGACCTATCAACTTACCTAGAGACTTGTTGACAAAGTGACGAAGGGACGAAGAGACTTATAGACTTGGAGACGTAGAGACTTGGGGACATAGAGACTGAGAGATTTGGAGACGAAGAAAGGTTGCTAAGTCAACATTTCGTCACCCACCACTCATCCCATTTCTTTGCCAAGTAACCCAGTAACCTAATAACCCATTAACTCAATAACCCATTAACTCAATAACCCAGTAACCTAATAACCCATTAACTCAATAACCTATTAACTCAATAACCCATTAACCTAATAACCTAATAACCACTAACCCAAGATCCAATTTACACTTCTTCAACTGCAAAGTTAGTGAAAAACTCGATTTTCATCTTTTTCAACTGAATTTCCACCTGATGCTGTTGATCCTTCATCTCTCCGTCAATATGAAAGGCGGCATTGTCCAGGTTTTCAATAGTGACCTTTTCCCCACTGTAGGTTTGCACAAAATCCAACTCCGAAAAGTCTTCCCTGATAAAGCCTACCGTCAATGCCATCCATTCCTTAAAACTGTCGGGATTGAGGACGATGATCTCAAATTTCCCATCATCCATTTTGCCTGTAGGGTTGATTTTGGCACCTGTACCATATCGATCACCGTTGGCGATGACTAGCATTTTGGCATTTACGGTTTTTTGTTCACCATTCAGTTCCAGGGTGAACCGATATTTGTTGTTTTCAAACACCTGCGCAACGGAGCTTTTAAAATAACTGCCCATGCCTCTCTCATCCCGCGCCTCAAATTTTTTGATTAAGCCTGCATTAAACCCAAAATCGCAAACATGCAGGCATACCTCACCATTCACATCCAGCACATCCATTTGAATGGTATTTCCTTTATGTAATGCATTCATGCTGTCGTACCAGGTTTCAATGCCCAGACAGGAGCAAAGCCCGTTTGCAGATCCGAATGGTATGGGCAAAAGGGGGATATCTTCCCCCTCCATTTGGGAGGCCACCAATTTGATTGTTCCATCTCCACCAGCTACCATCACCAGGCCATAGGTGTTTTCCTTGAGTAATTTCTTTATTTGTTGTTCGTCGTCGTTTCCGGAGGTATTCCATACCGATACGGTATAGTCTGTTGTGTTTAGAATAATATTTTCAATAAGTTCAGATCGGTTTCCGTGATTTCCAGATGCCGGATTTACGATTAACAAGGCACGATTACCCATATAAAATTTAACTGTTAGTTATTTAATAAAATATCAAATTCTATTCCCAATCTTTTGAATTGAGATGTAAAAATGGATCAAGGAAGTTTTTCGCATGGGCAATTGCTTCAGATGAATGCGCGACCCAGGCTATGGGGATTTTAGAGTTGTACTGATTCAGTTGGTTTTCCCTTTCTTCATCTACCTTTTTAATCCTTCTGATATAGACCGCTTTAATCCTGCCAGGATACTTTTCAATTATTTCTAGGTAAAGTTCCGGATCATGCTGCCCACTGTCTCCAATTAGGATGAATTTCATGGTTGGAAAAAGAGCCAGAAGCATAGAAATCTTTTCCAATTTATGATCATGGTTTCCACCGCCGGATTTCCAAATATTTCTTAGGTTGACGTGGGGGTCTTTTAGCAATAAAGGGCCCTTGGGGATATCCCTATAATGTAGAAAATCCTGTATGAGGTCATAGAGATTCCAGTCGCTGCTGGAAACATAAAATACTGGATGTTGATCTTGGTTGGTTAAAAGCGCATAAAAATCACTTACACCTGGAAACGGCCTCCTGGTATATGCATTCTTTGAAACCGACAGCCATAATTTTTTCCCCAGAGAAGTGGCGTGTGAAATAATGACCGTATCGTCAATGTCTGAGATAATGCCAAAAGGATGATGCTCCGAAATTCGGGATATTTCAAACCGGATCGTTTTTTCTTCTGCTTTGAGTCCTTCCTCCTCAATCAAGGTAAGGGTGGCAAAATCAGAACCGCCGTTTAGGGGGGCTTGAATGAACAAATGCTTTTCAAAAAGTCCCTCTTCGTTGCTGACCACAATTTCTTCCTTTCCTCGGTATGTCAAAAGAACCTGTGCGTCGGGGATGCTGCTTCCGGCATACCTTCTGACAGAGGCCAAGATATTATGTAAGGCATTTTTATCCGCCGAAGGGCGGCTTTGTTTGTAAGCTTCAACGACTCTGCCTTTAATAAAGACTTCCTTATCATTTCCAAAGGCCAGGAACAGTTCCATACGGATCAGGCCCAGTTTTCCTATTTTCCTTTTTAATTTTGAAAAGGCATAGCGAACCGGGAAAGTAAACCAACGCAAAATGTTCATTTTAATTTTTAAGTTAAAAATGTATCAAATCCCACGCCAGTAGCGAATTTACAGGTAAGTCCGGTGATATTTTATTCTATGTTGGTGGCCTAGGTTCGTGATGGGCGATTATTTCTCGTAGAAGCATCGTACCACAATAGTAATGAGTCTTCAACTCGCAATTTAAGCCGTATTAGTTGAAGAAAATTCCGAACGGGCAGTTATGTTTTGAATACAGGACTTTTATTTAGCATCCGATTCATATTTTAAGGGCTATTTACCCAAATTACGATATAAAATTCTGAATACGGTTTTTATAAATCTTTAAGTTTAAATATAGTCCAAAAATTATTGGTTGAACATAGAAAATGAAAAAAGAGCATAAAATATATATTTAGTAATTCAAATAATGTGAAAAATATATAAAAGTTGATTAACTAAAAAGCCTTTTTATTCGAATATGGTAAATTTGTTTACAAAATTTTTAATTAGATAAATATAATAATATAAATAAAAACTATGAAATAAAAATAATATAAAAAATAAATATGTATAATAATAATAAGTTTTTTTTTAAAAAGAATAATTTTAAATGTTTCAATTTTATCGTAATTAGAAAATATATTTTGGTAAATTTTATTTTTTCAGGTTCCTCGTCTATATTTATTGCGTTGAAGAAAACCTGTGTTTCAGAAAATGGAAAGAATCTTCACCACCCCCTCCCAAATAACCTACTAAGATCCAACCTGGATAACCGCTATTAAAACCATTACCTGTAGGTAATATCTATTTAGTTTATTTAACCACAAACAACATGATGAAAACATTTACTCATTGGAGTGAAAGGACTTTGTTGATCAAAGGAATCTTTCTCAGTGTAATGATCTTGGCGGGTTCAGTCTTTATGAATCCGTTATTCGCTCAAGGTCGGTCAGTGACCGGAAAGGTACTGGACGAAAACAATGATGCAATTCCGGGCGCCAGCGTTCTTATCAAGGGAACCACACGGGGTGCAGCTACAGATTTGGACGGCGATTTTTCGCTCACTTTATCCGGGGAAGAAAATATCCTCGAAATTTCTTTCATCGGATACATTAAAAAGGAAGTTGTAGTCGGAAATCAAACCTCCCTAACCGTATCCTTAATTCCCGATTCCCAAGCCTTGTCGGAGGTCGTGGTAACGGCGTTCGGAATGGAAAGAGAAAAGAAGGCATTGGGGTACACGACTCAGGCAATAGACGGTAGTGCCTTGGCAGAGGCCAGGCAGGGCAATATCGTTAACAACCTTTCAGGAAGGATCGCAGGAGTTCAGATTAATTCCAATTCCATGCCGGGATCCGGGTCTCATGTCGTTATCAGGGGTTCTTCATCCGTCTCAGGAAACAACCAGCCCCTAGTCGTTGTGGATGGCGTTCCAATCGAACAGACCGACAGCAGAAGGTATGGTGGAGGGTTGTCAGAGATTAATCCGGACAATATTAAGGAGATTAACGTTTTGAAAGGCGCAACAGCCGCAGCTTTGTATGGCTCTAGGGCAGCAAATGGTGTAATTATGGTAACCACCAAAGACGGCTCCGGCACAAAGGGAATAGGTGTTGAAATCAACTCCAACACAACCTTTGACAGACCTTTTATTTCACCAAATTTCCAAAATACCTACGCTGGGGGAGCTGGATATAGGACTTGGTACGTAGATGGTAGAAATGGCTTTGATGCGGATGGTATTCGGGGTACGGCAGGTGTGGATGAAAGCTGGGGAGCACCCATGGATGGGCGTTTGGTTCCCTTGTGGTATTCCGCTCCCGATAGAGTCCCCTTGTTGCCGCAGTCAAACAACTGGAATGAGTTCTGGGAAACAGGTAGGTCCGTACAAAATAACATTTCGGTTTCCGGTGCTAACGATAAGGGAAATTTCCGACTATCCATAGGAAGACTTGACCAGACGAGCATCATGTACAACAATGACTTCTACAGGAACAACTTTAAATTTAATTCCGGATATAATTTTACCGACAAGTTAAACGTAACGCTAAGTGCGGAGTACATCAAGTCAGGTTCAGACAACCGTAACTTCACTTCCAGTTCGGATTTTATCTGGGCACACAGACACACGGATTATGAGAAATTGAGAAATTGGGACCAGTATTATGACATTCAGCGTGCTACGTTCAGACCCGGAGATGATTATCCCTACGCCAACTGGCAGCACGAATATTTTCAAAACCCATTCTTTGGACAGGATCGTTATACCAATGCAAACGAAAAAAACCGTCTAGTAGGAAATATTGCGGCTACATACAAGTTTAATGATGCGTTGAGTTTGATGGTTCGTTCTGGAACAGATTTCTGGTCTGATAACCGAACTAACGTTACTAGCGTGGAAAGGACGAAGAACTTTGTGAGGATATTAGGAGCGTATACTCAAAACAATATGATGAGTCAGGAAACCAACTCTGATTTCATTTTAAACTACAATAAAACCATCGCCAGCAAATTTTCCATAAATGCGCAAGCCGGTGCTATCAACAGAACACAAAACTATTCGATGAATATGGTCAATGTTCGTGAATTGACCATAGACGGCCTATACAATTTAGGCAACTATGCCAGTCCGGTTGTTCCAAGCAGCGAGATCCAAAAGCGTGTGGTAAACAGCGTTTTTGGAGCGGCTCAATTTGGATACAATAACTCCATTTTCTTAGATATTACAGGACGAAACGACTGGTCAAGTACCTTACCCGTCGATGGAAACTCTTTCTTTTATCCATCGGTGGCTTTGAGTGCGGTAATTACAGACATGTTTGACATACAGAGCAAGTTTCTCTCTTTTGCTAAATTGAGAGGGTCACTCGCCCAAGTAGGCGCTGATGCCGATCCATATCAATTGATGCAGACATTTGCCGCGCAGGGCTTATGGGCAGGTACTACGCCGACTTATGCCGCATCTCCCACGATTTTCAACCGTAACCTAAAGCCTGAACAAACAGTTGGTCAGGAAGTTGGTCTGGATCTTCGTTTTCTCAATGGTCGGATTGGGTTGGATATGACATACTACCATCAGGCTACAACCAATCAAATATTGCCGGTAGCCATTTCCAACGCGTCTGGATATCAGCAGCAAATTCTCAATGCCGGAAAGGTAACTAACCAAGGTCTTGAGGTGATGTTAACGGGCGCCATCCTTCAAAACAGAGGAGGGTTAAACTGGGACGTTGCGGTTAACTTTGCCAGAAACAGAAACTTGGTTGTAGAACTTGCAGAGGGTCTTGAAAACTACACATTGGGGTCCCAAAACAGTGTGACATCAGAAGCTCGGGTAGGAGAGCCTTTCGGCACCTTCTACGGCAGAAGATACCTGCGCTCCCCTGATGGTGAAATCGTTCATAACAATGGACTGCCACTTTTGGAGGCAGGAACATTCGAACTGGGAAACATACAGCCTGATTGGATAGGAGGTATATCCAATACCTTTATGTACAGGAATTTTTCTTTCGGAACCCTGATTGACATCCGTATGGGCGGAGACATCTTTGATGTAGGAACAGGTCTGGCAAGAAAAACCGGCATGTACGAAGAGACTGCTATTGGCAGGGAAGAGGGAGTAATTGGAGCAGGAGTGAAAAATATTGGAACAGATGAGAATCCATCTTACGTAACCAATGATGTGATAATTCCGGCAGCTACTTTTTGGAACGCTACCAACCCACGAAACTATCATGAAGCAGGCATGTTCGACGGTTCTTTTATAAAATTAAGAGAGGTTACGTTTGGATATACTTTCCCTCAATCGCTATTGAGTAAAACCTTTATAGAAGGAATAAGACTTTCAGTAGTTGGAAGAAACGTGGCGATGTTGTTTAGAAACCACCCACATATGGATCCTGAAGTAGATATGAAAGGCGGAAATGCCCAGGGCTTTGCTTCCGGTGAGCAGCCTTCTACTAGGAATATAGGTTTTAACCTTAACCTGACCTTTTAAGTATCCACCAATTAGTAAAGACATTATTATGAAAATTCAAAAGTTAGTATCCTATCTATTTCTGGTAACAATGGGCCTGATTGCCGGCTCTTGTACGGATGAGTTTGCAGAGATCAACACCAACCCCAATGATCCAGAGACCATTTCACCAAGTTTGCTGCTTCCAAATGCGATTCAGGTGGTGGTGGACCGATATTGGGGTCACTCCACCCGGTATGAACGACTGAACATTGATGCCGCCATGTGCTGGGTGCAACATATAGCGCGCAATATTTACATCAACTCAGAAGGCGACACCTACGAGGTGCCTGTTACCATCTCCTCCGGTACTTGGAATAATGTATACAGAAATTCACTGGTCAACTTTGAAAGTATCCTTGAGTTGGCAGGCCCTGAAGGTGAATTTTCGAATCCAAATTATGAGGGAATAGCGCTCACGATGAAGGCCTTTTCATTTTCCTTTCTAACTGATGTATATGGGCCTATTCCATATTCTCAAGCTTTGAAGGGAGCTGCGGCAGAAAGAGTAAACTCTCCAGCCTATGATTCTATGGAGGACATTTACGCCAGTATGTTAAATGATCTAAAGATTGCCAATGAAAAACTTTCCACAACAGGTCCCGCGATAGCTGGTGACATTTTGTTTGGCGGGGATATTCTTCGATGGAAGAAATTTGCTAATTCATTACGGTTGAAATTAGCAAACCGACAGGCTGCAAAGAAGCCTGCTGAATCCCGAGCCATTATGCGGGAAATTGTTTCCAATCCTACCCAATTTCCTATTTTCACTAGCGTTACAGGTGATTTCGCACAATTGGTACACGCAAACGTAATTGGAAGTAGAAATAAGATGTTTGATGTGTTTTCTACCCGATCTGATTGGAATATTTCTACCACTTTTGTGAATAAGCTAGTGGAGCTTAACGATCCGAGAATATCAGCCTATGCCCTTCCGTTACCCGACGGAACGTATGCGGGGCTCCCAAACGGGTTAACCGATGAGGCCGCCGCAACGTATGTTGCTTCAACAATTGGCCCTAGATTTTTGGATCCCGAAGCACCAAGTATTTTAATGACCTATTCCGAATTAATGTTCATATTGGCCGAGGCAGCTTTTGACGGAGATATTACTGGCGATGCTTCGGAATATTTTGAAAGAGCAGTAGCCGCATCATTCGAGCAGAATGGCGTTGAAATGCCACATGATTATATTTCCAGCCTTGGAACTTTGGATAAGGAGTCTATCATGACCCAAAAGTGGATCGCACTTTTTGGACAGGGTGTAGAAGCTTGGACAGAGTATAGAAGGACCGGTTTCCCTGTGATGCCGTCTCCAAATCCAAGTGCAATTTTCTCCAATGATGGAGTGTTGCCTACCCGACTTGAGTATCCGTTGAACGAATATTCTCTGAATATGGATAATTTATCACAGGGAATTCAACTACTCGGTGGTGAAGACAATATGAGAACGAAACTATGGTGGGCTGAATAAGTCTATATATCGGGGGATTCGTCCCCCGGTTTTAATCTTACTTGATATATAAGAATCTAGAGATCTCAATAAAAATAAGGCATCCGATTCTCAGGTTTAATTTTCCTCCCTAATTAATTCAAAGTCATGAAAAAATATATAAACAAAGCCTCTTTTATTGTCGCCTTTACGGCAATAGCCTATCTAACTTCCTGTGTAGAAGGTGTTGAGTTGGCAACTCCAAATGTAGCATCCCCCGTTTTAGTAATGTTGCAGGGGACAACATTTGACGCTACAGCTCCGGTTTCAGTAGAAGGACGATTTTACGAACTTGACAAGACAGGCATTTTGGATCAAAATATAGGCATAGATTCTATTCCCGTAGCTGGATTGCAAATCAGGGTATTTATAAATCAAACTGATGAAGTTGGATCTGCGACCACTGACAGTGCAGGTAAGATTGTATTTGAACAACCCTGGACGAGTTTGGGTGTCGCAAGCCCCACTTCGGGAAGGCAGATTCGCCTTGAGTTTGCAGGTACACATAAAAACATTGCTTTTAGACAATACCATAACGTGCGTGTTAGATAAAGGCAGTTTCTGTTACCTTAAATACAGTTTCATATTTATTGGTTGCCTTTAGAAAATAATCACTGAATTTTTTTAAATATATGCTGATTTACAGTATATTAGATAAAATTTAGTGATTTTCTGAAGGCGATTTTAGTTATAACCGTTCATTTATCCACTAATCAGCTTACCTATGAAAAATTTTAGTAGAAGAAATTGGCTGAAGGCCAGTATGACAGCATCCGCAGGCCTATTCGCAGCCGGATTGCATGCAAACCCTCTTGAAACAAGCCCGTACTCTCTTTCCTCAAGCAGGAAAAAGCGTCCGGATGATTACTATGCCCGTTTGTCATCCAACGAAAACCCATTTGGTCCGGCAGCTTCCGCAAAGAAGGCGATAAAAGCGGCTATTGATGATTCTTTTCTTTATCCCCGTGAGGTAAGGATGGAATTGATGGAAACCATCGCCAAGCTGGAAGGTGTTTCCATAGATCATATTTTGCTGGGAGCAGGTTCTAGCGAACTGTTACATGCAGGCGCCAGGGTTTATGGCGGCAGCACGGGAAAGGTTCTTTCCGCTGATCCTACCTACGTTTCGTTGGTAAGATCAGCCGAATTGATGGGGTCCGAGTGGATCAAAGTTCCCCTAAATAATGAAATGGATCATGATTTGGGGATGATGGAATCAAAAGTAACCAAAGATATATCCTTGGTCTATCTGGTCAATCCAAATAATCCTACAGGTAAAATTTTAACTGGATCTGAAATCCGAGGATTCTGTAATGTAGTAGCTGACAAAGTCCCGGTTTTTGTAGATGAAGCATATATCGATTATATGGATGATCCGGCAGGGTCGACCGCCGTTGATTGTGTCCGAAAAGGAAAAAATGTAATTGTCGCAAAAACCTTTTCAAAAGTACATGCATTTGCGGGACTTCGTGTAGGGTATTGTATTGCCCAGCCGGAGGTCATCAAAAAGCTGGCAGAGGAAGGACCACGAAATACGTTGACCGGGCCTTCTATGGCTGCGGCGAATGCGAGTTTAACAGATGCGGAATTCCTGAGTTACTCGGTGAAGATGAACAATGAGAGCAAGAAGTTCATATATGGATTTTTGGATAAAATGGGTTACGACTACTTCCCCTCTCAGACCAACTTTGTCCTTTTCCCCATCTCCATGGACGGAGAGGAGTATCGTAAGAAAATGATGGCCAACAAGGTGTCTGTTCGTGGTATGAAGATTCACGGTCAAGATTACTGTCGCGTAAGTATGGGCAAGTTGGAAGATTTGGAAATGTTCGCCGATGCCTTTACCAAGGTTGCGGGTCAAAAATTGAATAAAGGGTAAATAATTTGTTAATACCAATCAAGAAAAGCAGGGTCTATTTATGGTCTTGCTTTTTTTGTTTTAAGGTGATTTGAATTTTTTAGACTGACAGTTAATCTGGTCTAATTGAGAAATATTGCCTTCGGTAAGTTAAGGGTAGCAAAAACAGGTCTGTTTATATAACCGACAGTGAAGCTGTCGAACTCTTCAGAAGTGCAACCTGGGGTATTTGCGGAAGTAGTTTTATTCCAACCCTGAGGGGGTTGAACTTTACCTTCTACCGTCAAGGTTTCGACCTGCTTTTAAAATATAATCATACAAATAGGGCAAAAATGGGTATTATTGGTGTAGGGATTTTCGGTGCCATTTTTGATGTATTTTAATCGGAATTAATTTGCCTATAGCATAAATCTCCCCAACTACAATCTTAAAAACCTTGAACATGATAACTACAACTGTAAAAGCATACGGTGCGGCATCCCCAGATTCGGACCTAGACCAACTGGATATCAAAAGAAGAACCGTCACACCCAAAGACGTGGAAATCGAAATCCTCTATTGCGGGGTTTGTCATTCGGATTTGCATACGGTACGAAATGATTGGGGAGGCACGATATATCCGACCGTTCCCGGCCATGAAATTGTGGGAAAGGTGACACAGGTGGGAAATGAAGTGACGGGGTTCAAAGTTGGGGATTTGGTAGGCGTAGGCTGTTTGGTGGATAGTTGCAGAACCTGCGGGAGCTGCAAAAAGGATTTAGAACAGTATTGTTTGAATGGATTTACCGGCACGTACAACGGGCATGAGAAATATTTGGATGAACAGACATTCGGAGGATACTCGGAAAAAGTGGTTGTCGATGAACATTTTGTGTTAAAAGTCCCAACCAATCTGGATCCTGCTGCTGTAGCTCCCTTGCTCTGTGCCGGCATTACCACCTGGTCGCCCTTGAGACATTGGAAGGTAGGAAAAGGCAGCAAAGTTGCAGTCGTAGGTTTGGGTGGATTAGGTCATATGGCCATCAAATTGGCCAAAGGATTGGGAGCGGAGGTCACCCTATTTTCAAGGTCGGAAGGTAAGAAAGCGGATGCGGAAAGGCTGGGGGCCGACAAAGTGATAATCTCTACAGACGCCGACCAAATGGAATCAGTAGCGGGCAATTTTGATCTGATCATCGACACCGTTCCTTATATCCATGATATCAATACCTATGTGGCTACATTAACTATCAACGGCACCTTGGTTCTGGTCGGTTACTTGGGAGAACTGGACCCCATGCTAAACTCCGTCCCTTTGATTATGGGGAGAAAATCAGTGGCAGGATCGGTAATAGGCGGCATTGCGGAAACTCAAGAAATGCTGGACTTCTGCGGAGAGAACAATATTGTGTCTGATATTGAAATCATTAAAATGCAGGACATCAATACGGCCTACGAAAGAATGCTAAAGAGCGATGTGAAGTACCGTTTTGTCATTGATATGGCATCGCTGAAGGAATAATAGCAAATTCAATTCCATCCCTGAAGGGGTTGACTACCCGTGTTAGTGATCAGTCGGTGTTGATTTTAGGTTGACTTCGTCTTTAGTTTTTTTTTAGCTCCGCCACGGCGGAGTCACTTCGTCTCAACACCAGATTTTGATGGTCGTCAATGAGCCATTCTACCTCTTCGCATGCGGTGAATTCGATTGCCTGCGCCACGGCTGCCGGGAAATTGACATAGTACTGTTCGCTTTTCAACCTTTTGATAAGTTGAACCTTGGCTTTGTGTCCCATATCTAGTAATTTAACTAGGTAAAAATGTTATAAAAAAAGGCAACAAATCATAAATTTAAGGCGTTTTTTATTATTTAGGTCCCTAATAGCCAAACTCCAGTCCATGGGTTTCACCAATGGCTATTGAAGAGTTTGACCCCATTCGGGGTCGGGATTTATCTTAGTTCAAGAAATGATTCGTCTTGAATAAAATTTACATGTTAAATTTTATTCATTGTTAGTCCTTTAACAAATCACATAATACGGGTCTGAAGGGAAAAGATTTTTCATGAACGAAATCTGAATATCAAAACTGGTTTTTATTGAATTACCGACAGTGAAGCTGTCAAACTCTCCACAGGTGCAACCTGGGGTATTGGGAAGGGTAGCTAAACTCAGAAGAGTATAGCGCAATTTTGTTTTACGTAAAATACATTTTTAATTATTGTTTTTCGTAGACAACACTTTCAGCTACCCACGGATATCCTTCCTCTAAAAACCGGAAAAAATCTTCCTGCAAAACAGCAACTTGGCCTATGCCTTTTCGGTAAATTAAGCTAGTGGGTGAATTTTTCGGAAATTTATAGTCTGATAATCTGATCCTTAGGATTACCACGTTCCATCCTTTTATCGAACAAATCATTGCATTACCTGAATAGGTTTTGTAAATTAGGGATTAACATAAAAAATCAAGATGTCTACTATCCCCACTTCAATCAATCGACGCTCATTTTTAAAAGTATCTGCCCTAGCCGGGGGAGGTTTGTTTCTGAGCGTGGGATGGATGGCGGGATGTAAAACAGATGCCAAAGAAGAGGTACTTGAAATGCCTGAGGAATGGATTAAAATAAACGGATTTATAAGAATTGGGGATAATGGACTTATCACCATCATGTCACCAAATCCCGAAGGCGGCCAAAACATCAAGACAACCATGCCCATGATCGTGGCGGAGGAATTGGATGCGGACTGGTCTAAGGTGGTGGTCGAACAGGCACCACTGGATACGGCAAACTTTACCCGGCAATTTATCGGGGGCAGTCAGGCGATCCGTATTGGATGGACATCCCTTCGGACTGCCGGAGCAACTGCAAGACAGCTCTTAATAAACGCCGCTGCCCAAACCTGGGATGTTCCTGCCAACGAAATCACTACCGATGCGGGATGGCTACACCATGGACAGAGTAGAAAAAAAGCTCACTTCGGAGAAATGGCCTCCCTTGCTGCTACTTTACCCGTTCCGGAGGAGGTCCACCTTAAAGAAATTTCCGATTTCAAACTAATCGGCCACTCCCAAAAGAATGTAGATGCTAAAAAAATTATAACGGGCAAGCCCTTATTTGGGATCGATTACAAAAAAGAGGGCATGCTGTTTGCCATGATTATCCACCCTCCTGCACATGGACAGCGATTGAAATCCTTTGATGATTCAGAAGCCAGAAAACTTCCCGGTATCCGCGATATTTTCCAGATCAAATCCCATCAGGATGATTATGAGCGTACTTTTTTCGATACCACCAGTTTTACGGATGTGGTGGCCATTGTCGGCAATTCAACCTGGGAGGTGATGAATGCCAAAAAGGCTGTAAAATTTGAATGGGAATCCTTTTCGACGTATGAGGAAAGCAGGGATTCGAACGGCCGAAAGGAAAAAAGGACGATCCCGGGAGGTTTGGAAAGTGAACCAGACCAACTACTCAAAATAGCTGAAACAGCCCAAAAAGCCACAACGGTTCGTAAAGATGGTAACCCGGAGATGGCATTTAGTAATGCAGCCAAAGTTATCGAACGCACCTTCAATGGTCCTTTTTTGGCGCACAACTGTATGGAACCCATGAATTTCTTTGCCCATGTGCAGGGAGACAAAGTGGATTGTGCAGGACCTTTACAAAAACCGGAACTTACAGAACAGGCGCTTTCTACGCGTTTGGGAATACCCATAGAAAACATTCATATTGAAATGACCCGATTGGGCGGAGGCTATGGGCGTCGGTCCTACGCCCATTGGTTGATAGAGGCGGCGGTGATTTCCCAAAAAGTAAATGCCCCAGTCAAACTGGTTTATTCTAGAGAGGATGATATGACCGGAGGGATATACCGTCCCATGTATCAGGCCACTTACCGTGCCGCTTTGGACAAGGAAAATAACCTGATTGGATTCCATGTCAATGCGGGGGGATTGGTGGAGCCTCCGATCTATCCTAACAGATTTCCCGCGGGTGCCATAGAAAACTACCTGGCAGAAGAATGGATAGTACCTTCGAATATCACCGTTGGCTCATTCCGGGCACCAAGGTCCAATTTTATCGCTGCTGCGGAGCAGTCTTTCTTGGATGAAATAGCGGAAGAAATGGGAAAAGACCCCTTTGATTTTAGGTTGGAGTTGCTGCAAAAGGCAAAAAGCAAACCGGTAGGAGAAAACAATGACTATGATCCTGAACGATTTATCCAGGTATTGAATTTGCTCCGGGAAAAATCAAATTGGGATGCAACTGGGCAAGACGCTAATAGGGGCATGGCCGCTTATTTCTGTCACAACAGCTACTGTGCCCAAGTGGTGGATGTCAAAATGGAAAACGGGAATCCCAAAGTCGAAAAAGTGGTCCAAGCGGTGGATTGTGGGTTAATTCTCAACCCCGATGCGGCGAAAAACCTCTGTGAAGGTGCGGTAGTGGACGGAATCGGTACCGCCATGTACGGGGAACTGAAATTTGAGGAAGGCAAACCAAACAAAAGTAATTTTGACCAATACCGCATGATACGTATGGGGGAAGCACCAAAGGAAATCGAAACCTATTTTGTGGAAAACGGTCAAGACCCAACCGGATTGGGAGAACCTGCCTATCCGCCTGTGTTTGCCGCTTTGGCGAATGCCATTTATAAGGCAAGTGGGAAAAGGATGTATCAACAGCCATTTCAAAAAAACCTGCTTTCATGATGTTATAGAGATGATAGATTAGGGAAAAAGGTTTGATGAAAAAAACAAAATGCCAACCATGCCTCTCCTTATCCAAAAGCTATGCTCATTAATTTTATTTGCATTTCGTAATCCTCTTTTTGATATTGATAATTTATTCACCGAAAACATACCGTAATTTATACCAAATTAGATTCCTATGGCACAGATCAATTTAACTATCAATGGAAAGCAACAGTCAGTAGACCTTGATCCCAATACCCCCATCCTCTGGGTACTTCGGGACCATTTGGATCTGGTCGGTACCAAATACGGCTGTGGCATCGCTCAATGTGGTGCCTGTACAGTAATTATGGATGGCAATGCAATACGCTCCTGCTCTGTACCTGTTTCCTCGGCGGAAGGGGCCAAAATCACCACCATAGAGGGATTGTCTGAAAACGGAGACCATCCGGTACAAAAAGCATGGATGGAACATGACGTACCCCAATGTGGCTATTGTCAGGCAGGGCAGATTATGAGTGCGGTGGCGTTGTTGGGCAAGAATTCGAATCCCTCCGATGAAGATATAGATACCGCCATGAACGGCAATATCTGCCGCTGCGGAACCTACGTCCGAATCAAAAAAGCCATCAAGACGGCGGCCAATTCCTAACCCAAAAGCAATTTACCATGACTGTTGTACCTACAAAACTCAATAGAAGATCGTTTTTGAAAACTTCCGCCTTAGCCGGTGGAGGGATGATGCTCAGCTTTAGCTGGCTGGCAGGTTGCAAGCCTACAAATGAGGAAGAGCTGTTGGCACTCCCCAAAGAGTGGTTTGAGCTGAACAGCTATATCAAAATCGGTGAAAACGGAACGGTTACGCTTTATTCTCCCAATCCGGAGTTTGGGTCAAACGTCAAAACCTCCATGCCGATGATCCTGGCCGATGAACTGGATGTGGATTGGAAAAAGGTCCTGGTCGAACAGGCGGACTTTTTCCCCGAGCGGTACGACCGGCAGTTTACCGGAGGAAGTCAGGGAATCAGACAGGGTTGGACGCCGTTACGAACCGCCGGCGCAACTGCTAGGCTTATGCTGATCCAAGCTGCGGCTCAAAATTGGAAGGTTCCGACAGAGGAGCTTTCGACTGAGGCAGGGATGATCCATCACAAAGCTACAGGCAAGAAAGTAGGTTACGGAGAATTGGCCTCTTTGGCGGCTACGTTGGAAGTTCCAGAAGAAGTGGAGCTCAAGGAAATTAAGGACTTTAGGATTATCGGTACTTCCCGCAAAAATGTAGATGTCAAAAAAATAATAACAGGGCAACCGCTGTTTGCGCTAGACCATAAAAAAGAGGGCATGTTGGTTGCGATGATTGTACATCCTCCGGCTTTCGGCATGAAACTGAAGTCCTTTGATGCCGAATCCGTCAAATCCATGCCTGGCATAAAAGATATTTTCAGCTTTAAGGTTCATAAGGACGATTACGAACAGAATGGATTTGATACCACTACCCACCCCGAATTGATCGCGGTGGTAGGAAGTTCCACCTGGGAGGTGATGCAAGCCAAACGCAAATTAGAGGTGGAGTGGGAAAATGCTCCAGAAAGGACCTTTGTAATGAGTGGCTTTGGCGGTAACAAATCCAACGTAAAAGTTCCTGCGGGTTTGGAAAATACAGCGGTCCACCTGGCTGAAATGGAGGCATATGCCAAAAAGCCCGGTAGAGTTTTAAGGAAAGACGGCGATCCGGAGAAAGCATTTCACCAGGCAGCGAAAGTATTGGAACGAACCTATTCGGCTCCTTTTTTGGCCCATAACTGTATGGAACCGGTCAATTGTTTTGCCCATGTCACGGCAGATAAAGCCGAAGTTTTTGGCCCTACACAGGCACCGGAATCCATTATGGGCACCTTGGCTCATCGTCTCGGCTTACCCAGGGAAAAAATTCAGATCAATTTGGCACGCATGGGAGGTGGTTTTGGCCAGCGGGCCTATGGGCACCATATGGTGGAAGCGGCCGTGATTTCCCAAAAAGTAGGAACCCCGATAAAAATGATCTATTCCCGTGAAGATGACATGACCTATGGGATCTATAGACCTGCCTATACGGCAACTTACAGGGCAGCATTAGATGAAAATAACCAACTCACTGCCATCCACATCAAGGCAGGTGGTATCCCCGAAACACCCATCGCTCCTAACAGATTCCCTGCAGGTGCGGTAGACAATTACTTGGCCGAAGGGTGGGAAATCGAATCGAATATTACCATAGGTGCTTTCAGGGCACCGAGATCCAATTTTATCGCCAGTGCGGAGCAATCTTTTCTGGACGAATTGGCGGAGGAAATGGGCAAGGATCCCATTGACTTTAGGTTGGAGCTGTTGGATCGTGCCAAGAGTAGGCCGGTAGGGGAGCGGAATGACTACGATCCCGATCGCTATGCGGGCGTGTTAAAGTTAGTCCGGGATAAATCAAATTGGGATACTCCGCAGGCCAACGTTCACCGGGGAGTCTCAGCTTATTTCTGCCACAATTCCTACGTGGCCGAAGTCTTGGATCTGGTGATGAAAAACAACGAACCCGTGGTAGAACATGTATATGCGGCTGTGGACTGCGGCATCGTTATCAACCCGGACGCAGCAGCAAATATGGGAGAGGGAGCAATTATAGATGGCATAGGGAACGCATTCTTTGGGGAGTTGACCTTTAAAGACGGCGTGCCAGAAAAGAGCAACTTCAACCAATACCGAATGATCCGTATGTCCGAAGCACCCAAAAATATTGAAGTGCATTTCGTGAAAAATGACATAGATCCCACGGGGTTGGGGGAACCCCTCTTTCCGCCTATTTTTGGGGCGGTGGCCAATGCCATGTACAAGGCAACGGGAAGAAGGTTTTATAAGCAGCCGTTTAGCAAAGAGATGGAAATGGGGGATTTGAGATTGAATTCTTGAACTTAATTGAAACAAGAAAAAGGCGATAAATTCAAATGGTTTATCGCCTTTTAAATAAACACTGAATTGTTCAAGCAGGATCAAACAATACTTTCTGAACGGTTGTCCTTTCTTGATTTAAAATATGTCTATAACCAGACAAAATCTAGGGGCGTAGCCCTGAAATCTTTCCCGTCCTGCCAATCAAAATATAACTTAGCGTCACAGCCAATACGAACTCTTGTGTAGATGTATTTGCCACGGTAGGATTTCCGGTCTGGCCATTTTGTGTGTTGTTTTATAATCGGTTTACAAAAATGACAGGGAGGGCTAACGCCCCTACGTTTCTTGATTTTATTTTCATTCTACGAAGATTATAGGCCGCCCCTATGGTTTGTGATACCAATGTCGATCTACAACGATTCAGGATCAAAGCTCTTTTGGTTTTTGATTCGGTTTCCGCGGTACAAAGATGTCAGGGCTACGCCCCTATGTTTCCCAACTCCAATTCTATTCTACAAAGATACAGGGCTACGCCCCTATTATTCTGGTTAAGGGAATTCAATCTTCTCCTGTAACTATCCGCTCCAGTTCAATACTTCCCGCACTTTTGGTTTCTCTCATCACTGTCTCGAAAGGCTCTGATACGTAGGAATTGAATTGCTGATTGGGAGTGACCACAATGGTGTAGGTTGCTTCTTCCAGCCCTTGTATCTTGAAGTACCCATTTGTATCTACAAAGGTACCTATGGAATCCTGTCCGGTAACAGCCACCACCGACACAGGCCATGCGTCCAGCGGCAGGATAACACCATCAATAGTGGCATATTCCTCAGGGAGAATCCGGAGGTTTGGTTTGAGTATGTATTGACCAGATGCCCCAGCCTGTACAATGGATTTGAACACATCAAAATCGATAACCAGATCGTGGGAAGCCCCCGCGGTTAATGTTTTGTTTACAGGTACTTTAAGTCCACTTTGCTGGGCACTGGGAGTAGATAGCGGAATTTGCTGATCATCCTTTACCAAGTAATTATTGTCTCCTAAAATCAGTCTTATTTGGGTTATTTCTCCGGCGGGAAGTTCGATTTCACCCAGCCGTAATGAATTGCCTCCCGTAAGCTCGAGCAAGTTGACTTCTCTATCGTCCCCAAGGTAAGGCATGCTAAACCAATCGTTGGCGTTCCCCTCATTCCCCCCATCAAAAAGTAGTTCTACTGCCACAACTTCCACCCACACTTCCTGGAAATCAGCGGGAGCATCGATCAAAAACACCTCTAATCGGGCATTGCTGTCAACTTGAGGTTCCCTTTCACTAAAACAGGAAACTAGAAAGCTGGATAATATGAGTACTGCAAATATGATCTTATTCATGGCAAAATAATGCGTTGGTTTATATGAGTCTGTTACAACCATTGTGCCGTAAAAAAATCAAAAGGAATTTGACGCTACTATGAGATTCGTTTTTTCGATTTGAAATGGAACTGGACAAGTGTATTACCTGCGAAAAGTTTATATGTATTCATATCTTGTATGGGTAGAAAAAAAATTCAGATTGATGATTTGACGATGTCTGAAAAGTTTTGGGTGATGAAATGTGCGTTCTGGATTTTTAACTCGTAATCCGTAATCCGTAATTTTTAAGTTTCCATTCTCCAATTTACTATTTCCATGGCATTCATTTTTTTCTAAAGCAACCCATCTCGCAAAAAAACCAAAAACCTAATCTCTGCCCAGGTGAATTCCTGCCCTTTGACCATAAACCCGGTATGGCCTCCTCTTGCGGGCATTTCCAAAAATAGGTGGGGGTGATTGCTTGCCAATTTCACCGGATAGCACCGGTCTGTCAATAAGGGGTCGTTGAGCGCATTGACGATCAGTGTGGGAACTTGGATATTTTCCATCCAATTGTCGGCACTGACACTTCGGTAAAAATCATTCGCATCCTTAAATCCATGGATTTTAGCGGTAAAATGGGTGTCAAAGGAATCGAATTCCCTCACGGACTTAAGGCGTTCCAGATCCACCAAATCGGGAAATTGTTGCCCTTTAAGGAATATTTTAGCTTTTAACTTTCCCAGAAAGCGCTTTTTGTAAAAAGCATTTCGCTTTTCTTTTAGGGTCGCCGCAGAATCAGCAAGGTTGCAAGGGGTGGAATAAACAGCGGCTTTTTTGATTTTCGGGTTGATATCCGATCCATTTTCGCCCAAATATTTCAGGGTCTGGGCACCACCCATGCTGATTCCCGCTAGGTAGTAGGACGAATAGGCGTTGGTTCTATCAACATGATCAATCACGGTCTTGAGATCGTAAGAAGAACCATGATGGTACAAGACAGGCTGCAAATTCATTTTACCTCCGCAGCTTCGGTTGTTCCACGCCAATACATCATACCCGCTCTGGTTAAAAAGCTTTGCCAAACCCCGGGCATAGTGGCGTTCGGAACTTCCCTCCAGCCCATGTGAGATGATCAACAGTTTGTCAGCTCCTACCCTTGACCAATCCAGATCCAAAAAATCCGCATCCGGTGTATTTATCCGCTCACGCTGATAGTTTACTCCGACTATTTTCCGAAAGATACTTGGAATAATGGTTTCAAAATGCCCGTTAAAAAGCAATCTTGGAGGTATCGTATAGGTGGATTTTTCTATAATCGGCATAAAAGCGATGGCATTAAATCTGCCTTAAAATTAAAACTAGTTCCCAAAAGAGGGAATAATTTACGTTATTTGGAAAAGAATAATACAAGAAGTTTATGAAAGTTTTGCTGTTTTCCCTAATCATTTTTACTGCGCTTATAGTATTCCCGCCATCGGGATTTGCCCAACAGGTTGACAGGTTTATCGACAACATCTATCCGGAATTGGATCAACTCTACAAACATCTTCACCAAAATCCCGAACTATCACTACAAGAGAAGGAGACTTCCGCAAGAATAGCATCCGAACTGAAAAGTTTGGGCTATCAGGTGACGGAAAATGTAGGTGGCTATGGGGTGGTTGGCGTACTTGAAAATGGGGCGGGGCCAGTCCTGCTGATTCGTTCGGATATGGATGCCTTACCCATGGAAGAAAAAACAGGGCTACCATACGCTTCCACCAAGAAAGGGGTTTCGAATGACGGAAAAGAAACCTATATCGCCCATTCCTGCGGACATGATATACACATGTCTGTCTTTGTAGGTACAGCCAAAATGATGGTGGAATACAAGAATGCATGGAGCGGTACCCTGCTGATGGTGGGTCAGCCCTCGGAGGAGAACGGGTTGGGAGCATCCAATATGATGAAGGATGGATTGTACGGGCGGTTTCCCCATCCGGATTATGCGATTGCTTTGCATGATGATCCTTTTCTTCCCGCAGGCATGCTTGGATATAAAGCGGGAGCCCTGATGGCTGGAGTAGACATGATGAATGTGACCGTCTATGGACAAGGTGCCCACGGTGCGGCACCCCATAAAGGTATAGACCCTATTGTGCTCAGTTCACAGATGGTCCAAGCCTATCAAACTATTGTCAGCAGGACCATTGCGCCGACTGATCCGGCCGTAGTGACGGTTGGGTCTATTCATGGAGGCACCGTGCACAATATCATTCCAGATGAGGTCGTGATGCAGTTGACGCTGAGGTCTTACTCTCCGGAAGTAAGGGAAGTGCTGCTTTCCAGCGTAAAACGAATCAGTGAAAATCTTGCTAGGGCGGCAGGCTTGCCCGAAGACAAAATGCCGACCTATTGGATCAGAGATCCCCATACTCCCGCACTGATCAACGATGCCAATTTGACCAATCGCATGGCAGATGTTTTCAAAACTAACTTTGGGGATGATAAAGTCACAGAAGTGGAGGCCCAAATGATTGGTGAGGATTTCAGCCGTTTTGGGTTGCAGGAAAGGAAGATACCTATCACTATGTTCTACTTGGGTGCTTCGGACCCCGCGTTTTTGGAAAAAGCCAAACGGGAAGGACTGGAAATCCCCGGACTGCATAGCCCCTATTTCGCACCCCTTCCAGAACCTACTATTAAAACAGGAGTTAAGGCGATGGGGATGTTTGCGATGGATATTTTGAAAAAAAATGATATTGATGGAAAAAAATGATATTGATAGATACTGGATATTTGTTGATATTGGAAATAAGGTAGAAATATAGTTGAAATCGGAGCGTAGCGTAGACCCTGAGGAGTGTAGCGGTTCAGGGTATGGCCTAGCGGCTGAAATATGATTTTTGATATAAGTTGATACTGGATATTTTTTGATATTGGGTGAGGCTATTGTGAAAATATGTCCTAGTAGCCGAAATACGGTAGAAATATGGACTACGTCCGAAATATTTACTTAGGATTTTATAGACGACACCCGAATTAAATGGTCAATGATCCTTTTAGTGGGGGTGTTTTTTTTTCTTACCGTTTCCTAATTTAAATCAAACCACGTCATATATCGTCCTCCCATAAAGTTGCAAATCCCGTGAGAGCGTAGCGGATACGGAAGGGAGGGGTGGGGCAGATACGGAGCGTGGACTTCAAAATAAGAAATATTACCTCCGTTTTGCCCCCTAAATCCCCTATAGGGGGACTTCTAGTTCAGGTTTTAAAAAATAAAGACTGTGATCTTTTTTGGGATGACTTTGAAACGGTATTTTTTCTTTAGCCGTCGGACAAAATCGAAATCTTCCATAATGCAATAGGTTTCGTCAAATCCTCCCAATGCCTCAAAAACCTCCCTTTTGACAAACAATGTCTGATCACCACCTCCTGAAAGTAGTCCATTGAATTGGGTAAACCAGGAGTTGACTTTCAGAAGCCGACTGTCGGAGTCAAAAGAATAGGCAAAGCAGCCCGAGGGAACTCCACTGTCAACAGTCTTTGCGATATCGGTAAAAAATGAGGGTAATACCCGGGTATCCGCATGGACGAAATACAGTATTTCGCCCAATGCTTGGGTGGTTCCCAAGTTCATTTGATAGGCTCTCGAACTTTCCTTGGATTGAAGCGCTACCACCCCCAGATTTTGTGCAATCTGCCATGAATTATCATCGCTTCCCCCGTCCACCACAATCACTTCAAATTTGTTTCTCTTCTCATGCGCCAGAAAGAAGGGAATCATTTCAACTAAGTTTCTCGCCTCATTCAATACTGGTATAATAATACTTAGTTTCATCCGGTTATTTTTTGTTCTTAATGGTCAGATGGAATCTAGCATGTTAAATAATCATTACTCCGTGTGAGGTTTTTCTCATTCTCGATTTCATGTGTTTATAATTTGTTTTTCAGATGCCACATGGAATCTTGCCACAACAATCATCAATCCGTGTGACGTTCTCGTCATGCTCGATTTCATAAAAAATCATTTCCGTTTAATTACGTAGTTTTTGATTGGACTGTACATGATTGCTCTCTCCAATTTTCCATTGACATAGTAATACTTGTTCTTGTCACCATCCACATCGAGTTCATAATAATCCCTGACTTTTTGGATTGGCGACACCAAACCGAAATTATCAGCCATAGATTCATAAACCCCGAAGGGCTCTTCAAAGAAAAATACCGCAGAGCTGTGATATAGTGGTTTGTTAACGGGCCTGGTATTTTCAAATTTATAACTTCTCGTATCTACCTTATAGTGGTCCTCTTGCCAAGCAATAGTCGTTATAAATTCCCCCCTATTGCTATTGTAAACACCGTTTACCTTCATCAACTGGGTTCCTTTATACTCCGAATCCATTGAATAATCAAGCGATACCCAACCAAAAAACCAGAAACTCACCTGACTTTTGACGTTATAGAATGTCATGTCATCTTTGACGGTTTTAGTAGCAGTCATTTCCCCAATTGAAATGCCGGCTACGGTAATATCAAAATCTCTTTTCTCTTGGCCAATAGCTATAAATGGCGGAATGGAGAAAATTAGGACGATAAAAGCGATCAATTTAAAAAATCGTTTAGGCTTCCATACCAAGATCGATGGGGTGAATTTTTTTGAACTCATTTTTAAATGGATCAAGTATCCGTATAAATTCAACAGTTTTGAAGCTGAAAGTAATTAATTGTGTAGTTCGGTGAGTTTTGTTTTTCAATTATTCTACGCTGTGGCTCCCCCACAACTCGACCCCGCACCAGCTGTACACCCGAAGCAATGCTGGTTTACGACGATATTCCTATTTTTTAAAGTGCTTTGGTTCCAATCCGAAATATGCTGGCTATGTGGTGTTTCCACTTTCAGATCCAGCATCTGATTGAAATCACAATCGTAAAGGTACCCATCCCAGCCGACAGAAATGGTGGTTCGGCACATCACGTTGGCAGCAGCAGCGGGATTGTAGGACTCAATCAGTTTTTCCATATATCCTTCATAATTTTCGCTACGGATAAGGTATTCCAAGAATCTGCTGATGGGTATATTGGTAATGGTGAACAGTGAATTGAATCTTACTCCAAAATTTGCCTCCAGTTTCTTTTTGAATTCTGCTTCAAGGCCTGCCTGAGCGGCAGGAAGGAAGGCACCGGAAGGATTATATACCAAATTTAATATCAAATCGCTATTTTCCATACCATAGCCTATATCATTCAACATGCGGAGTGCTTGAATGGATTTTTCAAATACTCCATCTCCACGCTGGGAATCAGTTTTGGCGGCGGAGAAGTAGGGTAGGGAAGAAACAACTTCTAGTTGATTGGTTTTGAAAAAATCAGGAAGGTCATGGTATTTGGGATTGGCCAGAATGATAGTCAGATTACACCGTACGATAATGTTGATCTCGGAACTGATCTTGCGTATGCTGCTTACAAACCAGCGGAACTCCGGGTTCATTTCCGGTGCCCCGCCAGTGAGATCCACAGATTTGATATGGTTTTTTTCAATTACGGCGAGGCACTGCTCCATGATATCCCTCGTCATTATCTCCCTCCTGTCGGGTCCCGCATCCACGTGGCAATGTTTGCAGACCTGATTGCACATCTTCCCCAAATTGATTTGCATAGTTTCGATTTGTAAAGGCTTTAGGGGAAACAAGTCGGTTTCCTCCAGCTTTTGGGCAAAACTTACACCGAAATCCGGGGATTCCAGTAAGTCTATTTCGTATTGGGAATTGGATAAGGGGTGGTTCTGCGCTTTTAATGATTTCATTAGATCTATGGTTGGTTGGCGGAGCTGCCGCATTTTAATATGGGACCCCGCTATGGTGACCCATTCAAACAAATTTAAGCAATACCGATGCCTCACTTTCGTACTTTTCTCACATGGACAGTTCCTTTACTTTATTCATCATTTGGGTGCTGTGAACTAGAGAAGCGCCTCCGCGGATAGCCGCAGCCACGTGTACGGCTTCCATCATCTGTTCTTCGTCACATCCCTTTTCCATAGTGTCTACGGTATAGGCATCGATGCAATAGGGACACTGTATGGCATGGGAAACCGCCAAGGCTATCAGCGATTTTTCCCGGGCTGTCAATGCTCCTTCTTTAAAAACTTCGCCGTAATAGTCGAAGAATTTGTCTGCTAACGGCTTTTGGAACTCTCCGATTTTGCCGAATTTCTTAAGGTCTTCTGGATTATAATATGTCTTCATTTTCTATATTGATTTTCGTGATCTTTAAATGTATTGGATTTACCTCTAAACTCAAACCAATCTTTAACTACATTAGTTTTTAATTTGATTCATAGGGGCTTTAATTTTCAGGCCGTGTTTCATGCCAATGTAGATTGAATAAAACTTTACCAGTTGATTCGTTGCCAGTTGTGTTGTTTGTACGGCATTTACTGTAGGGCTATGTGATTAGACTTATCGTATTTTCCTTCGCAATTACATTTTTTGAAAATTTGGTTTATAGGTTACCAAGGATATTGGCAGTATTTTTGAACAAACTTAGAAAACACATCAGATATGAACTTAAAGCGTATTTTTGGGCCCCTGTTGACTATTTTAGGAATAGCTGGATTGATTTATGGTGCTTATCTATTCCTAAATGAAGAGCCTGGATGGCGAATGATTACTGTTTCACTTGTGTTGGGATTGATATTCTTCAGCAGTGGTCTGGGCCTAATTAAGGGAACTCAAGATAAGAGCTAGGCACCACAGGAGGTTAATAGTGAAAGAATTGTAGCTAAATTATCTATTCTCAGTTTTTTTACTTTCGCCAACCTCTCATCCATTCGGCGTAATCGATGTGCTCGAATGGATGTTTTGTTACATTTGTATATACATTACTTTTTTGTTTTTGCCAGCGTTTCCACATTTCCCAATGTTTCGGAGACACGCCAGGCAGCAGCACCGAATTCCTGCACGATGGTAAGGGCTATCCGCTCGTCGAAGGCTCCTGCAAACAATGCCATCTTACCCGCAAATGAACAGCCTGTAACTGCAAGGTGCTTCAAATCAATGGGGAGGTCGGAGTTAACCAAATCCAATCCATCAATTAAACGACTGACTCCCCAAGAACATGCACTATATGCACCGATATGTTCTAAAGGTTATCAGAATTGGTTAATTTTCCAATAAAGCATTCTCAGGTTTTTTATTGGATTTTTTCTCCAAGCTGTACCTGATTCCCTTTTCTATTGAGATGATCACAAATAGGGAAATGGCAGCTCCTAAAATCCGTAGCCAGGAGTTTAGTTCCAGCGGGGCGGAACTAAACAACGTATTCAGCCAAGGTGAATAGACAAACAGCAGTTGGAAAAATACCATCCCAGCAATCCCTACATAAATCCACACATTCGAAAAGAAACCAATATCCTTAAGGGGCCTGACCAAGGAGCGGCAATTCAGCAAATAGGCAGATTCCAACATGACAAAGACCGTGGTCGCTACTGTTTGCCCGTAGGTGAAAGAATGCCCCAAGGATTTGACTTCGTACAAATAAAGCCCAAAAGCAGCGGCCATCATCAGAATGCCTACCAGTATGGTGCGCATGATTAGATCCCTTGTCAGAATGGGGAGGTCCGCAGGCCGTGGAGGTCTGTCCATAATTCCTGGTTCTTTTGGCTCAAATGCCAACATCAAGCCTAAGAATATGGCTGTAGTCATATTGATCCAAAGTAACTGCACGGGTAAAATAGGCAATTGGGAGCCAATAAGGACCGCCGCCAAAATCACCAATCCCTCACCAAGATTGGTTGGAAGTGTCCATGCGATAAATTTTGTAAGGTTATCGAAAACACCACGCCCCTCTTCGACTGCGCCTTCAATGGAAGAAAAATTGTCGTCGGTCAGCACCATGTCAGAGGCGTCTTTGGCTACGTCGGTACCGGTGATGCCCATGGCAACCCCAATATTAGCCTGCTTGAGTGCTGGACCGTCGTTTACTCCGTCTCCTGTCATTGCCACAATTTTCCCTTTATCCTGCAGTGCTTTTACCAACCTGAGTTTCTGATCAGGAGAAACTCTCGCAAACACCGCTACTGAATTGGCTGTCTGGGAAAAAGTATTGTCATCTAGTTGCTGCAGTTCTTTCCCGGTGATGGCAACCAGTTTGGTGCCTGTTTTCTTTCCTTCGAGCCCAATTTCCGCGGCAATGGTTGCGGCAGTCAACGCATGATCTCCGGTTATCATTTTAACTTCTATCCCAGCCTTTTGGCAAAGAGCCACTGCTTCAATAACTTCCTTTCTGGGTGGATCAATCATTCCCTGTAAACCCAAAAATATAAGATCAGAAGCTGTATCCTTGTGGCTAATTTCCCTCAATTCTTTGCCCTGCTTTTTCATGGCGAATGCCAACACCCGTAGACCTTTTTCCGCCATTTTTTCTACGCTGTTTAGGATGGCATCTTTATCCATTGCTATCAGATCATGAGTGGAGTTGTAACGCTGGGAACACCTTTCCAACAGGGCCTCCGCTGCACCTTTTATAAACAGGATGTGCTCATCTCCTCCGTGTAAGGTGGCCATGTATTGGTATTCGGATTCAAAAGGGATCGTACTAATCCGGGGGTGTTTTTCCTCAAGTTTATCAATTGTGTAATTTGCTTTTTGCGCTGATACCAGTAAAGCACCTTCTGTGGGATCACCCTCAATTCCCCAAAATTCCTCCTTCTTTTTTAGACTGCTATCATTGCACAAAGCGCCGGCTTTGAGGCATAAAGATAGTGCCAAATATGTGTCCGGTCGAATTACAGAACCGTCATACTCAATAGAACCTTCTGGGTTATACCCCAAACCAGAAACAGAAAAAAACCTTTCCCCGTCGAAAAGTTGTTGCACGGTCATTTGATTTTCCGTCAACGTACCGGTTTTGTCGGAGCAGATGACGTTGGTGCTACCTAAGGTTTCCACAGCAACCAACTTTCGGATGATCGCTTTCCTTTTTGCCATTTTGGAAACTCCCAAGGCTAACATAATCGTAACGGCAACAGGCAATCCTTCTGGGATTGCGCCGACTGCCAAGGCTACTGCGACCATAAAAATTTCACCAAATGATTCCCCACGTAAAAAGCCTATAACTATCACTATAGCTGCAAGCCCAAGAATTACCCATAGCAGGAGATGACTGAACGAAGCGATTTTTTTGGTCAAAGGTGTTTCTAGATCCTCGGCACTGGCAATAGACTGCTGGATTTTTCCGACCTGTGTATTATCCCCTGTTGCCACGACAATTCCTTTGCCTTGGCCATAGGTGATGTTTGTTGATGAAAATCCCACGGAAAACCTGTCTCCTATTAAATTTTCCTCAGGTACCGGATCGGTTTGTTTCTCCACGGCAACTGATTCACCCGTCAAGGCGGATTCATCAGCTTTCAAGTCTCTGGCCTCAAACAACCGAATGTCGGCAGGGATTTTATCTCCTGACTTTAAAATTACAATGTCTCCCGGCACAAGTTCGACGGCATCTATTTCCTGCTTTTTTCCTTGGCGCAAGACAGTCGCTTTTGCAGTCATTTGTTTGGACAGGGCATTGATTGCCCTTAATGCCTTGGATTCTTGTATATATCCAATAATTGCATTGACCAAAACGACGGCAAAAATTACAGCTGAATCGATATGCTCCTCCAAGAAGATGGTCACCACCGTTGCGGCAAGCAGAATATATATCAAAGGTTGATGGAACTGAAGCAGAAAGCGGACAAAGGCGGATTGTTTTTCTTTGGGGGTGATTCGGTTTTTACCGTAGGTCTCGATTCGTTTTTGGGCTTCCTCCGAATCAAGTCCCCTATAGATTTGGACCCTTAGTAACTCCGCAACCTTTTCAATTTCTAAATGATGCCACTGGTGTTCATTTTTCATACGATAGATGTTGTCTTTACTATGAACTTGGCTATTTTGGGTTCGATGGTTTAGAATGCCTTAATTTAATAGATAGCGGCAAATAATTTGGCATTTTCTGCATTTAACTTTTTTGAGGATTTTTCTTTGATGGTCTTAATGCAGTCTGCGTTTTCAATCCAAAAAATGGCTTTCGCACATCAGGAGGGTTTTTCGTTTAAACCCATTAAAGAGAATCTACGTTTGAAAGAAGATTATGATTTAAATAAAAGTATTTGGCTATGAATAAATTAATACTAATTAGTTTTGGATTAATATGCAGTTCATTAGCTTGTTTTGGCCAAAATTCATTCAAGTCGCCCAGTGTGTCAAGTATCGTAGGGATAACACCGGGATTTCATGGTGGTTCTGTGTTTGATTTCAAAAACGTCACTTCTGATGGAAAGAGTGAGTCAGCTGTACTTGAAGGATATAGGCAAATTTTATCTTCAAAGTCTGTATTATCACCAATACCAGTTTTACCTGAAATTACTCGTTCCGAAGGGTCAAATATGCCCATCGTAGACCTTTCAAAGGGTTATTTCTCCAATTTTCTTATTAAAGAATTTTCAAAAGATTTTCGGTCTAATATGCCGATTACGGAGCTAAGAATACCAAATCTAAATGGTTTCCCAAAAGAATAAAATAAAGTCAGTTGGAAAAGGTCCAATTTGCTCCCAAGCCTTCTCTCATTTTTTTATCAAAAGTTTGAAAGCCAGTTATTGGAACTAGTGTTTCAGTTAAAATTTTTAGTTTATAATATTTATTTTTATGGGAGGTGAAAGAAAATTGGCAATAGACATTGTTTGCCATTAGAAATAATGATAAGAGTAAAATTGTTTTAATGTGTTCCATCGAACGGTAAAATTCACAAAAGTTAGAGAGAGTACTTTTCCCTTAGAAAGCCTCAAGGGTCGCATTATATAGCAATTCAGCTATGATTTGAATTCCTAAATCTGATGGGTGCCCGGCAACATCCCTGTTTTCAAATAGATCAAATGAGAAATAACTGAGATTATGATGGAAATCCGTCATTGAAACAAATATGTATTTGTTGTCGTCAGCAACTTGTTGTTGAATAGATTCCTTTATTAGATGTTCCCAAACCGTACCCGTGATGATAACTTTGGTTTCAGAATGTTTAAAATGATTGATCATGTCAGCCAAAGCACTGTAGTACTCATCGGTATTAGCAACGTTTTCTCCATGACGGACAATAAACACATCATATGATTTACTGGATATGTCACCGTATTGGTTTAAATCATATGTGAAATCTACTTCCCAATGACCGATATTTTTTGCATCAACCTCTACTGTAGAATAGTTGTCAGAGTCAGTTAACAATCTTGTATACACACGGTAAAAATCTTTTTCAGGGGCAGATGCTGCCATTCCCCAATCCCCATACCAGCCAATATTCGGTGCAGGAGCATGTTGTACGATGGAAATTCCCACAATTAATACGCTAATATTTTTACGCAACTGTTGGTTTTCGTCTTGATCGGAACATGACAAAAGAAAAATTCCAAATACTCCTAAAATGATCTTAACAAAATTTTTCATCAATATTGGATTCTAAATTTCAATAATTGTCGTTCGCCAGAAAAATGGGAAATTAATTTCATCGAATTTCAACAAGTACAGTTTTCCGAATTTATTTCACTTTTTCGTAGTTGAAACGGGATTTGGGTTCAACTTCCAAGAGTTGTAGGTTTTTTAGCATTAAAATACGTTTCTGCGGAAAATAAATACAAAAAGCAAAAAAGCCTGCTCAGATAGATTTGAGCAGGCTTGGCACTTTTAAAATACCAATTAATTAGTTTAGATTATTTGTTCTACCAAGAGTTGCCCTCCGGAGACTGTTCAATTGTTATCGTTTCCTCGGACATCAGCACGGATTCTTTCGTACCTCGTTCTCATGTCATTCCCCAATTTCTCGAAATTATCTTCTAACCAGTCTATACTTTCTTGGACAGTGTCATCTATGTCGTCGGAAGTATTTCTATTAGCCGTGTTTGCATTTGGAGTACCTGCAGCCGTTCTTCCTTCTCTCCATGTTTCTACCCGTTGGATATGCATCTCTGAAGTTTGGGTCATTTCAACCTCTTTCTTCTTGCCCTCAATTTTGGCCTCTTCATATTTGGCTTTGATTTCTCTCAGATCTTCGAGATCTTTATCCTCCGCATTCATATAGGCAGTCTCCGCCCGTTGCTCAAGGGTATTGTACCTGTTGTCAAGCGCAGTCCAATTATGGCCCGTTCTGTCGTCAGCTACTCTATCAACGGAATCTACGAAGCTTTTAAGGTCATCTTTAGCTTCTTTTCTTTCGTTATCACGTTGGCTATTGTCGCATGATATCATCATCAACAATGCTCCGCCTAAAATTATTAAATTAGTTGTCTTCATAATCTGTTAATCTGTTGGTTTTTTTTAAATTGATTACTTTCCTTACAATACAATTCGCTTACCAATTTCAAGTATATTCTACCTGCAATCTCAAAACCGCTCACATAGCGTCATTTTCAAGTTTTTAGCCGTATGAAAAAACACCAACCCATTAGCTAGATTTAATATATTTGGTAATAATTCCACACTTTTGGGATTTAATTACCCATTAAGTAATAAAAATAAGCAAAAAAACCACAGAATATATTACCGGGATTGAGTCCTAGTCTAATTTAGGTTGTGGTTTAATTGAAAGAACCGACACTAATCCTTAGTTATTTTCTTTGACGGCGGAAGAGATGGATTTAACATCTGACAATCCGGATTCTTTTATTTCTTCCTTGAAGGTGACACCTCCTTTTATACCGAAATCCAACGTACGGATTGGAAATGGGATCATAATTCCGTTCTCGTCAAATGCCTTTTTGAGCGCTTTGATTGCAAAATTCTTAGCTCCTACAAACGCCTTGTTCTCTTTGGTGTAGTCCAGCCAAATATTTGCCGTGAAATTAATTGAGCTGTCTCCAAATTCAACCCAGTGAATGGTTATGTCTTCACCGCTTATTCTGCCTGGAGTATTTTCTAATGTCTCCATCACAATTTTTTCCACTTTTTCCAAATCATCACCATAGCTTACACCACATTCTACTCTCAATCTTCGTTGACCTGCTTCAGTGAAATTGGTAAAGTCATCTTCAAATAGAAAGCGGTTGGGAACATACACCACCGGCCCGTCAAACGTCTTAACCTTCGTTACTCTAAGACTAATATCTATTACATTGCCCATGATGCCGTTTTTTGCTTCTATTACATCTCCGATAGCGAAAGGATGGTTAAACGTGATGTATATGCCAGACATAAAATTGGCCGCAGTATCCTGAAATGCAAAACCTAATGCTAAACCGATAATACCAAGGCCGGCAAGTATAGATGCTACTGTGCCCGAAAGATTCAAAATAGACAGCGCTACCATTACACCGACCACTAAAACGGAAATAAATAAAATCCGACCGAGAAAACCCGTAATGGTCTTATCTACATGAAAACGGGTCATCTGTTTCTTTGCGAATTTGCTAAGCAACCTTGCCGCAAAATAGCCTAAAATAATAATAATTATGGCCAATGCAAGATTGGGAAGCATCCTTACAAACGCTATTGCCCAGCCTTCAAGTTTGTCAAATAGTGCATTTAATAATTCCCCTGTATTCATAAATGTATTTTTTTTCTATAATTGTTTTTACTTAATTTTTTCAGTCTAAACCGGCCCGAAAGTAATAGGATTTTCAATTTTAGCTCAACGCAATCATAGGCTTAATTTCAACAACTATGCCATAGGGACTGAAGATGTTTCTATCTGGATTCTTCAGCTTATTTATGGGTGAGCGTTTAAGTCCCAATCTAGAAAAAAGGGAAGTATATGGTTTGAAAAATTAAAAATTACTTCCTTAGGTTCGTTAATTTGAAATTTAACCCTTTATAAACTTGGAAGATTTCTTGGGTTAACAAATAAAATACTGACATCGAATCCAATTCCTCCATTGGCTGAAAGTTAAAAGTCTTTTATATCATCACTCGTAACATCAGTAATGCTATCAGATATTTTTGGATCTGATAAATCACTGTGATAGCCAGTTCTTTATTTTTGATTTCCAGTTCATTTTCAATTTGAGATTTTTCCAATGCTATATTGTGGAATCAAAAACGACAACAATTTTATTTTCAAACGTGGCATACCAAGAAAAATATAATGCAAATTAAAAAACGTTGGGAATTAACCTACATACATTTCATTAAACTGTTCAAAAAACTTCGCCAAAAGTATTTATACAGTGTAGTTATTCCGTAAATTGGAGTAATGCATGTTGCTCTTTGTGTCGAATACCCAATCTCCATATTAAAAAGAAATAAATCTCACTGGAAAATCGGATTGACTCATATCATGCAAAAGAGTGAGATATATCATGATTTTTAAGGAAATATTGAAATACCTTGATTACTGAAAATACATCTTTTCATGCACAACG
>DATHWC010000274.1:0-10114 GCA_035460985.1 Lunatimonas sp.
TTTCTTCCTCCCTGTGAGTGGTTCGGCTGTTCGATTTTGAAGATCAAATGCGGAAGAACCGGTAGCGATTACCTGTACATCAGCTTTACTATCGTATATCAATTTTAACTTTTTCCCAATATCGGGGATTTGTTGGGCTTCGTCAATAACAACCAACTTCTTGTTCGAACCAATCAACTGAATCAACTGGCTACTTGTTTTGGCCTTGGTAAATGCTTCGAAAATATCTGCTTCGTCGGCGTTAAGCCAGTTAGATGGCTGATCGATTTTTTTTATTAATTCTTCCAACAACGTAGTTTTACCCACTTGGCGGGCACCAAGAAGCAATATTACTTTTCCTTTAAAACAATCTTGGATTATGTGGCTCAGTTGTTCTCTCTTGACCATGGTTTAGAAGATGGAATTAACTGTGAATATAAACCAAAAAAAAGCTAAATCGAAAAAATAGGCCTAATATTTAGATTATATTCGAAAAATTAGGCCTAATATTTAGATTACGTTCGAAAAATTAGGCTTGATTAGTTCTGGAAATTGCTTTACAGGATTTGTACTTAAAATTGTGATATTTGGGAAAAATCTACAGCTCTTTAAATGGCGATTTCGGCTTTCAATCTTTCTGTTAAGCTCGTGTTAGTACCTCCACCGATTTGCCAACGTCACCAAACTCAACATCACCGGAACTTCCACTAAAACGCCAACTACGGTTACCAGTGCAGCGGGACTTTCCAGTCCAAATAAAGCTATTGCCACTGCTACCGCCAACTCAAAGAAATTGCTGGCTCCGATCATAGCTGCCGGTGCGCAGATCGGATGCGGTAGATTGAGTTTTCGCCCACCAAACCAAGCCAAAAAGAAAATAAAATAGGTCTGAATGATCAATGGAATTGCTATCAAAACAATAATCAAGGGATTGTTCAGAATATTGGGTCCCTGGAAAGCAAATAATAAGACTAATGTGAGTAGCAAAGCGATGATACTGACAGGCTTGAATTTTGGCAGAAAATCATTTTTGAACCATTCCTCTCCTTTACGCCTGATAATCGATTTGTTGGTAATCACACCGGCTACTAAAGGGACAACCACAAAAATCACCACAGAAGCAACCAATGTGTCATAAGGAACCGTTATGTCAGTGATGCCTAAAAGCAAACCTACGAGGGGAACAAAGGCAACCAAAATTATGAGATCGTTCACGGATACCTGAATTAAGGTATAATTTGGATTGCCGTCTGTAAGGTAGGACCAAACGAAAACCATCGCAGTACATGGCGCTACGCCTAGCAGTATAGCTCCGGCAATGTATTCTCCTGCCAAGGAGGGGTCAATATAAGCGGCATAAAGTTGGTCAAAGAAAACCCATGCAAAGAATGCCATCGTAAAAGGCTTGATCAGCCAATTAATCACCAAGGTCCAGATCAATCCTTTTGGAGCTTTCCCAACATCTTTCAGCGATCCGAAATCAATCTGCAACATCATTGGATAGATCATTAGCCAGATTAAGATAGCGATTGGAAGGTTGACATTGTAAATTTCAAAATCAGACAATACGGAGATACTGTCTCCAGCCAAGTGCCCAATCAAAATTCCTACTCCGATACAAAGGGCGACCCAGAGTGAAAGGTATTTTTCGAAGAAAGGGAGGTCTTTTTTGTTTGACATTTTCTGGTTTCAAATTTTTCGGGATATGATCATTTTTGAACGTTAGCTTAGATATTGATTGATACTAGCTTTGCGATATTTTTGGATATTGGTATCAATCTCAATTTTAATATCGACCAATATCCAATATCCGTTAATATCCATCTACTTATTTATCATAGAGAAAACATACAGAAGCTCCCCCCCAATCTGCAACGACCTCTCATCATACTTCTTCTTTTCCTGATCTGTGTCGTCAAATGCTTTTGGATCATCGTACCTAACCGGAATTCTTGCTTCGGCGCCTGGGATAAAGGGGCAATTTTCATCGGCATGGGAGCAGGTCATTATTGCCGCAAAACCGGATGGTGCGTTAGCTGCATCATCATACAACTTACTGAAGGCAACTATCGGGTCTGCATCATCGGAGTAGAAGATAAAATAGTTGGGATTTTCCCCACCTTCTTTGCTTACTTTGAAACCAAACCGCTTGATGGATTCTACCGCCCTTTCGTTAAAGGCAGTTACTTCCACCCCGCCTGAAAAGGAGTTGATATCAATCCCGTGATAAGCGGCGGCCACCTTTCCCCAGATTTGAGCGAACTGGCTTCTCCGGGAATTATGCGTGCATATAAAATTTAGGTTAACCTTTTGATCCTGGTCTATTTTCTTTTGGATATAGTTGATTAGGATTTGAAGAACAGCTTTCCGCTCTTCTGAAATTGGAACCTTTTCAGCCTTTTTAAGGTGCTCTAGTAACAATGGATATAAAGTCATAATTGTTTTAAAGGGAATGTACGTTGATTGGATAAAGCAATGCTTTTATTGTAGATGAAGAGTCATCGTCGTAGGCAGTAATATCCCAATATCTAGTATCCACAAATATCCCAATATCAGAAACCTGTTAATCTAACTAGATTTATAGCATTCAAATAATCTATACAGGTATTCAAAACCTAACAACACCCCGAACCAGGTGCGCAGGAATTATCATTTTGAGCAGCAACAAGGGTAATCTTCATCTTTGGTTTTGCTGATACAGGACCACAGCAAGCTGCCGCTTTATCTTCAGGCGTAGTCGCCCGGTCTTTGGCTTTGCAGGTAGTTTGGTCAGGTACAAGCTGTACGATGAGTGCATTTCCAGAATCCTTTATCTGGTGGACTGGAAGAACAGCCGTAGGAAATACCGAATTGCCATACTCGAATTTGATTTCAGCGTCTGGATAGGTTTCTCTAACCTTATTTACCACATCGAAGATTTTCAGCGCTTTGCTAGAATCTACTGCATGTTCTGGCTCAGGAATTTCATTTTCCCATAATTGTACATGCACCTCGGACCATTGGTTGCGGATACCCCCACAGTCTACGGTATCGAAGTTTACATTCTTGATTTCAGTGATGTGGTAATCTGTGCGAACATACTGGCCGGACTTGTATTCGAAGAAAAGTGCCTTGTCAGGATTCTCTAGCAGTAATTTGGTGAATGCTGTTGTTTTCATTTTTTTTAGATTTTTGACCTTTGAGGTTTATAATAATCTCGAAGGTCTTTTAACTTTGGATAACTACTTGATATACTTTGATCGGTTTGTTGGAGATTTAAAACCTTCGAGGTCAGAAAAAGACCTCAAAGGTTTAGCAACAGCTCGGAACCCTCGGAAATCCCGAGAAGAGCTCTTGAAAGAGTTGCTGAACTTCCGTCCATCGAATCGGGTCTATGCAATAGTTGACTGATACGCCGTCAATGCTACCTTTAATCAGCCCATTTTCCTTAAGTTCCCGTAAGTGCTGGGAAATCGTTGCCTGAGCCAGTCCCAATTCTGAAACCAGATCCCCATTGATGCATGTATTTGACTGGATCAGGTATTCCAGAATGGCAACACGGGCAGGATGTGCAAAAACCTTGGCGATTTTTGCCAGTTCGTTTTGCTTTTCGGTAAAGAGGTCTGTTTTAGTTACGCCCATTTTATAGATTAATTTTACGGGTAAGGTGATTCTTATTTGAAATAAGGTTGAAATACAGTAGCAATAAAGTTGAAATAGGGTTACTTTATAGTAATTCGCATAGCATTTGTCCCTTCAATTATTTCGTCGCAGGCATATTTCCACCGTATTTTGCACAGCATATATCCCTCCAATATTTCGGCTAAGCCATATTTCGCGAAGCATATTACCTTTCAAATATTTGACGAAGTGTATTTCATTTAATACTACATTGCAATATTACGATGAAAGAATCAACATACAAACCCTTTTAGCAAAAATCTTTAAGAAATTTATTTCAAAGTCTAAACCAGGAGTATTGTTGATCAACTATTTCAATTCAGTATAAACCGAACGGGAAAGTACATCCAGGCTGTAATATAATCGCCCTCTAAATCTCGTGCAGGAACAACATCACCCTCATATATTTCCAAGATTCGCTCAACTTCCTCAATTAGGGACGGATGGGATGCAGACTCATTTACAACGGCACGTTCCACAATCTCTCCAAAATCATTGATTTTCATTCCAACCCAAACTTCAGCTTCCTTATCGGCATTTCTAGCGGCTTGCGGATAGGTCAAATTTCCAGTCAGAAATTTCTGCCAGCCTTCGGTGGTTGGGAAGCTGGGTTTAAAAATATCCCTATCGACAGTCTCCTGATATCCGGTTGAAGAAACAAATAGGCCATTACATTTTGAAGAACTGCCGCATTCCAAATCTAAAATCAAATCTTCTCCGACCAGAACCTTTGTATGTCTGGAGTTTGCCTTTCTGTACTTAAGTTGGGTATATTTCAGCTCTCCATCCGAAGAAAACTCCTGCTTCTCCTCCCATAAAGGTTCCATCGTTTGTCCTTTTTCGAAAATTGATTTTTTAATTGATACGAGAGAATATTCCAAGGAATAGATTTTTTCTACCAATTCTCCTTCTGGGGAAATACTCACGATTTTGCTGTATTGTTGATTTTCTCCTTCGGTTTTTACAGGGAAAAAATGCTCGTTTAATGGGATAATTTCCCTCTCTTGGGCAAGGGAAGTAATTGAAAATCCCAACCAACAAAATGCTACCATTAAGACACCTTTATTCAAAGTTAATTTCATATAACTAACTTATTAACATTATACTGGTTTTCCAAAAGTTTTTTACCAAGTTGCTTTTTAGGTAATAAAAAAGATTTGGACTTTTTATGATCAAAAAGCTACCGTTTGCTCTTTGTTTGCGTTAGGTGGAGGATCAAAATAATAAACACCCTCTAATTTTGTTAATAAGTTGGTGTAAACCCTGAAAAGTCCAGACACTAAGGTGAAGCTTATATTGTTAATTTCTTTCCCAGAAATAACATTGGGTAAATAGTCTAATATCCTAACTGAGAGAGTAAGAAATTCTGATTAATCATTTTTCTTTTTCTGGAGATCTTTGTCTAGCGGAAGCATCAATTTATGTTTTACATTCGCTATAATATGAAAACAATTTAAACTTACCCTAATATGTCTAATCACAATCTTATATTGCTCTGGCAGGAAGGCCGCACACGCTTGACAAATCAATTGGCAGGTATCAAATCCGAAGACCTCACCAAGAAGCTGGGTGACAGTCCCAATTCCGCGGGATTCCTGATTCGCCATTTGGCCGAGGTAGAGTTACTTTTTGCAAAGAATATTTTCGGCAATGCGGAGGCCAAGGTAGATGCCCGAACGCTAAAAGCAGGCAAAGATACCGGCGAATGGACGGACTTGGAGGCTTTGTTGGCCATAGTAGAAGAGGCGGGTATCCAACTCCAAAAAGCTATTGATGGTCAATCAGGCTGGGAAGCTGTAATCGAAACCAAAGAGTTTGGGAAAAAGACGAAAATGGAAGCCTTGGGCAGAATTACCACACATACCGCTTATCATGCGGGGCAGTTGGCGATAATTGTTAAGTACGGACAGTGATCCGTCATTAATTTATTATATTGGTGGTATTAGCTTTCCACAGGGTCAGGAGCGCCAGCTATTCAAAAACCTGGCATGTCCCGGACGAAGCAGCCTATCAAAAATTCTCTTAATAGATATACTATAACCAAAAGCAGACTATTTAACTCTAATAAACATTACAACGAAAGTCAGTTGACGGTCAATTTCGATATTGGAATTTCATTTTTGGTAAAGATCATAACACTTTCTGACTAAAATCATGGCCTATTTCACCTAATTTTATTTATTTTAGAAAACATAAAATTAAGAAAAATGGAAAAGAAAACAGTCATCATTACCGGTGCAGCTTCGGGGATCGGAAAAGCAACCGCAGAATTGTTTGCAAAACAAGGTGCCAATGTCGTTGTGTCTGACCTACAGGAAGATGAAGGAAATGCAACTGCGGAAAGTATTGTCACAAGTGGAGGCAAAGCTTCCTTTTTTAAGACAGATGTTGCCAATCCGGAAGAAATGGAAGCACTGGTTAATTTTACGGTAAAAACATATGGCAGGCTGGATGTGGCTGTAAACAATGCAGGGATCGGGGGTGAGTTAAACCCGATTGCTGATATGAGTATAGAAGGCTGGCTAAAGGTAATAGCTGTCAACCTAAACAGCCTATTCTACGGAATGAAATACCAAATACCAGCTATGTTAAAAAATGGAGGTGGCAGCATTGTCAACATGTCATCCATTTTAGGTGCTGTGGGTTTTGCCGGCTCCGCCGCATATAGTGCAGCCAAACATGGGGTAATTGGCATCACGCAAACCGCCGCTCTGGAATACTCGGCCCAAAATATTCGCGTGAATGTGGTTGGGCCAGCTTTTATTGATACTCCTTTGTTAAATGCGCTCGATGCGGAAATGAAAAAACAACTTGTTGCCATGCATCCCATCGGCCGCCTTGGCAAAAGCGAAGAAGTAGCAGAATTAATTTTCTGGCTAGGCAGTGACAATTCATCTTTTGTTACAGGAAGTTATTACCCCATCGACGGGGGGTATCTGGCTAGGTAAAATAGTAATTCTAAAACTAAGCCCAGTTAAATTCAGGCACGGTTTGAGTCAATTTCGAAAATTACTCCGTAGCTTCTGGAAGGTGTGGTAAAATTCGGAAATTGTGTAGTTAAATGCTTTTAATTCGCAGATATCCCCTTACATTTACTTAAAAAAAAATGTGAATTATTATATGGAAGAGGTGAGTGACTTTTTTACCAAACTATTTTTGGCCGATGATTGGCCCCCACGCTGGGTATGCGGCAAATGGTCGTCATTCCATGGGTGGCTTTATATCACCAGCGACATTGCAATTTGGCTTGCCTATTTTGTGATTCCGGCTATAATAATATTTTTTATCCAAAAGCGGCACAATCTTCCGTTCCAACCTGTTTTTTGGCTTTTCGGATCGTTTATTATTTTATGCGGAAGCACACACTTGATTGACGCGGTAATGTTTTGGTGGCCTGGTTATAGGCTCAGTGCACTAATAAGATTGATGACTGCTATTGTAAGTATGGCTACTGCCTTTGTGCTTATTCGTGAATTGCCAAAGTTGATTGATCTGCAGCCCGAGGACGAATTAAAAACTTATCAGATGGAAAAACAGCTGAAGAAATATGAAGCTGAGATAATAGATTTAAAGGCGCAGTTGATAAAAAGAGAGGAATAATGCTTTCCAAACGCCGATCCATGATGGTCATTCAAAATACTGCTCTGTTTTTCATTGCGGCATTCTTTGCGGGCATCATCTTTTTGGTAGATCTTAATACCCCAAGCACTATAGCAGTGGCGTCCCTGTATGTCATTGTAATCCTTTATAGCTGGCTATTACCGGGAAAGTTTGCGTGCATCTACACTGCGACAATTTGTAGTCTCTTAACAATTTCATCTGTCATACTTACTGGGGAAATTGCCTCAAGTGCCAACGAACTATCAAAAATAAATATGGTGATATCGTTGGTTGTGATTTGGACTAGCGTAACGCTAGTTTTTATTGCCAAGAGCAGTTTTTCCAGTCTTGAGGGCATCAACAAACAGCTGTCGGCTAGTTCTGCTTCATTGGTGGAGAAAATTAAGGAATTAGACATACAACAAGAGGAATTGTCGGCTAACAAGGTGCTTCTAGAGCGGCTCAATGCAGACTTGGTGATCAAAAACCGGGAACTTGAACGATTTACCAGTATCGCCAGTCATGATTTACAAGAGCCACTTCGAACTATTGGGAACATGACCCAGTTAATTGCTAAGAAATATCACGCTCATTTTGATGATCAAGGTAAGAAAATGTTGAATTATGTGACTACTGCGACCGACAGAATGACAATCCTTATCAAAGGTTTACTGGAGTTTAGCAGGATTGGTAACACACGGGAAACCCAAAAGGTGGACTGCCAAGAGTTGGTACGCACCATATTACTTGATTTTGATGCAGTCTTGAAATCAGGTGATGGTAGGATTAAATTCAATGAGTTACCGATCGTGAAGGGTAATCCAACTGAGTTACGGATGCTTTTTCAGAACTTGATCAGTAACGGGCTTAAATTCAGGAAGCCGAATCTATCACCAACCATTGAGGTAACTGCGACTGAGAGAAGCACCCATGTAGAGTTTTGCTTCAAAGACAACGGTATCGGGATAGAAGCCGCTGATTATGAAAAAACATTCTTAATTTTCCAGCGGTTAAACGCTATAGAGGAATATGAAGGAACAGGTCTAGGCCTAGCTTATTGCAGAAAAATTGTCGAACTTCACGGTGGGAAAATTTGGATTAACTCGAAGAAAGGGGCTGGTAGCTCTTTTTATTTTACCTTGGCAAAAGTGATATGAGCGAAAAAAAAAAATTGGATTGCGTTTTACTTATTGACGATGATGAAGCGACGAATTTTTATCATACAATAATCGTTGAAGAAGAATGTGCCTCTGTTCACATACAATCAGTAAAATCAGCAAAAGAAGGGCTAGATTATTTGCTTGGAAAAGGAGTTTATTCAGATTGTCCACAACCTGGTATTATTTTTCTTGATATTAACATGCCGGGTATGAACGGGTGGGACTTTCTGGCGGAATATGATGAGTTATCCAAAAATATTCATGAGCGTGCGGTAGTTACAATACTGACTACCAGTATGAATCCCGATGATAAGAAAAGGGCATCTACAATACCTGCGGTTAAGGAGTTTGCAAACAAACCTCTGACTCCCGAAACGTTTTGGAAGGTGGTGAATGAAAATTTTGCAAAGGGTTTCTAGAGAAAAACAAACCCCTGTCAGTATTTGAAGCTTTTTGCCCTATTCTAGTCTTGTTGGGTCTCCTTTCGATGCATTTCTATCCGTATTGAAATTCTACTTTTTTGCCTTGAGTAGTATTGGTCTTCGTCCTTGCAATTACAGGAATATGTATATCTCCGCAGCTATGCAGATCAAATTCATAGCCGCTTTGTAATTCATGATTACGTTAATGACGAAACTAATAAAAAGAAGATCCACCAATCCTCGTCGGATTGGTTTCTTTTGGTCCATTCACCTTCCTTATACAAACTGTCTTTTGATTAGAACTTTGGTAATCATTATTAGATATTTAAAAATCGTTATGTAATAGTGCCTTCTGTTTTAAATGATTTCTTGCGTATATTTAATTCTTTGATAGGTCGGCTTTTGTTGTAGATTAATGTTTCCATTTCGAATAAAAGGAAATTTGGGTGCAGCCAATATCTTTGGGCTCATATTTTTTGCCATTGGAAATTGAGTTAGTTTCTTTACAAACGGACAATGAAAAACAGACTTCTCCTAGTTCTCCTCGCAGTGCCAGCAATCGGTGTTGGTTTGTATCCGCTATTGTATTTTCTAATAGACAGGAATTTCGGGTTGCTGCAATCTAAGGAACACTTGCTATTACAGGACACTTTCTGGAATATTGGCTTCTATACCCATATAGTTTTCGGTGGGATGGCCCTGCTTGTCGGTTGGATTCAGTTTGTTGAAAATTGGCGTAATGCCAATTTGCTATTGCATAGAACTATAGGAAAGATCTATCTTGTCAGCGTTTTGCTTAGCTCATTGGCGGGGATTTACATTGGTTTTTACGCTACAGGCGGACTGATACCTTCTGCAGGTTTCATCAGTCTGGGGGTTTTTTGGCTATTAACGACTAGCTTGGGCTACACTTTTATTCGCCGGAAAAGGATTGAGGAACATAGGAAATGGATGATTTACAGTTATGCCATATGCTTCGCCGCTGTAACGTTAAGAATATGGCTGCCCCTGTTAAATAACCTATTTGGTGACTTTTTAATCGCATACAAAATAACGGCCTGGCTTAGTTGGATACCTAACCTGGTGGTGGCCTATTTTATTAATAGGTCGGTAAAGAAAAATACTCCGTTATTAAACTAAGCGTCTGGAACACCCAATTCCCCACGACAGAAATCTGCTTCATCTGCGTCATCCGTGTTCCATTTTACGATGAAGTATAAAAAGGAACCACAGAGGTCACAAAGGAACCACAGAGGTCACAGAGGTCACAAAGGATTCACAGAGGTACACAGA
>DATHWC010000275.1:0-1957 GCA_035460985.1 Lunatimonas sp.
TCATCACCTAATTCACCCAATTTCCGAAAGATAATTTCTTCGAGCGTGTCTGTTATTTCCCAAGGGTTTAAGGAAGCTTCCTGCAAAAATATATCGGGAAACCCCTGAACGTATCGGTCCATCGTCATCATAATTCGTAAATCTCAATAGGCAAATTGTCCGGGTCAGAGAAAAATGTAAATTTTTTTCCGGTGTATTCGTCTATTCGAACGGGTTCCACACTTACTTGATTTGATTCCAAGAATTCAATTGATTGTTCAATAGAGGTAACGCCAAAAGATATATGCCTTAATCCTGTTGACTCCGGTCTCGACGGTCTTTTGGGAGGATTTGGAAAAGAAAACAATTCAATTAAATAGCTTCCGTTAAGAGAAAGATCAAGTTTATATGATTGCCTCTCCTCTCTGTAAATTTCCCTTTCAATTTGAAAACCTAAAACCTCGATATAAAAGCGCTTAGACTTTTCATAATCGGAACATATAATGGCAATATGGTGCAGTCTTTCAATTTTCACAAAAATAGTCTCTAGAGTTAGTCATCCGATCAACTTGAGGTACATATTAATCTTTAAACATACTTCCCTTTCAGAATTTCAATATAAAAAGAAACATTTTAAAGTCCGCCTAAAACTCCCATTTAGGCCCTTTCAACCAGTTGTTTTATCAGCTCATGGATATGTGTAGGGTCTATCTGGGAATCTTTTATCAAAGTGGAATCCTTCGCCACCAAGATAGGCCAATCCAAGCTATCCTCCGGAATCCTCCCATGTGAGCCCTTCACCAGACTGGCATCGAGCGGTATCACGTCCATCATGTAGCGGAAGCCCAGTTTCTTTTGAATCAGTTTCCAACCAATGGTTGCTTTCAGGAACTTAATATCTGGATTGGCAAACATCTCCACAGGATCATATCCAGGTTTTCGGTGTATATCCACCGTTCGGGCATAGTCAGGTGCCTTCGCATCGTCCAACCAAAAATAATAGGTAAACCATGAGTTCTTATCTGCCACCGCAATCAAATCTCCAGCCCTTTCATGGTTGATGTGGAAGGCCTCCTTTTCCGGTCCATCAAGCACTCGTTCTACGCCAGGAAGTTTTTCTAGTAGGATCTTAACCCTCTCAATATCATTCTTATCATCCACATATACATGCGCCAACTGATGATCTGATACAGCAAACGCTCTGCAAGTGCCCGCATCCAGCGTTTCCAGACCAAGTTCATTCTTCACCTCAATGAAACCTTCTTTGCGAAGCATCCGATTAATGTGGATGGGTTGATTTACCGAAGTGATTCCGTATTCCGAAAGCAAAAGCACCTCTGCTCCTTTTCCTTCGTAATAGGTGATCAAATCCTTACAAACCGCATCTACTTCAGACAGATCTTTCCCGATTTTGTCAAAGTCCAGCCCATGCTTCTGTAGTCCGTAATCCAAATGGGGCAGATAGATCAGGGTGAGGGTGGGGTCGTACCATTCGTCCACTTTCATGGATGCGTCAGCGATCCAGCGGGAGGAGGCGATATTGGCATTTGGTCCCCAAAATGAAAATAGGGGAAATTGCCCCAGTTCCTGCTGAAGCCTGTCCCGGAGATCCATGGGTTGGGAGTGGACATCGGGGAGCTTTCTCCCGTCAGAAGGATATAGAGGGCGGGGGGTTACCGCATAATCGACCGAGGAATACATATTATACCACCAAAACATATTGGCACAGGTAAAGCTGCTGTCTTTGGCCTTTAGCACATCCCAGACCTTTGACCCCTTTACCAACTTGTTGGATTGTCTCCAGAATTTGACCTCGCATTCATCCTTAAAATACCAGCCATTTCCCACGATTCCGTTTTCTGAAGGCCTCTTTCCGGTCAAGTAAACTGTCTGGGACGAACAGGTAACGGCAGGTAAGACCGGCTTGATGGCTGCTCGGGTACCTTTACCGATCCAATCACTTAAAAAGGGCGTGTGG
>DATHWC010000276.1:0-26061 GCA_035460985.1 Lunatimonas sp.
GAGTTACGGGCCTGTAACTCCATGAAAAAACCGATAATCGCATTTATCAGAATCACCACAGCAATGGCTAATGATTCAATATAATTCTGAAAAAAGAAGGTTACCGCAACGGCAAAAAGTAAAATATAAACAATTGGGCTTTTGAACTGCAAAAGCAACATCAGCAAAATACTTTTCTGCTTTTGAGCTTGGTAACTATTGGGACCAAAATCTTTGCTCCGCTTTTCCGCCTCCCGTTGACTTAGCCCGGCATCGGTATCAGTATCAAATGCACCAAGTATTTCTTCCGCAGAGAAGGTATGCGGATCCGTCAATGGGTAGTTGATTTTCATTCGAGCCTATTTTGAATTGCAAAATAAGCCTTATTTCTAGTTAATTTCCGTTTTAGGGGTAAGATTCCCCAAAACCCTCTGCATCCATTTTTCCGCCAATTCAGGCCAGGTTTCCGCCGCGATGTTGCCGGGTCGCATGCCATAACCGTGACCTCCCTCGGGCAGCAGATGCAACTCCACAGGAACCTTGTGATCTCTAAGTGCCCCAGCCATCACTAGACTGCTATTGCCATAGTTATCGTCCGCAGTGCCAAAAATAAATAGGGGAGGAGTGTTTTCACTGATGGAAAGCTCTGGGGTGAGGGTTCGGTTTTCTCCGTTGTCCAGATAAGCCGGGTAAATCAACAACCCAAAATCCGGCCTACTGGAAGCTTCGTCTATCTGGTCCGATTTGGGGTAGGTGTCTTCCGTAAATCTGGTCGCTGCCCGGGCACCCAAACTGCCTCCGGCTGAGAAGCCTATTACACCGATTTTTTCAACGCCCCATGTTGAAGCTTTTGTCCTTACCAGTCGTATTGCCCGCTGTATGTCGTAAACTGCCTCCTTCTGCTTTTGGGGAACCCTGTATTGCAAAACAAAGGCAGTATATCCCAGGGAGTTGAGCCATTCGGCAATCTCATACCCTTCTTTGTCAATGGCAAGGATATTATATCCTCCCCCAGGGCAGACGATAACAGCCGTATTGTTACTTAAAGCTGTCTGTGGCTTAAAAACGATTAGTGCTGGATTCGTCACATCAGTGAGGCGCATGACATTGCCGCTGGTGTTATCCGTCTGAATTGGATTTGACTTTGCAATCGACTCACCGGGAACTGCTCCCGGCCATAGGTATAAGGTATCTTTGGTTTGTGCAAACCCCATTGTCGTAAAAGAAAATAGCAGTATGAATATCAGTAGTAATTTCATCATCAGTCAATTTATTGTCGAAAAGATTAATACTCCGGCTCGACAAATATGCTATTTTCTTAAGATAATTTTCGGATTTTTCGGCTAGGCCACTAAAAAAACTGAGCTAGGAATTGAAGGAATACATGTGTGATCACTATCTCAAATCGTATTTGAAGTTAAACTGGATCAGTTTTCCTTGTAACTCAGGAATTTCTAATTTCGGAAGGGATTCAACTACCCTATTGCCTTCTACCAAAAGGAGTTCATGCCGATATGATTTCGTTTTTTTGATCTTTTGTGAATCTGAGTTCACATATCCAATTATGACGACTTCATCATATTCCACATATTTCTCATCGGGCTTCACGTCCATGACGTCCTGTATAACGCCATCCGCATTAACCCTTGCATAGATCCGCACCGTTCCTATAAGGCCGGCGGATCTTGCTTCTGTGGGATATTTTAAGTTTTTTTGAAAATGCTTATTTATCTCTTCAATGGAATTTACGGGCTTGGAAGGGTTTTCCTGCAAGCCAGTAGACATCTGGGTTAGGTGCTCACCGTTAGAGACACTATCACTTAATTGTGCTGGTTTTTGCTTGGAAAGACATGCGATAAGAAGGGCAAATACAGGTATTAAGGCCAACCTGGACAGGGCCGTAAACTGGTTTTTATTTTTCGAGTTTATCATGATAATTCTTTTTTTAAGGTTGCTTGAATTGATTGCGGTAAATAGTCGGGAGTCAATGCTATTCAGTGCCATGGACAGCATCGTAAACTGGTATGCCTGCTTATCTGATTCTTTTGTCACAAGATCATCAGCTTGGAATTCAAGGTTATTTCGGATGGCTTGAGCATGAAAACGGGCAAAGGGATTAAACCACTGTAGGATCAAAAGAAGTTCAGCAAGGATAATATCATAGAAATGTTGCTCTCGGGAATGTACAGACTCGTGTTTCAATACCATTTCCAAAGACGGATGATTCACTAAATTTTTACCGATTATGATCTTGTCCAGAAAGGTGAAGGCTAAGTCTCTTTCCTCGGATACCCAAACATGTATGCCTCCTATAATTTCCGGTGTACAGCTATTTCGTATTTTGGCTGCCACGAAATAGCCATAAATGAACCTGACGAGAAAGAATACCAGCCCAAATAGATATAGGTACACAACTAGTTCCGCCAAGCTATAGCTCTGTTCTGCAGTAGCTACTTTTGATGCCGTGGGTAAAATATCTGTATTATGACTCCCCGAAACAAAGACGGCCGCTTGGGAAAGGTAGGAGGTGGTATGGAACGTGAGCAGTGGTATGATAAAAGCAGCTATAGATGATCCGGCAAGATAGATGCGGTTAAAAACGAATTGTTTGTTTTTCTGGAAGAGAAAATGGTAGGTGGCATAGAAAACAGCTATTCCGATTGAAACTTTCAGCAGGTAATATGGGATCGCTTCCATGGGTTATTTGGATTTTATGAGTTTGATAATCGCTTCAATTTCCTTCTGATCGAGTTTCTCCTCTTCCATAAAAGAGGCTACCACGTTGGAGAAAGAGTTGTCGAAGTAATCGCTGATGATTTTTTTCATGTATTCTTTCCGGTAGGCTTCCTTTGAGAGCTGGGGGAAATATTCATAGGTGTTTCCATATTGTTTAAACCCCACCACTCCTTTATCCTGTAATATCCTCACCAGGGATGAAACGGTGTTGTATGGAGGTTTGGGGTCTGGAAATTCAGCTATGATGTCCTTTACAAAGGCCTTCTCAAGCTTCCAGAGAATTTGCATTACTTCTTCTTCCTTTTTTGTAAGTTTGTCCATTTCTGCTTGTGTTAAAATCAGCTAGAACAAATATATAACTGATAAATCAGTTTACCAACTTAATTATCAGTTATTTTGCAGGTTAAACCGCGTTCGTTCAATTTGCATTGATCCTTTCTTCATCCAATCCTAACTGCCTCAGTCATCAAAACGATTCGCTCACAAACCAGCAATACCTCAAAACAGATCACTTTCTATAGGTATTTTAGGGTGCTTTTCATTAACTTTGCGGAGTCTACTTCACCCATTCCCATGAGATTTATTGTAACAATAACTGCTTATTTTCTGACTTTATCGCTTTCCTGGGCACAGGAAGCCCAAATCACTCAGGAACCTGCCACCTATAAGACCTATCCCTTTTCAGATCCAAGTCCTGTTCCTTCTTTGACCTATAAGCGGGATATGTATCCATATTTTAGATTTGAAGGTTATAGTGTTGATCCGGTAAAAAGGGATTGGAATCAGATAACCTTGGAAAATAATTTCCTAAAAGTCACCATTATGCCAGAAATCGGAGGTCGTGTCTGGGGTGCGGTGGAAAAATCTACGGGAAAGGATTTTATCTACGAGAATGAAGTGGTCAAATTCCGAAACATTGCCATGCGTGGTCCCTGGACCTCTGGAGGGATTGAATTTAATTTTGGCATTATCGGACATTCCCCTTCCACGGCATCGCCTGTGGATTATATTACCTATGAAAATGAAGATGGTAGCCTTACCTGCGTCGTGGGAACCATGGACCTGCCATCCAGAACCCAGTGGCGGGTAAAGATAAACCTGCCCAAAGACAAAGCGTATTTCGAAACAGAAGGTATCTGGTACAATCCCGAACCCTTGCGGCAACCCTATTACAACTGGATGACTGCAGCAGCCCATGTCGCTGATGATCAGGAATTTTTTTATCCGGGTCATATCGCATTGCAACATAGCGGCGCATTAATGGATTGGCCCATGCAGGATGGTAAAGACGTGAGTCGATATGCCAATAATGCCTTTGGGTCGAGCAAATCCCATCACATGGCAGGCTCCTTTCAAAATCACTTTGGAGGATATTTTCACGATCAGGGGTATGGATTTGGCCATTTCTCGAGCTATGACGACATGCCCGGCAAGAAATTATGGCTTTGGGCATTGTCCCGCTCCGGTGGCATCTGGGAAGACCTTCTGACCGATGAAAACGGGCAGTACATGGAGTTTCAGGCAGGACGCATGCTCAACCAATTCTCTCCTTCCAACCGGCAACCAACTCCCCTCACCAAGGCCGCTTTCGCCCCTTACACCATTGACCGCTGGACGGATTACTGGTTCCCGGTCAAGCAAATCGGTGGTATCAGTGCGGTAAGCCGCACCGGAGTCTTCCATATAAATGAAACCAACCAAATACTATCGCTATCTTTCAATCCTTTTGAAACCGTAGATGATAACCTGCAGGTGTATATCAATGGAAAATTGGAGCATACTATTACCATTAGTGGTAGGCCAATGGATGTGATAACCAAAGAGCTGGAGTTAGCATCTACCCCGGAGAAACTGGAATTAATACTGGGTACGGAAAAGGTTTATTCCTGGGCAAAAGAAGATCCGATGAAATTGAGTCGCTCTTTTGATAAAGAAGGGGCCGCACAGCTTTCAGAAATTGAAAACCTGTATTTCAGTGCCCGACAGGATTATTATAGCAGGGCCTATCCCGAAGCCCAGTCCAAATATGAAGAGCTGCTCGATCAGGAGCCCGGACATCCTCAGGCCAATACCGATTATGCCGAGTTGCTCTTTCGGTTTGGGAGGTATGAGGAAGCCTTGGCACGTATTGCTCAGCCGTTGGCTGTTGATTTTTTTGATGCCCAAGCCAATTTTGTAGCGGGAGGAATTTACCGTGCGATGGCGAAACCCATAGATGCCCTGGAAGCGTATGGCTGGGCTTCACGCTCCATGGAGTACCGATCTTCCGCCTATACCGCCATGGCAGAGATCCATCTGGCGGAAAATAACCTAGAGCAAGTTGCTTCCTATGCCCACAAAGCTCTGGATTTTAATGTGCATAACATCATGGCCTACCAGGTGCTGGCCGTAAAGCACCGGCTTACCGGAGAAAAGCAGCAGGCAGCAGCCGTGCTGCAACGACTTTGGGACATTGACCCCTTGAACCACTTCATCCGCTTTGAAAAATACCTGAACGATCCGAAGCCACAGGGGTTGGAGGAATTCCATGCATTGATAAATAATGAATTTCCCTACCAGACCCACCTAGAGCTGGCTGCTACATACCTAAAGTACAATCAGAAAAACGATGCATCTCAAGTATTGGCGCAAAGCCCTGACCATGCACTGGTTGACCTGTGGAAAGGGTTTCTGGATGAGAATCAAAAGGAGAATGCGCTTGCGGCCATGTGGGATAAATCATTTGCCTTTGTCCTTCCCTACCGAATTGAAACCCTCGAGATGCTGAAATGGGCTCGAAAGGAATCGACTCACTGGAAGCTGGATTATTACCTGGCGCTAAACCTTATGGCTTTCAATGAACCGGAGGAGGCAGCAAAACTTTTGACTGGAATCGGTGAAAAAGCGGATGAAGCCACTTTTTACCTAAATCGAGCCCTTTTGCTCCATCAAACTGGAGAGACTATGCCGTTGGCAGATTTGAAAAAGGCCTGGGAAATGGATCCTGCCGCATGGAGGCACTGGCAGCAGTTGGCGAGGTATCAGTCGGAAAACGGCAACGAACAGGAAGCACTTTCGCTGTTAAAGAATGCTACCGGGAAGTTTTCCGGTAACTACGTTTTGGAAATGGATTTCATTCGGATACTAAATACCCAAGGCCAATACAAACAAGCCATGGGTCTGCTTGATAAAATCCACGTTTTGCCTTATGAGGGAGCCGGAGAAGGAAGGACTCTTTTTGAAACGGTCTACTTAAATGCGGCCATGGAAGACATGCAGGCCAAAAGGTGGAAAGCGGCCCAATCCAAACTGGAAAAGTCGCTGGAATGGCCCGAAAACCTGGGTGTGGGAAAGCCATTCACCTCTAATGAAACGGTGCAGGATTATTTGTTGGGAATGGTAGCCAAAGCCCAGAAGCAGGAGGAGCTATTTCGGTCTCACCTGGAGAAAGTAGTAAAGGCTACCTCAAATATGTCCCGTAACCGTTCAGAACAACTGTTGGCCTTATTTGCACTGGAAGAACTGGGAAAAAGTTCCGAAGCGGCTGCGCTGTGGGAGGTGATAAAAAGTCAGGGAAATGCAGAAACTGTAAATTTCATCGGTCGACTTTATGACAAAAATAACCATTATCCCGAAACACAATCTGGCAATCGCCAGCAAAAAACCTTGGAAAAAGCGGTAGAAGTAAGCAGTAAGCTACGGTAATTCATGAAACTGACTTTAACGGTTAATAAAAGTGTTATTGAGGCTGCAAAAAGAAAAGCTAAAAACCAGGGCATATCCCTATCCCAGATGTTTGAGGAAATCTTTGAAAGCATGGACTCTAATCAGATTAAAACAGAACCTCAACGGGCAGCGGAAAGGCTTATTAATAGACTTGAAAAATACGAGGGCATGAGCCAGCTAGAAGACAAAAAACTAATCAAACAACATGTTAAAGGGAAGTTTGCCTGAAGTGTATTTGGATACAGACGTAGCTTTTGACATCATCTCTAAGCGGCAGCCTTTTTTTGAGACGGCTGTCAGACTGGTTGAATGGGTTGCGCAAGACAAAATTGCGTTGGTGATTGGGGAGTGCAGTCTCGCTAATCTAATATATTTATCATTTGACATCTATAAATTGCCGAATGCGCAAGAGCGCTTGAATGATTTTATTTCTGTTTGCCATGTGATAAGTGGCGGAAAGAGACAAATGATGGAAGCCTTAGCCTCAAATTTCAGCGATAAAGAAGATGCGCTGCAATATTATACTGCGCTTCATCATGGTGTGGATTACTTTGTCACCAGAAACATCCATGACTGCAAAACTGCTTTCGGTAGCTTACCCGTATCAACTCCTGAGGAATTCCTTTCCTCATTCGAATAAGAAATGCAATCCTTAGTTTTCCCTTTTTTCCCACATATGTCCCCCGCCGAAGCTACGTTTCTTGTTTTAAGGACTTCCTGTCATCGATGCACGTAACAAGGCATTACAGGTTAATAGCTTCGAGCAAACAGGTTGGCCATCCTGCCTCTTGCGTTAGTGAGACACTGCTTGATAATTTCACTTTGTTAAGGCCATGTTTTATTTGTTAATGGGCAGGCCTCATCAGCCTAAAAGGAATTGACCTGCAATTCAATTTCATTCTTTCCCGGTGAAAGACGGATAGAACCAAACTGCGTGTTTACTTTATCACCATTAAGGGAGACCGAATCGTTGGGACCGAAAGTTAGAAACAGTTCTGCGGAAACATTGGCGGGTAATTCAAATTCATAGCGTTGGAGTCGGTTATTTACCTTCTTATATGTTGCGTGAACTTTTCCGGTGATAAAGGGAACCGTAATTGCCGTTTCGGTAAGCGTACTCAGTTGTGGTTTGATTTGCAATAATCCGGCACCGGGAGTTTTTGGAACAATTCCCCACATTTTCCGGGCTACGATATTTCCCGGCACGGCACCCCAAGCATGGTTCCAGTCTGCGTTGGGTTTGTACTTCATGTCCCAGGCTTCCAAGGTCATGGTAGACCCGATGGCGATCATATTCCACCAGCTACGGTCATGGGTAGCAGTCATCAGCTCCAAGCCGTAATCCGCTTCTCCGGCGTTGTACAATCCATCCATCAGATACTGCGAACCGTACACACTGCAGGCCATGCCCCGAGACTTGATAAATTCCACAACGGCAGGTATATTTTCCTCAGGCACCATATTAAACGCCAGAGGCATCATATTGGCGTGCAGTGATGAATGTCCTGCTCCCTCTCCGTCTAGGTAAATCCCCTTTTCCGGATCCATCAATTTAGCCGCAATCGCCTTTTTCACTTTTACCGCCATCAGTTCATATTCCAAGGCCTCATCGGTTTTTCCCAGAAGCGATGCAAATTCCCCCATAATTCCCAGATTGCGGTAATAGAGGGCGTTTATTACGGTATTGATTGGCGTAAAGACAAATCCGTCCCGCTCACCTTCAGCGGTAGCCAATTCCCATCCGGTGTCCTTCTGAGCTGGAGGCCAGTCCACGATATCGTTTAGCTTTATGGAAGGGTCTTTGAACCCCAATTTTTTCATAAACTCAGCGGTGGTGTTTTCTGAACTGATTAGCCCGTCCTCCCTGGCCAATTCCATCAGGGTTTTATACTTGAGTTTATCGTAATATTTTTCGATCAATTCAGTATTGCCGGTATAAAGATAATCCTCATAAAACATCAGTGCCACATGCAGCTGCCACTCGGTCGGCCATGTGGGGTTTTCCATAAAATACTCTATGCTCCTTCGTGCGATAGGGTATTCCCAATCAACGGCATAATGGCTAAGCTGATTGATATAGGCATCGGCCTCATAGGGAATACGTTCACGGTCCCCATCCAAATAGATACCGGCAAAAGAAGTGGCTTTCATGGTATATTTACAAATGTCCCATACCTGATTTAGGATGGTGTCGGAGCTGCTGAATTGACTTTGGTCTTCTTCAAAATAGCCAAAAAACGCCTGCTGAGTTACCGCTTCCGGCTGCTTTTTCGCTTCTATTTCCGCAAAGCGGAATGGCAGCAATACAGGAAAGGAATCAGGTAAGGCTACTGCCGCATGTCCGGTGTTCCTGTCGTCTGCCTGCAACTGCAACACATAGTACTCCTTTTCCGGGCTGACGGTTACTTCTAACTCCTGAAAGCGGATATGTCCTAAGGGAGAGCGGTTAATGCGGCCTGATTCTAACTGCTCTCCGAGTCTTACAGTCAGCGTTTCTGCTTGATCGGCCTTGTAGTTAAATGACAAGTTCGCAAAAGCAGCTTTACCAAAATCGGCCAGCCATGTATTGACTGCAATTTTGTTGACGGACTTTGGTGTTATGTTTTCCTGTTGGAAGTGGTTGGCTGTAGTCAGGTATCCTCCCGTGTCGCCGACCTTAAAAGATTGACTATCGGCATATCGGCCTGTCCGGTTGTCACCATCCCAAATCCTTACCTTCCAGAAATAGGTCTTGTTTTTTTCCAAATCCGAGCCTTCATAGGTTATGTTTGCAGAATGGGATCCCTGAACCTTGCCGCTATCCCACACATCTCCAAGGTTTTGGTTGCTTTTCGCCGGGGAGCTGCTAACTAAAACCTGATAGGCCGACTGAAACTCCAAGCCCTTTGGTACCTGCCAGCCAAATTCCGGTTTGGTGTCCTTTATCGTCAACCCGGAAGGGTTTCGGATCATTTCCACATGCATGTTGATAGGAGCGGCTGTGCTTTCATCGGCTAATTCTGCTGTTAGTTTATCCAGCTTTTTTCGGAACGCATTCAATCGGGCAGTGTGGGTTGGATCTTTGGCCAAGTTGTTGATCTCCTTGGGATCATCGGTCAGGTGGTACAGTTCTTCCACCGACTTGTCGTTTACATAACGGAAATATTTCCATTCTGCCGTTCGCAGCCCCTCGCTGGGGGGTATGTTTTCAAAGTCCCACAAATGCTCGATCAGGACCGTATCCCGGTTAAGTTTTTCACCTTTGATCACGGGTACTAGACTCTTCCCTTGGTAAGTTTCCGGGATCTTCATACCAGCCAAATCCAAAATAGTGGCGGGGACATCCACGTTTGCCGCCATTTCATCCGAATCTGAATGGGTGGTTAGTCTAGGGTCATAGATCATTAAGGGAACACGGATGGAATTGTCGTAAAGCAACCATTTGCCGGCTAGTTGTCTCTCACCCGTAAAATATCCATTGTCGCCCATCAAGATGATGACGGTGTTCTTGTCCAAACCTTTGGATTTTAATTGCTGTCTGATTTTAGCAATCTCCAAGTCGATACCTGAGATCATTCGGTAGTACCCTTTCATGCTGTGTTGGTATTTCTCGGGTGTATCGTAGCGCCAAGTCCAGCGGAGACGGTTAAATCCCGACTTCACAAAATCAGGCTGGGCCTCAAAGTATTTGTTCTCGGCAAGGTCAGGACCGGGGACCGTCACTCCCTGTAGTAATGGGTCTACTTCCTTTTGCCAGAAATACTGTAATTCGGCTGGGTCGTGGGCATGTGGGGCACTGAAGGACAGGGAAAGGCAAAAGGGCTCATCTGATTTTGCTTCGTCGATAAACTCCAACGCCTGATGTCCGGTATATCGGGTTAAATGAACCGTGTCGCCGTCGATTGTTTTGTAAAAATACCCGCGATGATCCTTAAACTGGCCATTTCGGTCGTAGGAGTCGTATTGATCAAATTGTCCGGCAAGATCCTTATGGTTTACGCCAAATTTCCCGTAGAACCCTACTCGGTAGCCTGCTTCTTTCAACAGTTTGGGGTAGGCGGTTTCCATGTACTCATTTTTAATAGGTCCGGTTTGAAAGGTGTAGGCGTGGGTACGTTCATACAGGCCAGTGAAAATGGTGGCCCTGCTAGCTGCACATATGGGTGTAGTGACTAGCGCGTTGGGAAAATAAGATCCCTCCCTTGCAAGGCGGTCCATTTCGGGGGTATGTATCAGGTTATTCCCCGCATGTCCCAAGGCATCCCAGCGTTGGTCATCGGTAAGGATAAAGATGATATTGGGTTTTTCGTTGTGTTTGTTGGTGGATTGGGCTTGGGCATACAACTGGGTAATTGCCATCAGCACCACAAGGGTATTAAATGTTTTAAGCATGAATTGGGTTATTTTGTGTCACGACGGTTTAAAATAAAAAGGAACACTAATGTAGTCTTTTTCCCTTATTTAAGCAGGGTTGCAAACCATGTTTATCTGAGTTCGGCAGTTTACCTGACAAACAACGTGAAATTCCAGAAGCGGTCTTACAGAGAAACCATTCGGAAGCCTTCTGTAAAAAAAAGCCTATAAAGGGTGTTTTTAACAGATAGCTACTTATTTTTGGAATTCTCCTAAATGTGATTCTATGGAAAACCACTCAACCAATTCCACTTTAGTGGATAGATTTTTAAACAGCATTGAACGGGTAGGAAACAAACTTCCTGATCCTGCCATGCTGTTTCTAATTTTAATGTTGATTACTTGGGGACTGTCGGCAATTTTGGCACCGGTAGATTTTGGCGAGCTGGATCCCCGAACCGGGGAAAAACTTTATGTCCAAAATTTGCTAACGGGTACTCAACTGGCCGCCTTTTTGGCCAACATGATTCAGGTTTTCATTAATTTCCCTCCACTAGGGGTGGTTCTGTTGGCTATGCTGGGGGTTGGAGTGGCCGAACATTCAGGATATATCAATGCGGGACTCAAATACCTGCTGGGATTTACCCCCCAATCCCTGCTTACTCCGATTTTAACATTGGTAGCCATTGTCAGCCATACGGCGGCAGATGCAGGGTATGTGTTGGTGATTCCATTGGGGGGAGTAATTTTCTATGCGGCGGGCAGGCATCCGTTGGCTGGAATTGCCGCTACCTTTGCTGGTGTATCCGGAGGCTTTAGTGCCAACTTTATCCCCTCCGCCATTGATCCCCTGCTACAAAGCTTCACCCAATCTGCCGCACAGATTATCGACCCCTCTATCGAATTAAACCCGTTGAACAACATATTTTTCACAGGCCTCTCAAGTTTACTTGTGATTGGAGTTGTATGGTACCTTACCGACAAGGTTGTCGAGCCGCGCTTAAAACGAACGCTACCGTTGGATGATACTATAGAGGATGCCCCTAAAATGGACGCTTTAAGTGTCCGGGAGAAAAAAAGCTTTTGGGTAGCCAGTACTATAATGGTGGTATCGTTGGTGTTGCTTTTTTTATGGGCATATCCGGAAGGGTCCTCCCTAAGAGATGCGGATGGGAACCTAACCTCCTTTGCCGCCCCCCTGATGAAGTCCATCGTGCCGCTGATATTTCTTGTGTTCTGGCTGCCAGGAGTGATCTTTGGGTTTGTAGCGGGAAAATATAATGCACTGAAGGATGTCGTAACGGGCATGTCCAACGCCATGGGTAGTATGTCCCAGTATATTGTTATGGCATTTTTCTGTGCCTTGTTTATCGATGCCTTTTCTAAATCAAACATAGGCGCACTGACTGCCCTCAAGGGAGCGAATTTTCTTCAAAGCTTGCAGTTGCCTGGACAGGTGACTATAGTGGGGATCATCATTCTAAGTGCGTTTGTTAACCTTTTGGTGGGATCCGCTTCAGCCAAATGGGCTCTTATTAGTCCGATTTTCGTCCCTATGCTAATGCAGTTGGGCATTTCTCCCGACCTAACGCAAGCTGCCTACCGGGTAGGAGATTCGGTTTCCAATATCATTACCCCATTACTGCCGTATTTTCCGCTGGTTGTTATTTTTTGTCAACGCTACGTGAAGGCGACCGGCATTGGCACATTGGTTTCAATTATGCTTCCTTTTACCCTAGTTCTTTTAATAAGCTGGACCATTTTCTTGTTGGTTTATTGGACGCTGGGTATTCCTCTTGGCTTACAATCGACGTACGAATACCTTATCCCATAAAACCGGCGATTCCCAAAAGGATTAAAACCATTCATCATGCTTTATCATTTCACGCCTATAAGATTCCAATCAAATAACTGATGAATTACCCATATTCAATGTACTTAATAATTTGCTGGCTTTTGTTGGCAGTTTCCTGCCAGCAAAAAAACAGGTTGGAGACCTATCTCGAAAGCCTGCCACCTTCTCTGGTGGTTTAGTTTTATATCCAATACGAAGATGGAGTAGTACCTGCTAGCCAGAATTCGGAAAAACAGATTCCCTCAGCCAGCATTATAAAAATTCTATAATCTTTTTTTCCGTTGCATGGCATGTTGTTTGTTCTTTTTTCAGTCAACCAAACACTGTGAAGATGAATACTCAACAATTGATTCGTGTATTAAATGAATGTAAAGATACCTGTGAAAATTGTGCCGATGCTTGTCTTGGGGAACCCCAAGTGTCACATATGATAGATTGTATCCGAACAGATACCGTTTGTGCTACTATTTGTGGAGCTACTGCGTCGGTATTGTCCGTTACCAATGCCAATTATGCCCCTTTACTTGAATATTGTATTTCTGTTTGCGAAAATTGCGCTGACGAATGCGAAAAACACAATCACGAACATTGTCAACTCTGTGCCAGAAATTGTCGGGCTTGTGCGGCGGCTTGTGAAAATTATTTAAAGACGGGCTAAACAATACATTTTAACTTCAACTGATTTATGGAATGAATGGAGAAAAGTATCTTGTTTCGGCAGATTATTTTTTCCTTTTCTTCCACACAGGACTTATGTTGCTTAATTTGACGGGATGGATTTGGAGGCCGCTTCGTAAATGGCACCTGGTCAGTATCCTGCTGACATTTGCTTCCTGGGTTGTTTTGGGGATATGCTACGGATGGGGATATTGGCCGCTTACTGACTGGCATTGGGATATATTAAGGCAGCGGGGGGTAAGGGATATACCTGCGTCATATATCAATTATTTGCTGTAGAGATTATCGGGTCTTTCTTTTCCGTCCGGATTAGTAGACGGATTTACGTTGGGTTTAGCTGTTCTAGCATTGGTCCTATCTGTTAAGTTGACTTTTTTTTCATGAGGGTATGGAAAGGGTGAATTTTGGATAAACTCATTGGATCCGTATTCCTCTTATTGTCATTAAAAAGCAAAAAAAGATTGTTTTCAGCTTGCTACATGGAAAAGGATGCCAAATTAAAGTCTTTTTCCCAAACACTAAACTTTCATTGTTTCAGCCTACAGAGACCTTTGACCAGCTCAATTTAGAGACCAATCAATATATACAAAATGATACCATTTCCAACTCGTTCGATTTTGAGAAATATGTTCATGCAGGATACCTCATTTATAGAGATAGGATGGGAAAATTGGCTTACCAGGCTGGCTTAAGGGCGGAATATACCAAAACAAATGGATACGATTACAACACCAGACACATTATCCGAATGATTATTTCAATGCGTTCGAAAACAATTCAGCCGTACAGCTTTGGGAGAATGCCAATTATAGAAGGGATACGGGATTGGAACTAATAAACCAGCTCGAACTCCACTCCAATTTGGATGCAACCTTGTCTGAAAATTTCTTTTACTCAGAAATCAATGGAAACAACATTCGTGAGAATTTTTTCAATTCCAACTTTACTTGGACCAATTGGGTGATCCCCGATTTGTTTAATGTTCAACTTATGGCAGATTATCGCGGGCCAATTGCCTTGCCTCAGGGAGAAATCGACCCTATCTATGGCGTAAACCTTGGAATTAGAAAGGATTTTTTCAACAGAAGAGCTACTGTCAGCCTGAATGTCAGCGATCTATTCAATACCCGCGTGTTTAGGATTCAGACCGACGATATCGAATTTTCCCAAATGCGGTTCTTTAATCAGGAAACCCGTATTGGTACGCTTTCTTTGAAATGTCGATTTGGAGGATTTAAAGGGAAAGAAGAGAAGTCTTCCGTAAGGTATGAGGATGACCCATTTTAAAGATGTTGTGAATATTACGGGGAATTAACAAAAGGTTTCATTTAATTGGATATTTTCTTTTTACCAATCTGAATTTTTGTATTTTTGGCAAAAAATTGAAAAATACGATCTATGTGAAGTCAGTTTGATTTTTCTTACCAATTATGTATAGCGCTAGCTTGGTGCATATTTGAATTTTTTTCCTAATGAAAAATTAAATTTCCTATTTCTTAGCTGCCATCTAATGGCATTACCCATAGTTTCCCAATGAAAGTAGATACCGCATCTAAACGAAAGCATTTTAAGACAGATCTTTCTGCAGGTCTAGTTGTTTTCCTAATCGCCCTCCCACTTTGCTTGGGGATTTCCCTGGCCTCAGGGGCTCCATTGTTTACTGGGATTATTTCAGGGATTATCGGAGGCATTGTAGTGGGTTTTTTGAGCAATTCCAATATAAATGTGAGTGGCCCCGCCGCAAGTGTGGCATTGGTAGTATTCACAGCCATTCAAACTATGGGCAGTTATCAAGCTGTTCTTTTGGCGGTAATTTTGGCTGGTGTCTTTCAAATTGCCTTGGGGTACCTAAAGGCCGGTACAGTGGCTTATTTTTTTCCCAATGCCATGATAAAAGGCATTTTGGCGTCTATAGGTTTGGTGTTGATCTTGAAGCAAATCCCGCATGCATTTGGAATTGATCAAGTATTTGAAGGTATGGAGTCATTTAGGCAGAATGATGGGCATAATACGTTTTCTGAAATAATATATGTATTTCAAAATATAGGATGGGGAGCAACAATCATCACCTTGGTTTCATTAATTATTATCATCTTCTGGGATCGCCCCGCATTAAAGAAATATGGCTTTTTTAAATTTTTCCCCTCCGCATTGGCAGCTGTGATTGTGAGTATATTGATCAATCAAATTTATAAGATGAATTTTCCAGATTTGGTTTTGGGATCGGAGCATTTGGTGACCCTTCCGGTGGCGGATGACATCTCCAGTTTTTTCGGGTTTTTCACCTTTCCGGATTTCTCTCAAATCACTAACCCTCAAATTTTCTCCATAGCATTGAGCATAACATTTATCGCCAGTTTGGAGTCCTTGCTTAGCACGGAGGCAGGGGATAAACTTGACCCCTATAAAAGAAAAACCTCCACTAATAGAGAGTTGAAGGCTCAAGGAATAGGAAATATCGTAGCGGGATTGGTAGGCGGCCTGCCAATTACTGCGGTAATTGTACGGACCTCAGCAAATGTTAATTCCGGTGGTCGTACCAAAACGTCAACGATAACCCATGGAATTCTGATGTTAGTATGTGTGGCTTTCATCCCTTTTCTCCTTAACATGATTCCATTGGCAGCACTATCTGCCGTATTATTTGTGGTCGGATATAAATTGACCAGCTACCCAGTTTACGCAGGAGTATTCAAGCAAGGTAAAAAACAGTTCTTGCCATTCATTATTACAATCCTTGTCGTGATGTTCACTGACCTGATTACAGGTATCATTGTTGGGGGCACCGTAGCCGTGTTTTTTATTTTGAGGGATAACTACAAAAATGCGTATCTCTATAATAAGGTAACAAAAGAAGGGGCGGAAAAGACAATCATCAAACTCGCCGAGGAGGTCACTTTCCTCAACAAAGCGGACATCATGCTGTTTCTGGACCACATCCCTGAGAATCACCACGTGGTTATTGATGCTACAAAGTCAGTCTTTATTCATCCGGACATTTTTGATATCATAGAGGATTTCAAGTTCACTGCTGATTATAAGAATATTGAAGTTGAACTGATTGGACTTGAAAGTAGAAATAAAACAAAAACTTTCTGGAAGGGCTGATTTGGTTCTGTCAATGGGAAAGGATATTTCTAAGAATTGAATCTACTTCAGCTTGGCACCACTATGAGAGAATCAAGAGAGCGGGCAGTTTGTAACTATTACAGATAGCTTAAATCCCTATTACTCTACAACGAAAGTCATGGATTCAAATACTGAAGACAGATCAAGTCGGGATTGTAGGAAAGATCCTGCAACTAGAGTAGGAATTGGTCGATCTTAAAGAGCAGAACCGACCAATGGGGCTGGATAGTGCTATTGGTCGGGTAAGCCGGGTGGGCTATATTAACAATAAATCCATCGGTGAAGCCCAATTGAAAAGGACGGAAACCAAAATAAAAGCCTTGAATAATTGGCTTACAAAAGTGGGGACGGCTGATTTTGGAAAATGTATCAGATGCGGTAACGATATAAATATTAATAGGTTATTATTTTTACCTGAAAGTAACTATTGTATACAATGGACATCCTAATTTGAATATATTTTCATCTAGTGGAATAGTTTTCGAACTTCAATTGCGGTCTCATCTCCGGATCCACTACACTTAGTATTCGTTCCTCATAACTTCCATTAGCGAAATCATCACGATGTGGAAACTTATCCCTGGATTTTTCGACAAAACTATCATACGTGGTAATTATTCTGGCAGGATTTCCCGCCACGACTGAATTGGGAGGCACGGACTTGGTTAATACCGAACCCGCACCAACTATGACATTGTCTCCAATTTTCACCCCGAGCAAAATAAGAGAATTCATTCCTACAAATACGTTATTTCCGATCACTATCCTTCTAAATCTGTATTCCCGGCCAAAGAGCGAGCCGCTGCCGTCATGGGTTATCAATTTTACCTCGGAAGCCAAGGTTACGTTATCCCCAATTTCTATTAAAAATGGTTCGTTACCAAAATGCTTCGTGTAAATAAAGCAGTTTTTTCCAATTTTAACTCCTTTTTTTTTGGCATAGAACTCGTTACCTTTAGTACGTATGATATACTCATTGTAAAGGGCGTTCAAAAGGGTAGAAATTTTTCTTAGTGACATACAGAGATTTTTTCCAGTAAAAAGCTAATTGTAAGGATATTATGTAATATTATATCTAATTACAGCCATTTTTGTGATTTTATCACGATTTAAAATAATTTTATCCGAATCCAAATTTATATTTTATCAAAAGTAGATTATTTAATTTGGTTATTAAAACTAGAACTTTTTTGTGCCATTAGCAACTTTTTTCCTAAATTTCTTCTTTGGATTAAGGTCTGTTTTTATACTGACTCTTGCCGGAGCAATGTGGATTTGCATCATCCATGCAAAATACGGGAATTACCTAGCTGTTTTTTAGGGGGTTAAGTGCTGATCAAATTCTAGTAGGGTAGGGTTTTTTCGGATATTTTGAAGGGTACAATGTAACAAGAAAGTTGCCAATGCATTCAATGAGTTTCTTGATTTAAATTTTCACCGATAAACGTAATCTTATTCTATTATAAGCCGGTGAATTTTACCATCAAAACCGCATAAAAGTAATTCATTGTTTGAATCAACTCCAAAGGAGGAAAGCCCAAAAGACACTTGCATCAATTCGGTGTTGATTGGATCGTCCATATCGGTGACATCCAGTGACCATATACGCCCCGAGACAAATCGCCACCGATATGGTGGCCTTTTAACTTGGGAAACTCTTCTCCCTCGACGACATATACATTGACGATCCGCTCCATATTGAAATTAACTTTTCCAATGTGGGTTTTCGGCAACAACCTTTTCCAAGACAGTGTTTTTTATTTTTTTGCTTATAACTAATCCTATACAACAATCTAAGGCGTAATTTGCTTTTAAAGTCCTAGATCATCGTTCTCCAAGTTTTCCGAAATATCAGGACTTCTTGTAACAAATTAGAAAATTTACAATTTTTGAAACATTTGTACTAACCACTTTGTGGCGGTAACACCTAAATTCATTCAATAAACCTAAAACAACCTTGTTATCAGGCCCCTTCAAGCCCATTCTGATAATGGTTTTATCGGCCGAATATCCAAATCTAAAAGAGATTCTTCAACCGGCAGGAGGCTGCGAAAACGGGCCAATAATGACAAACTCTGTAATGCAGCAAGAGAAGCCTTAAATAGAGTAATTCAAATTGAGAAAGATGAAAAAATCGGTAAACTTCACGCTATTATTCCTGTTTTACAACCCCCTTTTTGCCCAAATGCAAATTTCCGGGACGGTGCAGGATCCGGAGGGACAGCCGCTTTCTTATGCCAATGTCCTGTTGCTTTCCGTTTTAGATTCCTCACTGGTTAAAGGAGCCGTATCCGAACATAATGGCGGGTTTTCCGTGGAGGAATTAGAAAATAAGGCTTACCTGCTTTCTATTTCCCTCGTGGGATATCAGTCCTATATCCAAAAGCTTCCTGGCAGCTCCCAAGCTGTGGTGCAATTGCCCCCCACCATTTTGCAGGAAATGGAGGAGGAACTGGAAGAAATCACCGTCACTGCCAAAAAGCCCCTATATGAAAAACAGATCGACCGCATGGTGGTGAATGTTCAGGAAAGTATTACGGCTGCTGGAAATACTGTTTTGGAAGTCCTTTCCCGTTCCCCCGGTGTATTTATCAACCAACAGCAATACAGCATTTCCCTCAATGGCCGCGAAGGGATAATGGTCATGATCAACAATACGCTCAGCAGAATGCCCATGGAAACGGTTTTACAATTGCTGGAGGGGATGAGTGCGGCCAATGTGGAAAAAATAGAACTGATCACCCAGCCCCCTGCCCATCTGGATGCAGAAGGTGGGGGCGGTATCATACATATTGTGATGAAGGAAAATACTGACCTTGGTACCAATGCGAATTTTGGATTAACCGCAGGTATGAAAAGAAGGGAGGTTTTGGGTGCCAATTTTAATATCAACCACCGTACGAAAGGCTATTCTCTCTTTGCGGATTATTCCGTTTTACATTTCCGAAACCTGGCATTATGGAGCAATGATTTTAATGGTTTATCTCAAACTGGAGAAGGTTACCGGTTTCATGCCAATATGGATAGAAGGCCGATCAGCCAAACCCATCAGTTTAGAACAGGTATAGAGAAGAACATAGGTAAAAACACGGAAGTGGCTGCAGTTTTCAATTATATAAATAAGTATACCCATTTTAAAGGAGAGGGTAATTCGGTCCTTCGTTCAGGTGATTCGACAGTATGGGGAGATATTAACTATTCTGAATCAAGATATGTCCAAACTCCAGGTGCTCATGCCCACTTAGTACAGCGTCTCTCTTCCAAACACAGTTTCAGAATAGATTATGATTGGCTTTTTAACCAGTTGGAAAGTCCTTCCACCTATGATAATACCCACTATATTTCACCCCAAAACAGTACTGTTGATTTTATCATGGAAATTGAAAGTATTACCTCTATGAATTTCCATATCGCCGCCCTGGACTATACTTTCCAACCCTTCACCAACTTAAACCTGAAAACGGGGATCAAAAAATCCTGGATGAATTTTGAAAACAGCGTACAGTCCTATAGTGGCCAAAACGGCATCAGATTACCCGACCCGATGGTTTCCATCTCAGCTCTTATGAAAGAAGATGTTTCCGCTGCCTATATAAGTGGGGACTGGAATGTCAGTGATTTCATGCAGGTCAAAGGGGGATTACGCTATGAACACACCATTACCGACATCCGGTCAGCGGCGGGGGAACAGTATGTCTACCGAAATTTTGGAAATTTTTTCCCCAATCTATTGTTCCAAAATAAAATAAGTAAAAATATGGATTTTATCCTGGGGTATTCCCGAAGGATCAACCGACCCAACCTGAATAATTTGGTTCCAGTGGTGCTGATGATCAATTCCAACACCCACTTTTTTGGTAATCCCGAACTGTTGCCGGCCATTATGGATAATTTCAAAGTGGATATTAAGTATAACAGGGTGGCTCTTTCTTTGGAACACAGTACTGTCAAAAATGCGATAGCTCCCTTTCAGCCCCGTTATGATCCGGAAAAAGAACTGCTCATCATGCATCCGGAAAATCTGGCTTTCCTGCATACCACTGGACTGTTTTTAACCGCACCCTGGATCATCGCCGACTACTGGGACCTGCAGGCCACCATGCAGTTGCTGCGCCGTCAATTTCAGACCTCCCACCTGGAGGCAAACCAATCACACACCTTATATGACCTTCACCTGAACCTTGTCAATACTTTTGAACTCGGAAGAGGTTATGCCGCAGAGGTATCCGGAATTTACAATTCCAGAAAAAACTGGGGTATGTGGATATTCCGTCCCCAGGGTTCCCTGAATATGGGACTTCAAAAAAAAATGAAGGAGGACAGGGGTACCTTTAGGTTTTCCATAACCGATCTGCTCAATACCACCAACTACTTGATTTATGCCGATTTTCAACAACCCACTTTACATACCTCGGTGGATTATTTTGTAAAAGGGAGGACCATTACCCTCAACTATTCCCGCCCCTTTGGCAACAAAAGGCTTAAAGCCGTCAAAATTGAATCTTCTTCAGAGGAGGACAGGAAAAGGATGGTGGTGGATTAATGCTTAGTAGGCAATAATTAACCATATTCCTAAAATGAGAAAAAATTCCAATTCCTTTTTAAAATTGAGTATTTCATTTAGCCGCTTATAAATTTCGCAATATCAGATAATTAAGGTATATTGGAAATGCCATTCCATTGATTCTACCACTTTTATGATAAGGTTTTGGAACATATCCTTGATTTTAGTAGCTGTTTTTCCTGGAATTGGAATGGGGCAGCATGATAATATATCCTTTAATCATCTGACGATAAATGATGGGCTTTCTCATAATAATGTGGTGAGCATAATTCAGGACAAAAAAGGATTTATCTGGATAGGCACCCAGGATGGTTTAAACCGCTTTGATGGGTATTCTTTTAAGGAGTATCAATATTCTTATAAGGATACTTCCTCCTTATCCAAAAATCCGATAAGAGTCTTATACGAAGACAGCCAAGGGTTTATTTGGGTAGGTACTTCCGGTGGGGGATTAAACAGGTTTGATCCTTGGTCAGAAACATTTTCTCATATTACCTTGAGTCTTACAAGTCCTTTAGGGGAAGAAACTGCCATTACCACTGTCACTTTGGTAGAAGATCGATTTGGTTATCTTTGGGCAGGCACTATGGAGGGGTTGTTTAGCATTGACCTTACCTCCTTTGAAGTAATTAATGTACCCTTGGGTGAAGCAACGAATACCGCCATCAACAAGGTGTACCTGGATTCAGAAGGAAGTCTTTGGGTCGGGACTTTCGACCATGGCCTGTTTAAAATCAGGTTAAAAGAGAATGGCAACATCCATTCCGAACGCCTGAAGCAATGGAAACACGATGAAAACAACGAAGAGAGTCTGGGCAGCAACACCGTCATGTCTATTATTGAGGACCACAAGGGGTTTTTATGGATTGCCCACATAAATGGGTTGGACCAATGGGATAAAAAGTCAGATGGGTTTACGCATTATTGTCACGATCCCGAAGATTCCACTTCCATCAGTACCAATTACCTCAGTTCATCCATGGCTGAGGATGCTTTAGGAAACCTCTGGGTTAGCAGCTCCCAGGGATTAAATAGGTTAGGTCCAGACCGAAAACACTTCAGGAGGTATTATCATGATCCCAACGACCCAAACTCACTTAGCAGCAATGAAATCCTTCCCATTTTGATCGACAAAACCGGAGGAATTTGGATAGGGACGATAAATGGCGGAATAAATAGAATCCTTCAAACAACGCAACCTTTCGATCATTATAAAAATGATCCGGAAAATCCGTTTTCCCTGAAAAGCAACCATGTGCGGGTCATTTTAGAAGATAGTGAAGAAGTGGTTTGGGTAGGTACTGAAGGCGGAGGACTGAATAAATTGGACAGAAAAAAAGACACCTTTTACCATTACCTGAATGACCCCCACAATCCCAAAAGCTTGATGACTAATAATGTGAGTGCGTTGCTCGAGGATAGTAATGGGGTATTTTGGATAGGATATGCTGGGGGAAATTATTTCAAAAAAGCAGGTGGTTTAAGTGTAATGGACAGGGAGAAGGGTGCATTTACCCATATCCCCATTCAGGCATCGGAAACAACCGGAGGTGCTGACAGGGAGGTCTTGACTATTTTTGAGGATAGTGATGGGTTTATTTGGTTGGGCACCCAAAACGGGTTAAAGAAAATCAATCCGATAACCCGAAAAATTGAACATTTCTTTGCCAGAAACAAAAAAGAAAATAAAATAAGCGATGGTCAGTGTCTGAGCATTTTTGAAGATCGGTCTGGTTACTTATGGATCGGTACCGGGAGTATTGCCTTGAACAGAATGAACAGAAAAACAGGTGAAATTAACTACTATTCCCAGGATTTTATTAACCCAAATAGTATAAGCAGTCATTCTGTCCGCCATATCCAGGAAGATTCTATAGGAAACCTTTGGTTGGCTACTTATGGAGGGGGGCTTTGTCATTTTGATTTTGAAAGGGAAATTTTTACCGCATATACCATTGAGGATGGATTACCTGGTAATACCATAAATAGGATAGAAATTGATGCAGTAGGGAATCTGTGGTTAAGCACTAACAAGGGGATTTGTCGGTTTAATCCTATCACCAAGGAAATTTTAACCTTCGACGCAAGTGATGGCCTTCAAAGCAACCAATTTGCTACAGGGCATTTAAATTTAGGATCCAGCTTTAAAGGAAAGGATGGACGGCTTTATTTTGGGGGAATTAATGGTTTAAATGCCTTTTATCCGGAGCAAATTAAGGTCAATGAAAAAATTCCCCCCATCGTTATCACCGAATTCCGTGTTTTTGATCAACCTCTTTCAGGCTGGAAGGAGAATGAAGAGGAAGGTATTACACTTGCCCATCAACAGAAATTCATTTCTTTCGAATTCTCCGCGCTGAATTTCATCAATTCTCATAAAAACCAATATGCTTATAAATTGGAAAATTTTGATGAAGATTGGAATTACTCCAGCACCCGGCGTTATGCCAGTTATACCAATCTAAACCCCGGAAATTATGTTTTTAGGGTGAAGGGATCCAATAATGACGGGATCTGGAACGAAACCGGGACAAGCATGGCCATCACCATCCTTCCACCCTGGTGGCGGACCTGGTGGGCCTATTCACTTTATTTTGCACTTGGGATATTGACCCTGTTGGTTATGCGGAAAGCGGTGGTCAACCGGGAACGCCTGAAAGGAGACCTTAAGTTGCAGATGATGGAGGCAGAAAAGATGCATGAACTCGACCGCACCAAATCGGCCTTCTTTGCCAATATCTCCCATGAATTCCGCACACCGCTTACATTGATTTCCGGAACGGTTGAAAAACTGAAGAACAAGGATGAAGACCTGTCGAAAAGGGATAAAGACTACGGGCTTATCCATAGAAATGCCTCAAAACTCCACCAGTTGATCAACCAGTTACTGGACCTGTCCAAGTTGGAAGCCGGAAAGCTAAAGGTCGACGAACACCCCGGGGAGATAATATCCTTTTTGCGCAGGTGTGCAGGTTCTTTTGTGTCCCTTTCTGAAAGCAAGCAAATAACCTATAAAATCGAGATGGATGAAAGTCCGGTTTATGTCTATTTCGATACAGAAAAACTGGAAAAGATAATTTCTAACCTGCTTTCCAATGCGTTTAAATTCACACCGAAAGGAGGTGAGGTGGATTTCCTAGTAGATGTTGGGCCTTTGGAGAATGGTTTTCATCAATTGAAAATTCTGGTAAAGGATACGGGAATCGGTATTCCAAAGGAAAAAACGGAGCATATTTTTGAGCGGTTTTATCAAGTTGAATCTACTTCCACCCGCTCTTATGAGGGCACCGGGATAGGTCTTTCGTTGGTACATGAGCTTGTAAGGTTGCTAGAAGGAGATGTTTCAGTGAAAAGTGAACCCGGCAAGGGCTCAGTTTTTGAAATGACCCTGCCGCTAAAGCCTGCCTCTGCATCGTACATTCGCTTGAACAAAATCGAAGGCACGTTGGAACTGACACCGGAGTCGGTTATCCATACCCCCTATTCCACCATTAATGGATTTTTCAACCCCCCTAGATCCAGTCGGCCTCTCGTCCTGGTAGTTGAAGACAATCCAGAAATGCGGCAGTATATAGGGGAGAGCCTCAATGGTGAATACCGGATATCGGAAGCTGAAAACGGCAAAACAGGGGTTGAAAAGGCAGTGGAATTGATGCCCGACCTCATACTCAGCGATGTGATGATGCCGGAGCTGGACGGGGTGTCTCTTTCCGACCAGCTTAAAAAGGATGAAAGGACTAGCCATATTCCCATTATCCTGTTGACCGCCCGAGCGGACGAGGACAGTAAATTGGATGGGTTGGAAACTGGGGCAGACGATTACCTCACCAAACCCTTTCAGGTGGAAGAGTTGCTGCTCAGGATAAAAAATCTTATTACATCCAGAAAGAGGTTAAGGGAGAAATACAGTAGAAGTTTTTCCTTGGAGCCATCTGAAATCACGGTTACCTCCACCGATGAGCGCCTGCTGACTCGTCTTCTTTCCATCATGGAAGATAACCTTTCCAATCCGGAGTTTGATGTGGAAAGATTGAGCAGAGAAATCGGCATGAGCAGGGTAAACCTGCACAGGAAACTCAAGGCACTTATCGACCAGGCCCCTACCGAATTCATAAGGACCTTCCGCTTGAAAAGAGCGGCCTATTTGTTGAGCAAAAATTACGGGAATATTAGTGAAGTGGCCTTCAACCTGGGATTTAACAGCCTCACTTATTTTAGCCGTTCCTTCAAGCAGTATTATGGGGTAACCCCTTCCGAATTTGTTCAGGAAGCAAAGAGATAAAGATACTGTCACTTTTTTCGACTTCAGCATAGGCGTTCTTTGAATCCATCTTCAAGTCCACTAATTTACAAATCCTCGATGATCGTCCTGCTTAAATATAGCTCCTGACCATCCATTTTTGCCATTTTTTTGCCCTCCCGAAAAAACAGGACGGCTTAATACAAAAATTACAACTTTTGAAACCATTGTACTAAAGATAGTTTGATCATGTCTTGGCTCTGTTGGGTGCCCCAGCTTTTATTGGTGGAATATTGGATTCAATTGACCCAACAAAAACAACATAAGAGATTAAGCAATCGGAAGGAGGCAACGAAAATGGCCCAATAGCGAGCGATCCCTAATTTTATTTCATAATGAGAGCCATTACTCCCAACAATTCTCACTCTATAGGTGACAAAAAGCTCTATACTGCCATAATTGAGTCTTTGTCCGAGCCTAGCAAACAATTTCTAATTATGTGCTTAACGATGCAAATTGCATTCGACTCGCAAACGAAATCATCATCAATTGGTTATCGTTATTACCGCAATGTTACCATTGCATCCAATGCGCTTAAAGACCTTAATGTGAATTTTTCGGAGGTGAATTTAATGATTATTCTACCGTAAGACGATGAATTTTTCCATCAAAACCGCATACCAGCAGTTCATTGTTTTGATCAACCCCAAAAGAGGAAATACCGATTGGAGCTTGAAGTAGTTCGGTGTTGACGGGATTATTCATATCGGTGACATCCAGTGACCATATACGCCCCGAGACAAAATCACCATAGATATATTGGCCCTGTATCTGGGGAATGTT
>DATHWC010000277.1:0-5194 GCA_035460985.1 Lunatimonas sp.
TGTGGTTAAAGATATTTTAACGTAAAAAAATGACTTCCAGAAGAAAATTTCTCAAGAATACCATCTCGGGAAGTGGAGCAGTTATGGCTGCTTCTGTTTTTCCCTTTATATCAAACCCTCCAAACCTTCGCTCGAACCGGAAATTTTAGGGCATGGAGATTTTACTTATCGCATCGAGCGGGAATGGGGCAATTTGAACCCCAACAACTATCCGGTAAACAATTGCCATGAAATGGTCATGGATAGAAAGGGCCGTTTGATCATGTTGACTGATCATCCCAAAAATAATGTCATCATTTACGATACGGCCGGCAAACTGTTAGCCGCATGGACGCTAGAATTGCCGGGTGCACATGGGCTGAGCATTGCCGATGAAGGTGGGACGCAATATCTCTATATCACCGATCCTGGGCAGGGAAGGGTTTTGAAAACCACCTTGGATGGTCGATTGATTATGGAACTGGATCACCCATCTTCTATTGGAGCCTACGAAGCAAACAACGCTTACCGCCCGACTGAAACAGCGATTGCACCCAATGGGGATATTTATATTGCTGATGGCTACGGATCCCAGTTTATTTTGCAATATGATGCGGAAGGTAAATTTATCCGAAAATTTGGAGGAGACAGCTTTCTGCAACCCGATAAGTTTAAGCAGGTACATGGGGTAGCCATAGACTACCGGGACCCCTCAAAACCCACCTTGCTATGTTCTGCCCGGATCAAAAATACCTTTAAGCGGTTTAATTTGGATGGAAAGCATTTGGAGGATATTTATTTGCCGGGAGCATTCATAAGCCGTCCGGTGTTGCATGGGGAAAACTTGTACTCCGGGGTTTGCTTTGGGATGACGGAGGGAAACTATAATATGCAGCTTAACAGGGGCTTTGTGACCATACTTGATAAAAATAACAAGGTAGTCTCCAACCCAGGAGGCACCGCTCCGGAGTATATTGACGGTAAACTACAGCTAATGATGCAGGAAAAACCCATATTCAAACATTGCCATGATGTATGTGTGGACGGGGATAAAAACCTTTATGTATGTCAGTGGAATGCTGGGGGGGTGTATCCTTATAAGTTGCATAGGGTGTGATTAAATGAAATATGGTGGAAATACAATAAAAATATGGCCTTGCGGCCGAAATATTGGGGGGTTGATATTGGTGTATACTGGATATTGATTGATATTAGAAATGACTGGATTTTAGATGGGAAAGATGTAGAAAATTGGAGGAGTGTGGAGAGCCTGCATAGGGTAGAGGTTAGGGGATTTGAAGGAAATATAGCCTAAGGCTGAAATAAGGTGGAAATATTGTGGAAATCGGAGCGAAGCGTAGACCCTGAGGAGCGTAGCGGTTCAGGGTATAGCCTTTCGGCCGAAATGTAGCGGTTCAGGGTATAGCCTTTCGGCCGAAATAGGGTTTCATTTGATTTTTGTAGATACCTGCATACCGACGTGCAGTGTAATAAAAGGCAGATGACGTTGATGGACTGAATTTGCCTTCGGGCAGCCTCCCAGTACCCCCCTTCCGAACCGCTAAGCTAATGCAATTTATACCACCTTTGAGGGGTGTTGAATACCCTAATCAAACGAAAATCTCTCAAATAACGGAATTGATCGCCCTCTCCTAGAGGAGAGGGAAGGGGTGAGGCAATTACGGAGCGGAATTTCCAAACTCCATAGAACGAAGTGGTTACCGTAGGGTGAGGTGAGTCAGTTTTGCGACATATTTAATTCTCCGTCCCGCAATATCTCGAAATATTTCCAGCTTGCCACAAAAAGAAAAAAGCTATGAAACAGAATCTCATAGCTTTAGTCAATTAACAATAAACCCAAAATAACCTGCTGTAGGAGAAGGAGTCGAACCTCCACGGGGCAGTTAGGCAAAACACGAGCTCGATGTTTGCTTTATCCTAGGCTCCCCACCCCCGAGACCGGAGGGCATGTCTGCCAGTTTCATCATCCTACAGTATAAAAGACCATTTGTCTTTTTTTGATATGTCAAAGGTAACATATTGCCACTTATGTTGCAAATAAATTTACAAAAATTAACAAAAAATATTTTTATGGCAACAAAATATCGGTTTAGTTACCGAATACATAAATAGGTCTTTTCTCAAATTTTCCCCTTTTCCCTTCTGATTTCGAACGATAAGTGCTGGGACAAATCCCTATTGTTTTTCTATTAGATAATAAATGGTGTGATGTTCGGATCCTGCTATAATTGCCTTTTTACTGTTGATCGGAATTGTCTGAGCAGTTTTAATACCATCATGATCCAATACTGAAATGGTGTAATCGTTCCCCGTTGGAAAGTGCAAAGTAAGGTCAACGGGCTCCAACAATAGTGGGCTGGTTCCCTTGGCGATCAACTTGTCACCTGATTCGCTATACTCCATACCAGTATTTCGTCCTCTTGCTACGGTAGTCAATAAAATGCGGCTTGCCCTTTCTAAATCTTTCTCTTTATCCAAACTACCTAGAAGTATGACTGCAAAGGGATTTGGTGAGGTAATTTTCCAGTCTCCCAGTTCCAATGTTTCAACCGGCAGGAATCCCACTACGCCTTTCGTGCCCTTGGCATTGATGGTAAAGTATCCCTTATCTCCATAATGCCAATCTAACTCTCCCGTTATTGACCGTATCGAATTTTCCGTTAAATTATGATATGCTGAAACGTCAGGCAGGTTGGTTTCAATGTATTCATCCGTAAAAGCAATTGGCATCCGCCCTAAGGCTAACGTGTTTGGGGTGAAGGTTCCTGAAAATTCTTTATCATCGAATCCCTGAATAACTTTTTCGTCAAATCCCAATTTTCCGCTTTCCAGAGAGGGAATGTGTACATTTCTAGTGGTTATTACTTCACTCTCTGTGACGTCTCCACGGTAGATCATGCGTGCCAAAGCTGGATAGAGGCCCATATGAAGCGGGCTTGTGGCGTTGTATACGCCATGATGCTCAGATTCCAATAAAGGTGAAAACCGAGGGATGTCCGTGGCAAAAGAAAAAGAGGCATCCCATCCCTGTAACCCCATCCCGTATGCTGCAATGATGGGTGTTGCCTCGGCGGTCCATTCATTCGGAACCAGACTCATCCATTCCGAAAAGGAGAACGGTCTATCGACAACCTGCTGCATGCCGGTAGATAACAAACCCGATCCGGGATTTTGAAGCATGGACTCGTTTTTGACAATTCCGGTATCTAAACGGTGGCCGCCAGCTCCCCCACCGAAGTAATTATGACGGTCGATCATCCCCACACTATAATCCGCATGCAAGTTGTAAAAATGCGAGATTCCTGAACCAGCCTGCCAACAGGAACCTACTAATAACCCCTTATACCCCAAATCCCGGATAGCTTTTTCAAATTTCTGATAGTATTCCATCTGCTTTTCGTATAGAAAAAGCATCTTGTCCAACAAGTGCTGCTCGACCGCGCTATTTTCACGAACAGCCCTATCATAAGCCTGCGAAAAAAGGCTGTGGTTGGGTTGGGGATAAATGTTCAAGTCCTTTAAAGTTTCGCTCTCGGGCAAGACATGGTCCGCCGATGTATTTTCGAGAGACCTTTGGGGTTTTTTGAAACCCCAAAGGTCGGCCTTGGGAAGGACATCCGCTCCCCATGCGTTTTCAAGTTGCTCCTGAGATCCATACCTTTCAAGCAGCCATTCTGAAAACATCCGACAAAGCAGCTTTCGGTAGGTGGGTGCTTGGTCTAAGGAACGCTCGATGGCGCTCCAGAATATATTGTCTTCATTTTGAAATTCAACAAAGGCAAGTCCTGGATCATCTGCGTATCGGAGACCTGTTAGTGGATTGGTATGGCTGAGCATATTGACGGTCAATGCAATATTGAGGTCTTGTAGATCGGGGGCAAAATTCACCAAACTGGAAGTTGATCCATTTAGGTGGGCCCAAGGATATGAGAGATTTTTTATCTCTTCATAGGCTATAAGGGAGGAACTGTCACCTGGAAGAACCTTATGCCCGTAAATATGCGACCATCCGTAGTAGAGGCCTTTTTCTTTTAATTTTGCATGAAAGTAATCCAGACGGTCCATCTTGTCCGGATCAAAGCGTGTTGAGTGAATACCATCATTGGCATTCCAAGTGAACTTGTGAAAGCGGATGGCATTTACGCCATACTTTGCCAGAAATTCAACAAACTGATCAGCAAGTTCCTTGCTTGGGTATGTGTTGCTGCCATTGATGTTAGTTCCCCAGAATTTCAACGGTGTTCCGTCCTCAAAAAGCAGGTTTGCTCCCTCCATTGAAACAAAACCGTGCTTGCCCGCTGGTGCATCCAGCCAATCCTGCATACCTATTTCTCCTTTTTCCGGGCTACTGGATGGTTGGAAGGCAAACCATTCCGCATCCTTTTTGGGGGTCCATGTTACATATAAAAAAATAACTATTGGTAAAATCAGATAGGATTTAGCGAATTTTGCCATCAGTCGGATATTTTGGGTTACAATTCCCAAAGTTAAGAATCATTAATAACATCCTACCCCTTCATAAACTATTTAGCTGTTATGCCCTACCTTTTAAAGGGAAATGAAATTTCCGACTATCCGTTTATACTTTTCTGTTTTCAGTGAAATTTTTAGGTATTACAGCTGAAAAAACAGCCCAAGCACCGCAAACTGTACCAGTGTAAAATTATAAACCTCATCCACATTGGCACCACCTTCAAGAATTCTATACCCAGTTTTCATATCTGTTTTTTGCGTTAGGGGTATTCGGGCACCCAAAAACACATCAAAGGCTCTTCCGGGCCCTCCTGCCAATCCATCTCCTTCCAGATAAAATCGGGTTCGATTTTCCAATTTATATTCGGTATAGAGATGTAACAGAGGCACAAACCCGATATCGTCTTTCCGGTCTGCTGTACCCTGTTCGTTGTCAAGTCTTACACTGGCATCCCTTATTTTTGCCGTAAACCCGGCACCTATAGTCCAAGGACCGTTAACGATGAAATCTCTTCGAAAGGTTAATCGATAGCTGTTAAATTTATAAAATCCCGTTAACGTTTTTCCTGCATCAAAGGTGGATGATTGGAAGTCAATCGCTTGATCGGGCGTACCAGTATAGTTCACAAACAAGGGAGCAATCAAACCAAACAGGTGGTTCCTTTCGTTCCAAGTATACCCGACTCTTACCCGGATTGGAACTACAGTGCCTTGGACGTCA
>DATHWC010000278.1:0-16788 GCA_035460985.1 Lunatimonas sp.
GTCACTTTGGAAAAACCAGGATCGACAACCTTGGCACCTTCAGCATGAATACGGCGGCGGCTATTTATTGACGCTAGGCGTCCACCAGATCGATTTGTTATGTGCACTGATACCGGCAAAGGTTATTAAAGTATATGCCAAACTCCAAAATTCCTTTCATCAAGACGATATAGACGATTGTGGATCTGCTATTCTGGAATTTGAAAATGGAGTTGTGGCAAATCTACAACTGATCGGATACCAACTGGGTAAGACAAAAGTAGAAACTGAACTATTCTATGAGCGAGGCATGATAAAAGTGAGTTTTTCTGAAGGAGCATTTTATACCGAGGGAGAAAACTGGTCACTATTAAACGGTTCTAATCCTCAGGATTGGCTAGAACAAGGCTTAATCAACGAGTGGGCTTCTTTTAAACAAATGCTCGAGGGTAGTGGTAAAGCAAGGATACGATTAGGTCAAGCCATGCATGTGATGGAAATCATATTTGCTATTTTCAGTTCGTCCCAATTAGGACAAGCTGTTGATATTCTCCCTTCAGATTACAATTAATCCCAAAAATCAACCATGATTATCAAAAAAACCTACCCGTTATTGTTTTTGTTTGCAATCCTGATCCATCCCCTTAACGGCTTTGGAAAAGACACCTACTGGGAAAAATTGCCTCCATTGCCGGACGGTGAAGGTTTTGCTGGAATGTATGCGGGAGTAAGCGAAGGCGCATTAATATGTGCTGGAGGTGCAAATTTCCCAAATATGAAGCCTTGGGATGGGGGAGAAAAAAAATGGTATTCTAAAATTTTTATTTTAGAAAATAAAAATTCAGAGTGGAAAGTAGCTGAGGAAAATTTACCTATTCCCCTTGGATATGGCGTCTCGGTTACCTTTCATGAAAAGCTATACATAATCGGTGGTAGTAATGAAACGGGGCATAGCAACAAAGTTTTTTCTGTTTCATATTCCAATGGTGCCATAGAAATTGATGAAAACATCCCTGACCTCCCATTTACGTTAGCAAATATGTCGGGAGTAATAATAGATGGTGTTGTTTATGTTATCGGCGGACAGACTACTCCCTCAGGCTTATCTGAAAATGCGTTTGTTTTTTTAGACCTTAACCTACCATCCGATCAATTAAAATGGGAAAAAGGTCCGGACTTGCCTGGAAAAAGCAGAATACAAGCTGTTGTAGCCAATCATAGCAGCCAGTTATATGTTTTTAGTGGCTTTCATCTAACCAAAGGGGAAAACGGGGGGTTGGTTCGCCATTTGTTGAAGGATTCATTTAGGTATACACCTAGTGGTAATTCGCTTAATGGTGAATGGCATCATCTTAAAGACGTTCCCAGAGGGATTGCAGCAGCGCCGTCACCCGCATTCAGCATAGGTGATTCACATATTATTGTGGCAGGCGGATTAGATGATGAAACATTATTACATACCGATCCTGATACCCATCCTGGATTTTTGGATAAAATGCTTGCCTATCATACAATGTCAGGAGAATGGATCGAGTTTGGTGAAATGCCTGCGGGAATATCCCGAGTTACCGCACCTTCGGTTTTCTGGAACGAAACCTGGGTGGTTCCTAGCGGGGAACGGGGTCCCGGGGTTAGGTCACCCCAGGTAACGGTGTTCAATCCTAAAACAAACTTCGGATGGATTAATTGGGCCACGTTGGGAGTATATATGTGCTGCATGATTGGGATAGGGTTTTATTTTTCAAAAAAAGAAAATTCTACAAATGAATTTTTCCTTGCAGGAGGCAGGATACCTTGGTGGGCGGCGGGATTAAGCATCTATGGAACACAGCTAAGTGCTATAACATTTATGGCAATACCGGTAATTGTCTATGCCACTGATTGGAGACTATCTATTGGGTCAATCATGATTTTTGCGATTGTTCCAATAATTGTCAAATATTATCTACCTTTCTTTAGACGGCTAAACATCACTACCGCTTACCAATATTTAGAGCTTAGGTTTGACATTAAAGTTCGATTTCTGGGAAGTATTACGTTCATACTGCTCCAATTAGCCCGAATGGGAGTGGTAGTCTACCTTCCAAGCATTGCGATATCCTCTGTTACCGGGCTGGATATTTTTTATTGTATTTTCATCATGGGAGTTTTTAGTACAGTGTATACCGTGTTGGGGGGAATAGAAGCTGTCATTTGGACAGATGTAGTACAGGTTATTGTACTTCTTGGAGGAGCCCTGGCCTCGTTGGTGATTGCATTATACCAAATAGAGGGAGGACTGGGAAGTGTAATTGATATTGGCGTTGCCAATGATAAATTCAGAATGGTAGATTGGTCATGGGACCATACCCAGCTTGTGTTTTGGGTAGCTTTAATTGGTTTCTTTTTTTTAAATCTCATATCTTATTCATCTGATCAAGTGGTAATTCAACGTTATCTCACGGTAAAAAATGAAAAAGAAGCTGCCAAAAGCTTATGGATAAATGGCTTAATAACCCTACCTGGGATTTTCCTGTTTTTTGGCCTCGGTACAGTACTTTATGTTTATTACCTTACTAATCCCGAAAAAATTGGTGCTACGAACTCAGAGGAACTTCTTCCATATTACATAGTAGCAGAGCTACCTGTAGGCATTGCGGGAATAGTAATCGCTGGAATTTTTGCTGCCAGTATGTCATCTCTAGATAGCAGCATGAACAGCATTGCGACTGCTTATATCACAGATATTCATAAATATTTTTATCCACTTTGGAATGACAAAAAAAATCTCAACCTAGCAAAAGCTATCACGGTAATTATGGGGTTTTTCGGTACCGTAACAGCGATTTGGATTTCAGTCTCTCAAGTTGGATTTATCTTTGATTTATTTCAAAAACTACTCGGTATGATTGGTGGTTGCCTAGCCGGTGTCTTCATATTAGCTATTTTCACCCAAAGGTCAAATGCAACTGGCGCTATGATAGGCACACTGTCAGGCGCATTTATCACTTTTTTAGTAAGTTATTTAACAAATATAAATGGATATTTATATGGAGCGGTTGGTGTAATATCCTGTGTCACAATTGGGTACCTATCTAGTCTATTTTTTCCGAATGACCACAAAAAAGTAAGTCAGTTCACCTATAAATCATTAGTCAAGAATTTGAATACTTAATGGATTTGACGTACAGTCAGAAATTGTGGAATTCAGAAACAACCTCCCAGGCAAATGCAAAAAAAATAATGGGCCTTTCATACGATTTGCAAGCAAGCATGAAATTGCCAAAAAACCACTAGCACCCAGCACCTTGTACCAAACTGCGAAGCCGCTCCGGTCCATAAGGTTGCCCAGACGCTTATAAAAGTACTGATCGGTTACGGCTGTTGCAAGAAAATAGCTCGCGGCAGCTCGGGGCATTTGTCCATCACTTCTTCGCCGCCCGCGGCGGTTCCGACCGAGATAGTCTGCAACTTCAGGCCGTTGGGAAATGAAAGATCAGCTTCCCCGGCCATACTATATCTCAGCAATGCTTCCCGCGATAGGTTGATCTCGATTTCCTGAAATACCGGGACGCTGGAGCATTCCTCCGGCGAAGAAAGGTACATATCACTGGTGACGAGCACTGTTTTCAACAACTGCGGTGGCAGCGAATGCGGCTGAAACCCGCTTGACTCGGCTTTGTACAGGGTGCTGATGCTGCGAGTGCCATTATCGCTTACTTCTACTTTTACTGCCATATCCACGCCTTCCTGATTGCTGCCGGCAACGATCTGATGGCCGTTCAGTCCCGTATTCACATTATTATCTACGTCCAGCAGCACCCAGTAGTCGACCTTGCGCTCGTTAAAGAGGCCGTTCGTTCCGATCAGCACCTTCAGATGGCCCTTTTCGGCAAGGTGGTTGAACACCATCGCTTTGTACAGGTCAACGGATTTATCGGCTGCGGCATAAATTTCGCCTCCTTCGTCCGTAATGGAAGCAATGCTGGTACGGGCGCGGTCGAGCGGAAAGAAAAGATCAGGGTAACGGGTGCGCGCTATATCACACTGCTCAACTACGAGTGTTCGACTATTGGCCGAACTGCCGGCACCGGACATCAGATTATCAAAGGTGTTGAAATTGAGAAAACCACTGTTGCACGCCACTCCGTCATCACCATTCGCGTGGCACAGGCCTAGTACGTGTCCCAGCTCGTGGGCCAACACCCTCTCGGTATTTCTGTGCACCTCTCCATTGGAGGTTGGAAAGAATTCAAGATCGCCGATAAACAAAAAAGGCCGGGTGCCGGAATTGGCAAAAGCAATACCGTTGATCGGACTGTCCGTACCATCGGCATTGACGAATTCTCGAATAGCGATTGCGGTTACGCCGGAAGGCTGCATATTCCAGTGGTTGTCACAAAGGATGGCTAGCTCTTCCATTTCCTGCGTTAAAGAAGTGTTGTTCACCACTACGTCACCCGGTGCGCCAACGGAGAGGTCAGGGTCGTCGAACAAACCGTAGTTGGCGGTCGGGCCGAAAACGGTGCCTAAAAGGATTTTACACTGTATCCAGTTACATGTTCCTGAGCGCAGGTGCCGGTTCAGCAGCACTTCTTCAAAGTTATCCTCGCAAACCAGCGAAGGATTGTCAATGGAAGGGGCTCCGTTCAGGGCACACCATTTCATTTCCAGAGATCTGAAAGGAGTGTTTCCCGGTAAGATTGACGGGAGCTGTAAATCGCCGGAACAATGCGGACAACCGGGAGCGGGGGGGGCGCAGTTACTGGTGAGCAGGATGGCCATGGCACAAGTCCAAGACCTGATGATCATAAAGGTGTTGCGTAACATGGTATGACTATATGGGTTTGGTAAATACTTACTTCCCGAAAATGGGGTCGACTGCCTATCAATGAAAAGAGGGCCTAATACCTGCCAAGCTCTTCAGTGCCAATTCAGTTAAAAGGTAGCAAAAAATTATATAGGAAACCAATACCAAAGCTCCGATACAGCCTTGATGACCGCCGTAGGCAGCAGCGAAGCTAATTTGTCGCTCCTGGTGCATCGAGATGCCACGGACACGTGGCATAATACGATACACAACTGAACACGAAGTACTGCGAAGCAAAACCAGATTATAGCGCGCCCAGTTATGTACCTGATTGGGAACATATAATAAATCGTCAAACTTGTTCTTTACCACACTAAACGATCATTCAAATACTTTCTTCTACGGACAACAACAACTTCTATCACCAAACTCTTTAACTAGCCTGCTTTAGAATCGTATAGGGTTCCATTTTTATCTTCACTCGTGCTTCTGGCAAACCTGTTTTACAACAGCGACACTTCCGGACGTTACTATCTCCACTATTTCCATATGTGGCTTTCTTTCCGGTATTGTCAATCTAACCTAGTTCTTATCCGATTCCAGATTTCCCGTTTCATGGACGTATCCTGTTCCCGGTTGTGAATTATGATACATGCAAAGATGGGGTCTGCGGTACACCCGCAAAGGGTATGCTTCGCCCGTTCGAAAAAATTGGGTTTTCCAATGGAAGCCTTCCACAATTTTTTGGGGCTTGGGTATCCCTAGCTGCCCCATTTATCTTGGGCATAATCAAATTTAAAACCTCAAACAGTAAAGTCATGTCACAATTTGAAATCGAGCATGACGAGCGCGTCACACAGTGGGATGATTATAGTAGCGAGATTCCATGTGACCTTTAAAAAACAATTATATACACATGAAATAACTTACATCGGCAAAAGAACTCAGGTTAAAGATCTCGACATCATCCGGGTATCCATCTCTAAGGAAACACTGGAAGAAATTATCAAAGACCACATGGTCGACTACGACGGCTACGAATACCTGGTATTTGAAGTCGCTGCACTAAAAGAACCGGACCAATACGGCAAAACACATACGGCGTATATCAGCAAAAAGGTCGCTGCTCCGAAAAGCGGGAAGGCGAAGAAGCCTAAAGTTTAGAAAAGAGCCCTACGGGGCTTTTTCTTTTCCAAATATAAATGGATAGCAGAATTTAAACATATAGACATATCTGAAATGAGGAAAAGTCTAAGCAAAAAAAAAGTTGCTGGCGAAGAAAAAAAATAGACATCATCGAAGCTAAACATTAATGTTTTTGTCTAATTTTTTGACTTCTAAATGATAATTAAATTGACAATAACTGATATCTCGCTGATCGTGCTTCAATTAAACCAGATTGGGAAAAAAATCAATAAGTTACTTTCACAAAATCTGGGTTTTTTTCCTTTTGACAGATTGGATAAGGGTAAAAAACTATTCGAACTGATCCAAAAGACCTTAGCTGCCATAGAAGCAAACGACTTAATCCGGGCTGGAATGCATATCAAGGAGTTGGAATTTGCAGGCTTGAAACTGGACATTTGATCATATTTCCGCTTATTTAGATCTTATACGGGACAGAATGTTTTCAACCGAAGTTCTCGCAAGTTTATCAATTTTAACGTGTTGAATAAAACTTCTCCAAAGTTTCAAAACTTTGGAGAAGTCAAAATAAACCTAAACAAAAATTCTCCGCTCCCCCAGAAAATCAAAGATTTTCTGGGGGAGCGGAGAATTTTTAGGTGGAGCTGGAGGGATTCGAACCCTCGTCCAGATAGGGAAACACCGTACCGTCTACATGTTTAGTCATCGGTTGGGTTTTCGATGATATGCTGCTGGATGACACACCTACATATCACTTATCCGCTAGAGTTTCGCACCCGCTTAGCAGCATCGCAGGCACTAGTCCGATCTTGTCGACACCCCTGGATCAGCCCCGAACGGACGGAGGACTGAGGGATGTGGCCGGGGAACATCTCTCGATGCTCAACCCTTTACGCGTATCTTGTCCCCAGAGGGATAGATTATGCAGCCATGGCGTAATTAGATTCGCCAATTATGGTTCGCATGAATTATTCACGGGCGTACATGCTCCACCCGACATGCTGGCCCAGTCCTTACACCTACTGTCAAAACCGGTCAGCCCCATTTGGAAATAGAAGACAAAAGTAAGCCTAATTAAGTTCCCGAAAAAGATACGCTAGGACAGAGTAAAAATATTTAACCATATTTCATCTTCTGTCCTTCGATAGTCAGACAAATATTTCCCGCGGATATCGCAGATATGGGCAGATTTATTTCGGCTAAAATCAGTTCAATTGGAAGGAAACCACACACGTATGATATATTTGATGTGGGGGAAATTAATTAGTAATTTTTAGTTCCTTAATATTTATCGCCCTTTAATTCGTACCGGATATTCCTGTTCACGCCAAATTGGACCCGCCGTAAGATTCTTAATTATTTGATCCCCTCCAAACACTTCTCCATCGTCTGCACAAATAACTCCACAGGCTGGGCTCCGGAAATGGCATACTGGTTGTTGAAAACAAAAAACGGAACTCCCCTAACACCAACCTGCTGGGCCTCCAGGATATCCTGCCGAATACTGTCCGAAAACTCGCCCTTTTCCAGGCATTCCCGGATACGCCCTTCCGCTATTCCAACATCCTCCCCTAATTCCACCAACACATCCATATCGGCAATGTTTTTACCCTCCATAAAATAAGCCCTGAAAAGCCGCTCCTCCACATCACCGCCCTTTCCAACTGTCTTAGCCAACTGAATCAACCTATGGGCATCCATTGCGTTGGCTACCTTGGTATCTCCCATCCGGTATTCCAAACCCTCCACTGCGGCCATATCCACTACATGCTGCACCATTTCCCGCGTTTGCTCATTGGTCCATCCTTTGGTCTCGGCCAAATATTCCAGGCTGTTTCGAGTCGGGTCGGTTTTCATATCCGGGTTGAGCAGAAAGCTCTTCCATACTATCGTCACCTCATCTGTGAGATCAATTTGCCTCAGTGCTCCCTCCAAACGCCGCTTTCCGATGTAGCAAAAAGGACACATTATATCCGACCAAATTTGTATTTCCATGATATTAATCTCTATTTCTTAATTCTAAACACATCACTCTTCAGTACAGTATGATCTCCCGGAAATTGTAAATCGGGGGTGCTTTCAGCCGTTACGAATATTTGGGTGGGCCTCAACGGAATACTCCCCTCAAAACTTGCCCTATTGCTGTTCGAAAACATTCCTCGACGATTTTTTAGCTCTCCAATATTACGGACTCCCTGGCCTTCTGTATTTACCCAAACGACATAGTTTCTTTTTGGCGGAGAAAGCCGTTCTGGTAAGGCCAAGTTATTTACATCCAGTTTGACAACGTAATCTCCCTCTTTATTTTTTTTAACTTCGGCCTTTGGATCCGCCCCCGGCACGACCGGAGACTCAGGAAAATAAATTTTGGTGGAACAACTCGCCGCCAAAAATAGTACCATCAATAAAACAGGCAGCAAGGACCTTTGTAGCTGAAAATTTGAATTCACGTTTTTCATAAGTAACTTGTTTGCGTAAAAAGGTGAAAATTCACCTAGCATTCCAGATCATCCTTTGTATAAATGATCATCCTAAGAAATTAAACCCATTTTGGAAGGATTTAGTTTAGAGCAATCCCCATATCCACTGGCATTAAAGAAGTTAAATTAATTGCCAAAGAAATTCAAGTATGCCTATCAAAATTCATCCCATCATCTGGATGGGAATTATCTGCTTTATATCCATGACTTCATGTGACACACAACGCTACTGGTCAGAAACCCAGCTCACTTTTTCAGATCAAAACCATGAACTGGACCATAACGAGAATTTTTCCCCGGACGACCAATGGATCGTCTACGATACTAGGCCAAATCCCGCTGGAATCGCCCTAAATGCCAAGATAGAAAAAGTACATGTATCCTCCGGTAAGCAGGAAATTCTTTATCAGGTAAGCAACCCTACCCCTTTCGGTCCCGGAGTTGGAGCCGTCAGCTATCACCCGTTTTTGCCTCAGGTGGTATTTATCCACGGGTTACGCCCGGCAAATGACCAGTTTCCTTATGCGGCCCACCGACGCACTGGGGTAATCCTGGACGAACGAGATCCAGAATCACCGCATTTTATGGACTCAAGGGTTATCCAAGCACCCTTTACTCCCGGCGCTTTGCGGGGAGGCACCCATAGGCACCAATGGAGCGGTGACGGGGACTGGATTGGATATACTTATAACGATGCATTGATGGTCGGCCTAGAAGCAAAAACAGGACGGAAACATGATCTCCGAACCATAGGTATATCCAAACGTATTGGTCCAAAAGTAAATGTAAAGGCAGATACTTTGGGTGAAAATATTCAAGGGGAATGGTTTTCTGTATTGGTAGTTCCCGTCGTACCCAATCCCAAACCAGGAACTGATGAAATCAGTCGTGCGTATGAGGACTGGTGGGTGGGAAGCCACGGTTACCGAAAACCGGACGGCACCTACCAACGGGCTAGGGCATTTATTGGCGATTTGATAACAGATGATGGGGAAAATATCTCGGAGGTTTACGTGGTAGATATACCGGATGATATTCATATTCCTGGAAACAGCGGGCCTCTGGAGGGTACAGCGGAAACCATGCCTGCACCACCTAAAGGGGTAACTATAAGGCGGATCACACGAACGGAAAAAAGAACCTATCCCGGTGTCTCCCCTTCCCCCCGTCATTGGGTAAGTTCACCTGGAGATGGCTCTTATATCAGCTACCTGGCTAAAGACAACGCCGGTATAGTGCAGGTCTTTTTCGTGTCACCTCTCGGTGGGGAGCCTATTCAGGCAACCCATCACGAAACGGACGTTCAAAGCATGGTTCGCTGGCACCCCAATTCTATCACGTTTGCGTACGTGACGGACAATAGCCTATTTACCGCAGAGGTTTCCTCCGACGGAAAAGTATCAAACCCAACCCGAATTACAGAAAAGAATAGTGAAGCGCCCTTTGCCCATTGTTGGTCGAGAAAGGGGGAAAAGATAGCTTTTAACAGGTATGTATCCAGCGAAAATGACAGGCATATCCAAATATTTACAGCAGCACCTTAAATCGGCTCTAAAAAAAGGGAGCTCTCGAAAACCTTCTTGAGATGACTATTTCAACTCATACCACTCTATATCCTTTAGCGGCGCGCGACGAAAATTACCACTCCCCACTTCCTCCGGCGCATAATGTTTGGCCAGATAGTCCAGTATTGTTTCCTCTTGCGTTCCTAAATCCCACAGGTTTTGGGTTTCCTGCATCCATACGATCATCTTTTTCCAGCCATCTCTATCCGCACGGTTTTGGGTGACGAGCTGCGCCGAATGGCAGGCCGTACAATGTGCGATTACCAGATTTAAACCTTCCCCATCCAACAATCCTGTTTGTACATGAACGCCGTTTTCGATGCGATTTTCTATTTCTTCTAGGGGAATCGGGGCATCAGCGGCAATAAATTCTCCCTGCTCCTGTACAGCCGAATCGTAAAAGTAATAGCCTACTAAGACTAAAATCAAAATACCCAGTCCCAAAAAAATCGGATAATACCTTGTATTTAGACGTTCCCGCATCATTTAAGTGACTTTTATAGCTATTCGGTGACAGGCATTATTTAGGTATCCCTTCGGGTTCCAGCCCGGAGTAAGCATGGGTTGACTAATACCGCTATCGTCCGTTGCCTTTACCCACACTTCGTAATAACCCTTTTTGGGAAAGTCTACTTTTGCCTCAAAATGCTGCCAGGCATATTTGTTTTTGCCTTGCTGAAGCTGACAAGGCTTCCAGGTAGCACCGAAATCAATGGAATATTCAGTTTTAACAATTCGGCTTTCACCCGTCCAGGCATGTCCACGGATTCCAACTATTGCATTTTCCTTGATCATCGCCCCACTTTTGGGATAGGTGATCAGCGACTTGACGGGCATTTTTTCGATAATGCACATGTTTTCGTTAGCTACCTCAGCCCCAGGTTCTACTGGATCACAGGGAATAGAATAAGACGGAGGTGTCATTTTTTCACCGTCATGAATTTTATCCCTTACGGATAATGCAGTCAACCATTTGCCCGACACAGACGCAGGAAACCCAGAGGCAATCAAGCGCAGCGGGTGACCATGCACCAGTGGGATGTCCTTCCCATTCATCTCAAAAGCCACTAATGTTTCATCCTCACGTGCCTTGTCAATGGGAATACCCCGCGAAATTGCCTCCTTATTCGCATCCCTACTTAGATGAAGGTCGGCTGCGTGGAAACCAACATAAACCGCGTTACTTTTGATCCCTACATCTGCCAGTATATCCTTAAGACGTACTCCTGTCCATTCGGCACAGGAGACCGCACCCAATTCCCACTGATTTCCTTCTGTAGGTGGGTAAAATTCCGATCGACCATTGCCTCCACATTCCAAAACCAAATGATAGGTATGCCGGGGAAATTTTGCTTTCAACTCCTCAATCGTATAGGTTTTCTCCTGATAGACGGCCTCCCCTTTAATAGTTAGGGTCCATTTGGCTTCATCAATATTTTCCGGCACCAACCCGTTATTACGGATAAACATTTTATCAGCAGGAGTTATTTTGTCGTCCAGCAAGTGCGCAGGAGGTTCTACATTCCATGGCAGGTTGTTTCTAACCACTAGATCTTTGTGTTTCCCAAAGAGCTTTTGGGGGTCATTTTCCAAAGCTACCGGGATGTAGTCTTTTGGAAGCGCAAATACAATATCCGTACCCAACAAAGCAGCAAAGGAACCCAAGCTTGCCTTTTTAATGAAATTCCTTCTATCTGAAGGATCAAATGTGTTCATATTCTGAAAATCAATCTGTGTGTTCCAAGATTACCAAATTATCAGTTTTTTGGATACTAACCAAAAAAAGCAGCATTGGTTTACCATAATTCTTTTCGGAAAGTCTCCTAATAGACCAATTGAAAACGGAGGAGATGCTGACTATCAGAACAAGGGTTTCTAAGATTGGTTTATTCAATTTCGACGGACTTTAGAGAACGTTGAAATAAGAATTTAATTCCTCTGTCATCAAGCTTTTGTCCTGAAGGTCTTTAATGATCAATCCTTTTTCCAGCAACACTATCCGGTCACAGATTTCTATGACATGATTCAGGTCGTGGCTGGAAATCAGAAAGGTAACTTGGTTAGCCTCCTTCTCCTGCAAAATCAGCTTCTTTAGCCGTATCTGCGAACTCGGATCAAGGTTCTCGAAAGGTTCATCCAGCAACACTGCTTCGGGGTTTCCCAGCATAGCGGCAGCTATGCCTACTTTCTTTAGATTGCCCTTGGACAGATCTCGGATATATTTTTTCTTACCCAGTATTTCATCGTTGAACAAGTCACTAAACCGCTCCAAGTGTATATCAAGATCTTCTTTTGAAAGCCGGTAAATCTTTCTCAGGGCCAGAAAGTACTCATCTGGAGTCAGGTAAGAAAGTAGCATGTGCTCGTCCAGAAAAGCCCCAACTTTGGACTTCCAATTCTCTGATTGGCCCACATCCTCCCCATCAACATACACATTTCCCTCTGTAGCACGCACTAAGTCCAACAGGATCCGGAAAAAGGTGGTTTTTCCCGCCCCGTTATTCCCAACCAACCCAAAGCACTCAGACTTGGGTATAGCTAGGTAGGGGATGTCAAGTACAGTAGTGTCCTTATAGATTTTTTTAAGGGATTTTACTTCTATCATAATTCTTGTCTAAACGAGGAGGAAATTTCATACCTGTTGTTGAGTACTTTTTGAACGGAGATATCGGACAGTATGGGATAGGCAATCATGCCAAGCAACCCAATTACCCCCAAAGCAATCAACCCCGCATAGTCACCCCCAAGGTAAGCGACCGGCAAAAACACCGCATAAGGTGCCGCCATCATAGGAATAATCATCAAAAACTGTGCGATGCCTACTCCTTCGTAGTTAAACATAGCCCCTTTGTTCAGGTCCATGGGTTTTGGTTTCCAAAGGGCAAGGTAGATAACCAAATGAACAGTTATGCCCATGTTGAAGAGGAAGGTGGCCAGGTGAATCCATAGAATATCCCATCCGAAATAAGCGTAGGGAATGGATAGCAGAAAGCAAACCACAGACACCCCCGCAAAGAGTAGGTATTTGCCCTTCACCAATGCTTCCAATCCCCGACGTTGATGAAGAAAGAAATCAAAACTGGACGAGTTCCAGCTAAGAAAAAGCTGTCCATACTGCAACATAAATATCCCAGTGATAAACATGCCTACGAAGATAAAAAGATAGGAAAACCCCTCCTCAGATGCGTAGGCCGGATTGACGTAAAAAATCAGCCCATATAAAAGAAAGAACAGGCAGAGCATCAGGTAAGTGCGGCTCTTTTTATGGCGAAGAATCAGCTTCCACTCCAAATTGGCCATCTCACCTGCCATTCCAAACTTGGATAAAAACCCCAAAGAAGCAGCCCCCGAATGAAAGGGATCTTCCTCTCCAATATCCTCCAAATAGGCATTTTGTCGGTAAAAGGCAAAACATAGAAAGTAACTACAAACCGTCACCAACGCCAATAATACCACCGGCACCGCATGCTCCAGCGCAAAGGTAAAAACCGGCTCAAAAAAAGCTCCAATATCAAACCAACCGAAATAAGCGGAACCCGAACCAAGGAGAATAACAGCAAAGAGAACCAAAATGACCACAAAACTATCTTCAAAACGCTGCTTAAACCAAAGCATGATCCAATGGATTGACCAACTCGTTAGCAATACCGAGCCCAACCAAACACAGGAAGCCAAGGTTCCATAACTGGGGGCTATCTCCAAATAAGCAAATGGCCCAAAAAGTAATAGGGGAATAATACTTAGCGGTGAAATAAACGAGGAAATCAACAGGTAATGGATAATTCCAGATTTGGGTATGGGAAGGTGCAAAAAGCTCTCCAGAGAAAAGACAGGAAGCTGCTGTACAAAGTACCGGTATATAATTTCAAACAGAAAAAAGTAAATTAAATAGGTATTCAGGAATTCCGCAGTGTTTTCGGGAGAGAAAAACTCCTCAATAATGAATTTCATGCCAATCCCAACCATAAGCAAGTAGGCCAACAACAACAACGCCATAAATCCAAGAAATATACCAATTGCCAAGCTCCGGGCAAAGGAGGTGGAGCGGCTTCGCTTCAATATTTCAAGTTGGATAAAGGTTTTAATCATCGGGTCTATTTAAGGGATTATTAAATATATTCTCGCTTGCGAATTATCTGAAAAATAAGAAAAAATTCTCAACATCCCTTCAAAAGCTGGCAATTGTCTCGTTTAATTTAAAATTGGGGAGAAATGGACTGGCAAAATTGAGGAAACCACGACTGAGATCAAAACCCACTAAACGATCCAAAAATAACATAACGGCTAATCTAATTTATATTGGAGAAGTGCCTAATTCTACAGATTTTTATAATTTTACACCATGTCAAATTCACTACCTCCCAATCTACCTTTCCGTTTACGCACCATGTGTCCCGAAGACCTGGAAGCGGCCATGGAGTTAAAAAATGCTGAAGGCTGGAACCAGACCCTTTCCGATTGGGAACTTTTCATCGAAAACAGCCCGGAATCATGTCTGGTTGCAACAGACGGAGATAGGGTAATCGGTACCGTGACTGGAATAAACTACGACAACAAAGTGGCTTGGATAGGGATGATGCTTGTGAATCAAGCCTACCGTGGACAGGGTGTCAGTAAAAAGCTGATGTCGGCAGTAATTCAAACCTTAGGCACCGCCTCCTCCATCAAATTGGATGCCACGCCAGCTGGCTATCCGGTTTATGAAAAACTCGGATTCAAGCAGGAGTATGCGTTAATTCGGATGACGACTGACAAATTCTCGCCCTCTCTGATCGTTGAAGAAAATTCCGCTAACGTCATTCCTCTAACTTCCGAGAATCTCTTTGAAATTTTTCCAATGGACAAAGACGCTTTCGGTTCAGACCGGAAGCTGGTTCTGATGCATGCCCAGCGCCAGCAACCCCATTTGGCCTGTATGTATAAGGAGGATGGGAATGTAAAGGGATTCCTTTTGGCTCGAAGTGGAACGAGATATTTGCACATCGGCCCAATGGTGGCGACAGACACCCAAGTGGCAAAAACGTTACTACGTTTTGCATGTACTCGGATTGGGGATGTACCTTTGGTATTGGATGCGTCTATTTCAAACTCCAATTGGGTGTCTTGGCTTGAATCTTGCGGTTTCAAAAAACAGCGCGACTTGTACCGCATGTATCTAAAATCCAACTCCCATCCCGGCAATCCTGAACAGTGCTTTCTGGTAGCAGGGCCGGAGCTGGGATAAACCCTTTTGACCCTACTTAATAGATTCGTCTAACTAAAATTTAAAGGTTTGAACATCAAATTCCCTAAAATACTAATTTTTCTTTGCCTTACTTTCTTTGCTTCACCCCTTGTCTCCAAAGCGCAGATTCTCAACATAGAGCGACTGCGGATGGAAAAGGATACGGCAAAACATTTCCAGTTCAAGACGACATTCGGATTAAATGTATTTAACCGCAGTGCCGGTGTTGACGATCCGGTGAATTTGTTTGGATACAATCTGGATGTAAACGCCATTTATTATCCCAAACGGCACGCCTATGTATTTGTGTCCAATTTTGACTACCTCCGAATCAACGAATCAGATTTTCTAAATTTTGGTTTTGTCCACGGGCGGGTCAATTTCAACCGGGAAAACAAAATCAACTACGAAACCTTCCTACAGTATTCCTTTGATAATTTCCGGGGGCTTGATCCCAGGCTACTGGCTGGGGGATCGGTCCGAATTAACATGGTCAAGAATGAACGTGTGGACTTCGTACTTGGCGTGGGAGGGCTGCAGGAATGGGAAACATGGCAGCATCCCTATACCGAAGAGGTCGTGCAGGTCAGCCTGATAAAAAGCTCCAATTACCTGTCGCTAAGGGCCACTTTAAATGATTACGTGGATGTCAACCTAGTCAACTATTATCAGGTGGGGTATGACAGGGACATTTCAGATTTCCGACAAAGGATCAATAGCTCTACCATCATCAACACCAAGATCACGGAACGTTTTTCATTGACCAATACCTTTGATATAAGTTATGAAAACCGACCCATTGTACCAGTGACCAATGTCATCTTTGCTTTTAGGACCGGTCTATCACTCAATTTTTAAGCGGCATACAGTCAGGATGGTAACCGCTTCTCGGGTCTAAATTCTTTGCCGGAAGGAAGCGGATTTGAATTAATTTTATAACTTGCGGTGATGGAAAATTTTGTAGTCTCAGCCAGAAAATACAGGCCTTCGGATTTTAAGAGCGTCGTGGGACAGCAGCATATCACCACCACGCTTAAGAATGCAATTAAGAATGACCACCTGGCGCAGGCATTTCTATTTTGCGGTCCCAGGGGGGTGGGCAAAACTACTTGCGCACGAATTCTCGCCAAAACTATAAACTGCGAAAACATCAGCTCCGACTTTGAGGCTTGTAATACCTGCGATTCCTGCCTTTCCTTCAATGCCAACAGTTCCTTCAACGTACACGAGTTGGATGCGGCTTCCAACAACTCTGTGGAAGACATCCGTAACCTGGTCGACCAAGTACGCTACGCACCTCAGAAGGGCAAGTATAAAATCTATATCATAGATGAAGTTCACATGCTCTCCAATCAGGCGTTTAACGCTTTTTTGAAGACTTTGGAGGAGCCACCCAAGTATGCCATATTCATACTTGCCACTACAGAAAAACATAAGATCATCCCAACCATACTGTCCAGGTGCCAGATTTTTGACTTTAACCGCATTCAGATCAGTGATATTACGGACCACTTAAAATTTATCGCCCAAAAAGAAACCATCACCTATGAGGAAGAAGCACTGCGCCTTATTGCCACCAAGGCAGATGGTGCCTTGCGTGATGCT
>DATHWC010000279.1:0-19568 GCA_035460985.1 Lunatimonas sp.
AAGTAAGTCATTGATAGGGTGCTTTTTTGATTTGCTAAAATAGAATAGACGTCATAGTTAGGTACAAATTAGTTGAACATGGTGGATTTTGCCAACTTTGACACTTATATTTATTAAGACTTTTTCCCATTATGGGCTTTCGCGCCCCTAAATCAGATCCGCTGTTTCCCGAAAAAATTATTGTAATCAGTCATCTTGTGATTATTTAATTTTCCCATAATTGATGAATTCCCCGGACCGTTTCTTCCACCAAAATATCACCTCCTTCGGGGCCCACTTCAGTACTTTGAATAATGGCACTATAATGGCCGCCCCTAACTGCCTCCATGGTGGGCAAATAGGTGCCGCCACCTACCAGTTGAACTACAAAAGTCTGAAGGGCTTTGCTCCTTGCCTTTATTCTAATTCCATACTCCGTAAATAATTCAAATGGATTGGTACATATCACCACATCTCCAAGTTTAACCAGGTGTATATCCACATCATAGGTTTCATCCGGGTTCTGACTCTGCTTTTCGTACCTTTCTAAAAGTGCACCATGCCATTTCAATAGTCTGTACTGCCTCAGTTTGGTTTCCTCATCCAACTTCTCCAAATCCGAAATCGTCCTTTTAGCTTCGTTGACCGCCTCCAATGTCACCCATCTTTTGGGAAGTTTTACCCGCTTCACTTCATGGATCAATTCTACATCTTTGTAGCGATCATTTTCAACTACCTGGTAAACATCCAGCACCGTAGTGACAATACGCCTGGCCAATTCCTCCAAACGGTCCAGATTTCTCAATTTTAGCATTCTGTCTTCGGCTTGATTTCCAAACATCAAATGGGGGGATTGGTCTCCCGCTGCACCAATCCAACCTAATATCACCAATTCTTCACCTAATTTTTCCCTCAATTTTTCTCTTACCGGATGCCAAAAATCCGCATTGATGGAGGACCTGCCTTCCACTTCCTGTGCGGGACAGGCAACATTAATTACGGTGGCCAAAAGCTTATCCGTCGCATCCCAGAAAAACAGAAGATTAACATCATGGTCCTCGACCCCTTCTAACCCTCTAAATTCCGGTAGATCAGTTTTTCCATACATCCTCGAAGAACCGTCATAGTAGACGGCCCTACGGTTGGTCGCCAGTTTGGATTGACCGATTCCCCATGAAACACTCCCTGGTTCTCTGGAGTCCCAGGCCTGTGATATGGCCGTAACAACCTTCTCAGTTAGAAACTTCAGGGTTTCGTCAATGGTGGTAATGTCATTTGGTAAAATAAAATTTCCTTCTCTTGTGGTAGGTCCTGTATGTGTATGCGTGGCATTAATTATGATCTTTTCCGTATCTATTCCAGGTATTTTTTGTTTTACTGCGTCCAATATCATTTCTTTCAATCTATCAGTAATCACAACCAATTCCATAGCCACCCATATACTGATTTGGCTTTCAGTACCCTTGATATTTTCTAAGGCCACCACGCTCGCTGTAAGGGGAGTTTCCACCTCATCAGCAACCCTTAACCGCATCTGCCCATCCAGGGAAACCGGCAATGGTGGGGTAATATCCACTGTCGATATTCCTATGAATAATTCAGAAGCAAAAACAGGAGTGGCAACGACAAGAAAAAACATGGTGTAAATACATTTTGCTAAATGATTTTTGATGAAATTTTTCATGGTAAAGGTTCAATTTTTTGGCTGTTTATTTAAAACATTTTAAAGTCTTCATTTCAATATCAATCGGTTAAGTATTTAACAAGAAGCCCTTATTTATAGGGCTCAAGTCAACCCTTCTAACCAATATAAATGCTCCTTCGGACTGGATATGGATTTTCCCTCTTCTTGGCCTTACTTCCAATGCCTTGTTTACCAACACGCCGTAACGTATTTACACTTCTTGAAGTGCAAGTAAAAATTCTTGTATTTTTTATGAAAAAATAACTTAACGAAAATCTATCTTCTTATATGCCTCCAAAACAGCCAATTCTCCCTGCTTACCCGGTTGGCTCTTTCCATGTTCCAACCCCAGAAACCCTCGATACCCTTTATCGTAAATATGTTTAAGTAGGTTCACATAATTGATTTCACCTGTTGAAGGTTCAAAACGACCCGGCGTATCCCCAATTTGGAAGTAGGCAATTTCATCCCATGCATAATCCAAGGTAGGTATCAGGTTACCTTCTTGGATCTGAACATGATAAACATCAAAAAGCAGTTTTACACTAGGGCTTCCAACTGCCTTTGCCAATGCGTAGGCCTGGGGGACGGTATGTAAAAACATCCCCGGGTGGTTGATTTTATGGTTCATGGTCTCCATTACCATAATCAGGCCATGGGGTTCATATATCTCTGCAATCCTTTTTAAAAGTTCAATCGCATTTGCGGATTGAAAATCCCAGGGTAATTTCGGATCTGCAACGCCAAGGACGTTATGAATGTACTTGGTATTCATCCGCTTTGCTATTTCCACCGAGGCCCTGACCTCATTAAGGACATTATCACGGACAGCGGCATCCCTACCAGCAAAAGTTACCTCCTTAAAATTCATGGTCCCCACAAACTGTCCAAACTCCATTCCCAGCTTTTGGATGGTATTACTGATCAGTTCATGTTCTTCCACAGGCCTGTTTTTTAAATAAGTGTTTTCCCATGCCGTAAATCCATGGTCATGGCCCCATTTAATCTGGTCATCCAAGCCTTTTCCAGCCACCTCAGAAAAAATCCCGAACTCAGGGGAAAATTTCATATTGAACGAATTTGCTTTTCGGGAGCCTCCAAATGCCATTAATGACTTAGGAACAGATAGTCCAGTTATGGCTGCCGCTCCCGCAATAAGTCCGTTTTTAAAAAAAGATCTCCTTTTCATGTGTAGTATTTTAAGTTTTTGGGTTATTAAGTAGCCTTCGGATAATATTTCAATAGTCTTATTTGGACAATCCTTCAAAGTATTTCACAGCCTCCAGAACATCCGCAAGATTATCTTCCATTTTGTGTTCACATTCCACATAGACCTCTCCATTGAAATTTTGGCGTTTCAGTTCACTGACTACCTTATCAAAATCAATAATCCCGGTTCCCACCATTACATCTTTCGCTTTCTGGTGGTTGCCGTCCAAATCTTTCAAATGTATGCTTAATAGCTGTCCTTCCAGCGTTTTTAAACAGGCCACGGGGTCCAGCCCACTCCTTGTCCAATGCCCCAAATCCCCACAGGCTTTAAAATTTGGGTGGTTTTTTTGGGCGGACAAAACTGAATCCGGATGCCAATAGATACTTCCTGCATCTCTGGAATGTTGGTGAAGGGCTATTTTTATGCCGTAACTACCCGCAAGTTCATCCACCATATCCCAATCTTTTCTTTCCGGCTCGCAAACCAGATATTGAACGTTCAGGGACTTGGCCATATCAAAAAAAGCCTTCCAACCCTCTCTGTCCTTTGCCCCTCCCACGTACATGGATTTCATTGTCAGTCCCTTTTTATCCAAATGGATTTTTACCTTTTGGATTTCCTCAGGGGTTAATTCAGCCATGGTCTTATCTCCAAATTCTTTCCCCATCTTATGAAAATGGAAACCCTCGACATATTTAACCCCGGTAGTGCCGGCCTTTTCCAATGTACTTACAAAGGGAAACCTGTTGAAGGAATACAAGGCTACCCCCATGTTCCAGTCCAGATCACTGGTTTTGTTTTTGGATTTCCCAACTTGGAACTTACTTACCAAGAGTAACAGCAAAACGGGTAGTGCTAAAACCAACCAATATTTTTTCATTTCTAAAAGGTTTAAGGGTTCATGAAAATTTCGTTTACTAAAATCTATTCCAAATTCCGGATATAGGCGATAAGGTCTGCCATTTCCTGCTGATTTATCTGCCCCGCCAATCCCGGCATCATCGACATGTTCAATCCACGGATGGAACTTATCTCCTGCCGGTTGATCGATTTTTCAATTCCCGGAGAGGTTCTCAGGCTGATGGCAGCCGAAGTTTCGTTCATGATCATTCCCTGAACCTGTTCTCCATCATTCATCCTTACGTCCCACAAATCAAAACCAGGTGCAATAGACAAATTGGGATCCAGTATATTTGCCATTAGGTCTTTGGGGTGCCAATTGTGGACGGTCCCAAGGTCTGGCCCAAAAGCGACCCCGTTTTTTCCCCTGAACTGATGGCAGACGGCGCAGTTCTCCATGTACACTGTTTTCCCTGCTACCGGATCCCCTTCCAGTTCCAGTGCTTCTTGGTATTGGCGATTAACTTCTTCTCCCTCATCTTTGGTCAACAGGTCCCGTGCCCGTGTCCTAAGGTCAAGATCGGAGTGGTTCATCAACTGAACCCTTCGTTTCCAACCTATCAGCGCTACAGGTATTTTTTTTGACTCCAAGGCATCCAACAACAATTTAACTCTTTCGGGTTCGAATAAAAACGTTTCCAAAGCCACATCGCGGATTTCTGGTGTTAGTGTCTCCCATTTGGTCAGAAAATACTGAGGAACGTCTATTCCTTCAATTCTTCCCAAAGCCTGCATTGCAGCTATCTGAATGACCATCGGTTCCTTTGTAACGATCATATCCTTTAGCTTGGCATCAAATGGGGAAACATCCCCCAAAGGGAGAAACCTTAATGCCTCCGCCCTCCTATCATCGGAAACAGAAGGATCCGTTGCGATTGAAATGGCTCTCTCCATGCTTTTCTCAACCAATTCTACCTCTTCAATTTCCAGGACTTTGATTAAAGCAAGGACAGATTTTCGGACTTCAGCTTGGGGATGGTCAAAGAATGCCCGGAGGATTTTGTCTAAGTGATTATTGATTTGCTTCGCGTTTTCCTTTTTTCGCCTTATTCCTTCGGTTATTCCAATTAGCACCGGCGCCTTCCAACCAGTTTCCTCCCGTTCCAAAGGGGAAAGGGAAATATTTAATAAATCCATTGTTTTATCTAATTCATCACCCGCAGCAATCATTGCGGTTAGCCTGGTAACCAAGTTCCCATAAGCTGGCTGTGAGGAATCAAACCGCTTTAATACCGTGTCCAATAATGGAACAGTCTGGGAAGATGCAGCCGACAAGGCCGCGATTTGAACCCATTCATCGGCCAAGTCTTGGAATAATAATTCTTCGGTCACTTTTGCCGATTGAGGATTATCCATAAATCCTATCGTACAAAGCAACTGAAACCGTACCCTTGGATGCGGATCATCTTTTAGTTTAAGTAATTCCGCACCCAATTCGGGTGATTTTTCCAAGTGCAATTCTGCCAGTTTTATGGCATTTTCCCTGATTCCAGCTTCTGCATCTTTCAGTGATTCCAGAATCAATGGGGATTCCAGTTTTCCCATGCCCTCGAGGGTCCAAAGCGCATGTAACCGTCCTTCAGGTAAATTTTCGTTTTTTGCCATGAAAACCAGATTCGGTATAACGTCCATGTCCATGGCATCTATCAAGAGGCGCTGGGCATTGATCCGCCACCAGATATTGGGATTGGCAAGATGGGTTACCCATTCTTTTGGACTTTCATTTCCAAAATCCAGGCCAGCAGTCCAATCCGCCTTTCCGGTACCTTTGGGCGTAATTCTGTAAATCCGCCCCATTCCTACCCCATCATAGAGCCCTCCAGCTTCCACCGCCTCATCAGACATCCACTCAGGGTGTTCTATGATCCTTCTATAGTAATCCAGAACATACAGTCCGCCGTCCGGCCCTACATACATATTGACAGGCCTGGACCATGAATCCCGAGAAGCGAGGAACTCTTTATTATCCCTATGTCTTTTGGCTACAAAGCTGGCCCCCTTTTCTTCGAGGATATCCACATGAACTAAATTGCTTACAGATTCAGCTACAAATACTGCATTTTTTTCAAAGGGACCGGGGAAAATCCCGCCCAAATAGGCAGTGATCCCGCTCGATGCAGTCGTCAAACCCATTGGGGTAAAAAGCTGACGGTCCGGATGGGTGGTGATCTGGAATACTTCGGTCTCATTCCCATGATCCGAAATGGATTCAGTGGCATTGGAAACCAAAAGGTCCGGGTTGCGGTCAAGATAGGAGGCTCCTATTACTTCATGGTAAATATGATTTTGATTATGGGTTAGCAAATACCTTCCCCACTGGTCGAAAGTATGGCCAAACTGAGTCCTGCTTGAAGCCATCTCCATCTCGATCTTGTCCGGTCTAAACCTCACCGAATGGCCATTTGCATTTTTAGGTAAAACAGGTCCATCCTGACGGCTATAAAAGACGATTTCACTGCCCCGGTCACCAAATAGGTCCTCATATTTCCGGGTTCCAATATGTCCCAAATGGGCAAGGTGTATCCAGTTGTCCAAACCATAAACCGGATTGTTAACATTGACATGGGGATTGGATAATGAGAAACCGGTAAGAACGGTGTCCCTCACATCAGCCACTCCATCTCCATCGATATCCTCCAAGTATAATACATTCGGAGCATCCGTTACCAAAACCCCTTTTTTCCACCTCAGGATGCCATTGGGCAGCAATAAATCCTCCGCAAAAACGGTGCTTTCATCCATGACGCCATCTCCATTGCTGTCAGAAAGCAGTCTGATTCGTCCGGTTCCGCTTTTGTCGATGGGATACCCGGGCATCTCAACCACATACAGCCTGCCAAATTCGTCAATTTCCATGTCCACGGGATCTGAAACCAAGGGTTCATGGGCAATTAATTCCATCTGAAAACCCTCTTCCAATTCGAAGGTCGAAAGGGCATTACCGGGAGGAACAGAACCTTCAGTGGAAGGGGAATCTTTACCTTTCCCACAACCAAAGGAAATAACAAGTGGAACAATAACTAATAAAGGGATATGGTTTTTAAAACAAATTCTTTTCATTAGGTTTCTTTTGCAAGCCGGTGGATAAAGCACTGATTTTTGTAGATTACAGATTTCTCTCGATTTCAAGTTGTCTTTCTTCTGACCAGAAGCTGTCTATGATTTCCAGGGTTCTGTCTACCAGAATCTGACCTCCCTCAGCACCCACCACATTACTTTGACAAACCGCACTGTACCCTCCTCCAGCAATGGCCTTTTCCGTAGCCAAATAGGTACCTGGGCCTGCCAGCTGTATGACGAAAGTTTGAACTGCCTTGCTTCTGGCCTGGATCCGAATCCCATAATCCGTAAATAATTCAAATTGATTGGTACAAATGGCTGCGTCACCCAATCTTAACACATGGATTTCCGATTCATACATCTTTTCCGGATGTTTTTGTTGGTCATTGTACCGCTTTAGTACGTCTCCGAACCAAGTCATTTTCGCATATAATTGAGAGGCCTTGGAAGGATCAGCAGCGATCTGGGCGGCACAGTCTTCGGTTACCTTTTTTGATTCTAGGTATTCTTCCTGCGTAATGACGCGCATGGGAAGTTTTAAGTTTTCGGTCTCATGGAAAAAAGCCACATTGGTATGTTGGTCATTTTTTACGATTTCATAAGTATTTTCAGCCGCCCTTATTATCCGCTCAGCAATGTCGTCCAACCGGGATTTGTTGGAAAGTTCCTGCATCCGTGCTTCACCTGCTTTTCGGTACATACTATGGGGGGACTGGTCTCCGGCAGCACCTATCCAGCCTAGAATATGGAGATCGGCGCCAAACCGTTTTTGCAAAGCCATTCGTACGGGATGCCAATAATCTGCATTGACAGTGGATTTATGTTCAAACTCCTGGGCAGGGCACGCCACATCAATGCTCATCGCGATTAATTTTCCTTTCGAATCCCAAAAAAACAGGGAGTTGACGTCATGGTCCTCGTACCCTTCCAGGCTCTGAAAATCAGGCCTATTGGTGTTTCCGTACATGACGCTTGTTCCGTCGGCATAGACGGCTCTACGGTTATATCCCACCGCCGCACGGTCAAGGCCCCAGGTAACGCTTCCCCTACTTCTGCTGTTCCATGCCTTTACAATGGCATCCGCCACGTTCCCCGTAAAAAGGTCTCTGTAATCCTTCACTTTGGAAACCCCATTTTCAGGAATCGGATATAAGAAGGAAGATTCATCCGGGTCGTCTTCAAGTACTGGAGCGGTATGGGTATGGGTGGCACTAAGAATAATTTTATTGACATTAAAACCTGGCAACCGCCTGCCAACCTCCTGCCTTAATTCCCTTCTTAACTGGGCTGAAATGTAAACCAGATCACAGGATACAAAAACGGCAGTATCAAGTCCCTTATCGCCATTTCTGGATTCAATGGCTACAACGGCGGCATATAAGGGTGTATCTGCCCTTTCTGCAATTCTCATATGAAACTGGCCCATAAGTGCCACCGGCAATTCGGGACTGATATCGGCGGTGGCAGCTCCCAAATACAAATCGGAAGCCTGAACGCCTGATTTTCCTAAGAAAGCCAGGGCAAACACTATAATAATTCGGATGTTTATCATTTTTGTTTGGATTAAATAACCTGTATTATTCAGGCCAAAGGCCATTGATTACTTCTACGGTTCTGTCCACCAATACCTGACCGCCCTCTGGCCCTATCAGCGTACTGTGAATTACTGCACTGTAGGCTCCACCATGTACTGCTTTTGCCGTAGGCAGGTAGGATCCCCATCCTGGACTGCCTGTCAGTTGAACTACGAATGTCTGTAGTGCTTTACTTCTGGCAATCATTCTTATGCCAAAATCGGAGAAGAGTTCAAACTCATTGGTACAAATTGCAATATCTCCTAGACGGATGACATGTAATTCCATTCCATAAACGGGGTTTGGGTTGTCCTTTTGTTTTTTATATCTCTCTACGGTTGCTTCCTGCCATTTCATTCGGCGGTACAGCCTTTCAGAGGCCTTGGGATCACTGGCGATCTGTTTTTTGGCATCCGAAACAAAGGCATCCGCATCAAGGAAATCTCTTTCCGTGACCCATCTTTCCGGTAAAGGCAACTTTTCTATATGGTGCTTGAAAATAGGAGTGACCTGTTTTTCCGTCTTCACTGTTTCATAGGATTCTTCAACGGCAATGATTATCCTTCTTGCCAATTCCTCTGTTCTGCTCAGGTTTCTCAATTCCCTCATCCGGTCATCCGCAGCCTTTCTATAGCGCAGATGGGGTGTAAGGTCGCCAGCTGCTGCAACCCATCCCAATATACAAACCTCTTTTCCGAATTTTTCCTGGATGCCCATCCTAACTGGATGCCAGAAATCGGCATTCACCGCATGCCTGCCTTCCACTTCTTGGGAAGGACTGGCCACTCCAATGACCATTGAGATCAATTTTCCCTCCTTGTTCCAAAAAAACAACGTGTTGATATCGTGGTCCTCTGATCCCTCCAAGTTTACAAACTCCCGCAAATTGGTTTTGCTGCTCATACCCGAAGTACCATCGGAATATGCAATACGGCGGTTATATCCCGCGACTGCATAACTCAGACCCCAGGCCACGCTCCCTTCCATACGGTTATTCCACGCACTGACAATCCCTTCTGTTATCTTTTCAACAAAGAATACCCTGTAATCTTTCACTTGGGTTACACCTTCCTTTGGTATCCAGTATTCTCCTTCCTCTGTCAAGACAGGAGCGGTATGGGTGTGGGTGGCATTTAGAAATATTTTATTTACATCCATCCCTGGAAGCTTTTGCTTTACGGAATTCCTGAGCTCTTCAATCAAATCCATAGGTATATACAATACATCGCAGGAAACCATCACAGCCAGCTCTTCCATCCGGTTGTTTTCCCGGGATTCCAGCACCAAAATATTTGCAGTAAGTGGCGTTTCCGCTTCCGTTGCAATCCTAAGATGAAATTGCCCTGTCACAGCAACTGGTAATTCGGGAGTGATGTCTACGGATTGGGCACCAATGTAAATTTGGGAAGCCTCCAATTGGTGCAGATGCAACGACACCACTACAATAAAAGCAATGAAATATTTGAACGTAGAGACCATTTTTTTATCAATCTGAAAATGACATGCAATTATTTTAATTCTGAAATTTTATTTTGGCCAAAGGGCACTGATCATTGAAATCGTATGATCAACCAGGATCTGCCCCCCTTCAGGTCCAACCCGGTTGCTTTCTACAATGGCGGAGTAATGCCCACCAGCCAAAGCTTCTTTGGTTGCTAAATAGGTGCCTGGTCCAACCAATTGGATTATAAAGGTCTGTAAAGCCCTGCTTCTGGCTTTGATTTGTATCCCAAAATCAGTAAACATTTCAAATGGATTGGTGCAAATCACCACATCCCCTATCCGCAAAGCATGGATTTCTACCGGGTACATAGGCTGTAGGATCTTTTGCTGTGTCTCATACCTATCGATTACCTCACCATAAAAGGCAACACGCCTACTAAATTCAATTGCTCTATCCGTGTCATTAAGGTCCTCATCCCTCAGCTTTTTCGAATTATGGTATTCCTCCTCGGTCACCAGTCGCATTGGTAGGTCTATCTCCTCCACTACATGATCAAATACAACCTCCCTGTATTGGTCCCTACTCACAGCTTCATAGGTTTGTACAACTACATTTACAATCCTATCGCCCACTTCGTCCAAATAGCTATCAGTTCTAAAATCAACCGGTTCTGTTCCATCGTTAAACTCTGGACTGTTATTTTTCTGGCGCAATTCCATCATCCTGAATTCGGCAAATTGGTCAAACATGGGTCTAGGAGTTTGGTCTCCCGAAGCGCCTATCCACCCTAAGACAACCAGGTCAGAACCAAATTTCTTCTGTAGCCCTTGTCTAACGGGATCCCAATAGTCTGCATGAATCGTCGACCTGGATTCTACAATTTGAGCCGGACTGGAGACATTGATACAGGTGGCTACCAATTTACCCGCCCGGTCCCAAAAAAATAAAGACAGGATGCTTTGATCTTCGTATCCTTCCATTTTCCGGAAATCATCCTGGTTGGTTTTCCCATACATTTTAGCACTACCGTCATTATATACAGCTCTTCTGATGTAAGCCACCTTGGCATGTCCCATCCCCCAAGAAATACTTCCAGAATCCCTTTTCTCCCATGCTTCCACCACAGCCTGGGTTACTTGCCTGGACACCAAATTCTGATAGTCCCCAGCTTGGGTTACCGTGTCGGGGATGGTATACCATCCATCCCTTATCACCCCTCCCGTATGGGTATGGGTGGCGTTGATGATTATTTTGCGAGTATCCAATTCAGGAATTGCAAATGCAACGGATTCTTTGATCTTACCGCTTAATTCATAGGGAATGGTTACTAGATCGCAAGAAATAAGCACACTTACATCAAGTTTTCCGAAATCGCCTTTTGATTCCAATACCACCACGTTGGCTGATAAAGCGGTTTCCGCTATAGTCGCCACCCTTAGTCTCATTTGACCATCGACCGCTGCGGGCAATGGTGGGGTAATATCAATGGAAGCCGTTCCAATCCTTAGACTTTGGCTTGTAGTGGCGGACAACTGGTTCTGAAAGGTGCCAAACAGTGCCAGCAAAACGATCTGGTAACGGAAAAGGATTAGCTTTAACCTGATTTTTAGCTTGCGAATTTCAATTCTAACCATACCACGATATTACCAAAGTGACTCGATGAGATTTAACGTTTGATCCACCAATTCCCTGCCGCCTTCTGGACCAATCAAAGTACTTGCCGGGACAGCCCCATAAGCCCCCCCCGCAATCGACCTTTTTGTGGGAAGATAGGAGCCTGAACCCGTAAGCTGAACAACAAAAGTCTGTGTTGCCGGGCTCCTTGCCTTCATCTGCATCCCATAATCCAAATACAGCTCAAAAGGGTTGGTGGCAAAAACAGCGTCACCTATTCGTAAAACATGGACCTCAATTGGCAATGTTGGTTCCGTCTTTTCCAGTTCATATCTTTCTTTTACTACCAATCCCCTTCTTAATCTGCTATAGCTGATGGAAATATCCCTGTACCATCTAGCTTCTTGGGTTTTCTCTGGATTCCTTTTCAGCTCATCAAGCATATCCTGATAGCGTTTCTGCCATTCCTCTGCTTCCTTTTGTGCTTCTGTGACGTCTTCCATGCTTAAAAGCCTTCTTGAAAGCTGCAATTCCTCGACCCGGTGCGAAAATTTTGGATTCCAATCAATATTTTCTTTCATGACCGGATAAATGGAAGAAACCGCATCAGCAATTCTTAAGGCAATCTGTTTCCTTTGCCCTAAACTTCCGCGGCCGATTCCATCCTCCTCAAAACCCAATAAGCGTTGCATTCTTTCTTCTGCCTTGCCCCCTATCATAACATGGGGGGATTGATCTCCTGCTGCGCTGACCTGACCCAATACATGGACGCCTTTCCCGTAACGCTTTTTCAATTCTTCTTTAGTATCGTACCAGAAGTCTCCAGACAATTTATAGGAATGTTCACTTACCTGTGAAGGGGCAGCGACATTGATGATCATCCCTGTCAATTTCCGGCTTTCATCCCAGAAATACATAAGGTTTATGCTGTGATCTTCATGCCCCTCAATATGGCTGAAGTCCGGATTATTGGTATTTCCATACATGACAGATTTACCACTATGGAGTGCCTGTAATCGGTTCATACCTATCACAGCATGAGCAAGGCCAAAACTTGCCCCCCCCTTTTTTCTGCTGCTCCAGGCCTCCTTTGTAGCCTTTGCAATGCGGTCAGCCGCAAAATCGATATATTCAGAAGGTGGCATCGCATCCCCCCCGGACGCAATTTTTTCCAAACTTACTCCATACACTTCTTCAATGTTATCCACAGAAGAAACCAACGGCGCAGCATGGGTATGTGTCGCATTAATGATGATTTGACCCGCTGACAAAGAGGGCTCTAACTGGATTATCTGTTCTCTAATCCTGCCCCTTATATTAGCCCCACCCCTAGTTCCATCGCTGATTCCTACCAGGTCACAACTTATCCAAACAGCCTTTTTGGCTTGGTTGGCGACTCCGGATTCCATTACCAAAATTGTAGCTGTTACAGGATCCAAAACACCTTCTGATAACCGGGCATGAAATTGTCCGGCTATCAAAACCGGTCTATCGGGGGTAATATCAGCTGTAGCCCAGCCTACTTTGAATGATTCGTCAACCGACGGATCGGTACTTGCCAAAACTGGAAATAGAAACATCGCCAGTAAAGGGATGGGCAATATCATTTTTTTATAAAACGTCATTTAAATGGGGTTAAATAGGAGCAATTTTTAAATAAGCAAAATAAAATTGTCGTTCCAAAGATCATTAGAATAATAATTTGTCTTGAACATAACTATTGCCAACCGGGATTCTGTACCAATTGAGGATTCAACGACAATTCCTGCACAGGTAATGGATAAAAATATAACCTATCACTCCATTCCCGAGTATTTCCAGGATAAATTACCCGGTAATTTCCGGATTCAGGATCAAATGCACCTCGATAAGTTAAGGGATTTTCTAATAGTTTTCCCGCTTTCCACCTTACGATATCGTCCCAACGTGTACCTTCGCCAGCGGTTTCGATCCTCCGTTCTCTTCGGATTTCATTAATCAATGGCGATACAGGGACTTCCCAATCTGGCCAATTTGGATCAACAAATCCTACATCCACCGATAAATGCGGCATACCTACCCTGTCTCTTAATAAGTTAATCGAATTATTCAAAACCTCTTGGGTAGCCTCTCCAAGTTCAGCCTTTGCTTCCGCATAAGTCACCAATAATTTCCCATACCTATATGTAAATACATCAATGGTACATTGGAGTTGCAATCTGTCTACTTCGTAAGGGGAATATCCTTTGGTGATGTAATAACTTGTGGTAACATAATTGTTGTCGAACTCCGGCATGGTACGGTAATCCACGCTCCCATCAGCATAAATTCTATAGGGACGGTCAGGTACATATATGGATTGTTTCATCCTAGGATCCCTGTTCTGGAATTCAACTTCGAATTGCTGGTCTCCCTGATACAAAGGACTTAGGGCAATCGGTAAACCATCCTCACAAAGGTAGGAATTCACAAAATCCTTAGTATATCCAGTTCTTTGTTCACCCAATTGCCGCACATTGTTATGCATACGGATACCTTCGACAAACCTTTGGAAAAATATGGCTTCCGAATTGCCATTTAAGTTGTACTGAACAAACAGATCAAAATAATCCTGATCAGGATTACCTGTTGAATAGACAGCAAATTTACCTGAATTGATTACTTGCTCTGCAGCTTCCACCGATTCCCTTAGGACGACTTCATGGTCCCCAAGACCGTGGTATTTCCGGAAGGTGCCTTCAAACAGACAAATTTCAGCTTTGAAGGTGAGTGCAGCATATTTAGTCAACCTGTCAGTACTGGATTCTTCAGGAAGGTGTTCAATTGCAAAATTCAAGTCATCCATCAAATTATCAAATACAACTTTTCTGGAATCCCGGGCTTTGTACAATTCCTCAGAATTGGTTTGAAGGTCGGTATCATACCAAGGTACATCTCCATATCTTCTGACCATTCTATGATAATAAAAGGCTTTGAAAAATCGGATTTCACCTTCATACCGTAAAATGGATGTGTTTTTTTCCATGTTTGCTATTCTAACCAAAGCATAATTTGTTCGGCGAATAGGCAGCCAATCGTTTTTTCCCCAACCACCTCCTGCTGCCGGGATAACGTATTCATTCCAAGAAAACGGATGTCTATTGTCAGGAGCATTATTGTCCGAGATATCATCATATCTCCAATTATAATGGGGGTCTCTGAGGTCCACATAAAATTGGTTAGCATACAATTCTAGGTCGGTAGCGGATGTCCAAAACTGGGCATCACTGATTTGGTCCAAAGGATATCTCTCCAAGAAATCATCATTACAGGCAAATACTGTAATTAATGAAAATGATAATACAAATATTTTTAAATTTTTCACAGTCTTCAGAATTTAGAAATTGATGTTTGCGCCTACGGAAAATGATCGGTAAATGGGATAAAACTGAGCCCCATTCATTTCTGGGTCGGATACATTTTTGTATTTATAAATACCTGTTACTTCCCACACATTATTACCTGATAAATAAACCCTTACCATATTCATCTTAATTCGCTGAGAAATGACTGTAGGTAGGGTATAACCAATAGTCAATTGTTTTAATCTTAAATAAGCTGCATTCTGTAAAAACCTTGTCTGAACTGCCGTTACGTCGGTTCCACCTGTAATCATGGGTCTTGGGAAATAAGCGTCCCTATTATCTTCCGACCAAAAATCTGTAAGCACTTTATTCCGTGCATTCCACTCATTATTAAAACCCCCAATCCAAAAATTGTTGTTGAGCCAGACATCCCTTTTTGCTACCCCCTGAAAAAAAATATCCAGATCAAAATTTTTCCATTGAAAATCTGATCTGAAGCCATAGCTGTACCTAGGGGTATTATTCCCGATAATGCTGCGGTCACCTGGGTTATCTAAAGTGCCATTTCCAGGAGTAATCCGACCATCTCCATCAAGATCCGCAAAGAGAAGGTCTCCAGCTCTTCTTTCAAACGCCACAAGATTTCTGTGGTCCAGAGCCTGAGCTTCGTCATCAGTCTGTGCTATTCCTAAAGTCGTATATCCCCATATTTCACCAATCTGCTGGCCCACATAATAATCTGAAATAAGTCCAACTGGATTACTGAATCTTGTAATTTCAGAGGTGTAATCAGAAAGAATCAGTGTCAGTCCCCACCTTAAATCATTACTCTGCTGCCTCCAGCCTACTGTTAGGTCCCACCCCGTAGTCTTTAGGTCCGCTGCATTTTCACGTGGTTCATTTTCCGCTAAGACTGCAGGTAGAGTCTGAGATCGGGTCAACATGTTTTTTGTATCTCTTCTATATATATCAAAAGAGGTATTCAACCGGTTTTCGAACATCGTGAAATCCAAACCTAAATTTCGCTGCGTCACGGTTTCCCACGTAAGGTTAGGGCTTACCAATCCAGGAGCAAACACTGTGAGTGGCCTATCATCGTTTAATAAGTAATTCACCGTGTTAGCACTAAAGGTAGCGATATAAGGGTAGTTACCTGGTACGTTCTGATTTCCTAAATTGCCATAGGAAGTCCTGATTTTTAGCATGTCAAAAACCCCGTCCAAACTGCTAAAAAAACGCTCATTGTCAATTCTCCAACCCAATGAAAGAGAGGGGAAAAAGGCAAAACGGTCATCTTTAGGGAATTTGGAAGACCCGTCATACCTTCCGTTAAACTCCAAAAGATATCTGTCGTCATAATTATAATTAAATCTCGTAAATGCACCGCGAATGGCATACTCAGAGGCACCGTCACCAACAAAACGCTCTCCATAAGCCAAGTTCATAAAGGGAATGGATTCGACTGTCAAATTTTCTCTTTTGGAATTAAAAAATCTGGAATCAAGGTTTTCCTGGTTGAATCCTGCCATAATCTTTATGTCGTGTTTGCCGAAGTTATTGGCATAATCTGCATATGCATTAATGACATAATATCTGTCATTGAAATTCCTTTTGGTTACCTGACTGGGATTGGTATAAGGAAAATAACCACTGATGCCCCCATCTACAAAATACATGGGTAATCTTCTCCAATATTCTTCCTCTTGGGAGTTTTTGATATTGGACGTGTATTCAAAATTAAATGTCATGTTATTGATTGGAGTAAGCTGTATACTTCCAGTTAACCAAGTATCATAAATATCCCTTTTTCGGTGTCCTGCTTCTCTGTAAAATTGGACCATATTGGGGACAGAGCCAGCTGACGCATAATTACCATCAGGAAAATATACCGGCCAATTGGCCCATTGGTGCCATTGGAAAGGACTGTTTCCCTCCGGATGATGGTTGGCGGAATTGTTAGGCGGGAAAATATGGTTACTGTTGTTCATGGAAATTTTGGTACCAATTTTAGCCCAATCCGTAATTTTATAATTCAAATTGGTCATAAAATTGTATCGCTTATATTTTTCATCAAACTGGCGGTTTATGCCTTCCTGATATAGGTAATTCAAAGAGGTATAATAATCAAACTTATCATCTCCTCCGGATATGGAAGCCGTATATTGGCTCATGGGATAACTGTCTCTCAACAATTCCCTTGGCCAGTCCGTATTGCCGCTCATCAACCATTGATTGGGGTTTTGGGGATCCGGAAATGCAGTAGGCTGCGTAGGGTCATTATAATGATTCCTTATTCTTTCTTGGTAAATGTCTGTAAATTGGTAATAGGGGACTCCGTTTCTTGCGATATTCGCCGTATTCATGTAATTCATCCTCTCCAAAGCATCCTCGGCTTCAAACCTAACCACTGGCGTGTTGACTGCTGAATTAAAAGATAGCGAAATGGTTGGTTTCGGACTGGTGCTACCTGATTTGGTGGTAATAAGAATTACCCCGTATGCAGCCCGGGCACCATAAATAGCTGCCGAGGCCGCATCCTTAAGCACTGATATACTTTCCACGTCATTGGGGTTGATAAGATTCACATCCATGGGAACATTATTAACCAATATCAAAGGTGCTCCACCATTGATGGAAGTAAATCCCCTGACATTAAAAGAAGCTCCTCCTCCCGGGGTTCCTGTATTTTGGGAAATGTTCAAATTTGAAATCTGTCCCTGCAATCCTTGACCTATATTGGTGATTGGACGGCTTTCTAGAACTTCCTTTCCAACGCTCGATACTGCTCCGGTAAGGTTCTCCTTCCTTTGGGTTCCAAAACCTGTTACTACAACTTCCTGCAAAGAACTCATATCCTCCGTAAGAACTACATCGATAACATTCTGTTGCCCGATTTCAATGCGTTTGGATTCAAACCCGATAAAGGAGAACACAAGTATAGATCCTTCAGGAACGGTTATCGAATATGTGCCATCCAAGTCCGTTGCTGTACCCGTAGTAGTGCCAGGCACAGCAATTGTAACTCCTGGTAATGGTTCACCGTTACCATCAACTACTCTTCCTGTAATGGTTATATCCTGAACTTTCACAACCTCAACCGAAGAAATCCGCTCGGTTCCCTCCCTGTTTCTCACATGGATATTATTGTTTACCTGAACAAAATTTAGAAAGGCCTGATGGGAAATATTCTCCAAAATTCTATATAAAGAAATATTATTTTCAGTAAGTGTTACCTTTTGGCTGAGATTAACCAACCCATCATTGAAAGTAAACTTAAAATCCGTCTTGGACTCCACCAGTCTGAAAAACTGGCTTAAGGACTTATCGGTGAGGTTTACTGAAATTTTCACCTCCTCCAGGGTTTTCCGCTGTGCGTTCCCTGTATTGGCCAAAAGCAACGTACAGAAGAAAAGCTGAATTAGAAACCCATACAATAATCTTTTGGACAGCATAACTAGTTGCCTAAGTATAATTTTTTTCATAATATTGAATTGTTTAAGTTTTTGAGCTTGAACCATGCCTTGTCTTCTTTCCACGGACACAAGGCTGTAAGAAGGCAGTATCCTGTTCTCCCCAGAACAGATGCTGCCTTTGATGCTAACCAGTATCTATCTGCTTCATGCTTATATTATTTAGTGTTATTAATGGTTACTTTTTTTCCATCAATCTTATAGGTTATCCCGGAGGTGTAGAAAATTCCCGTAAGCACATTCTCCAACAACTCATCCTCGTAAACGCCGGTATAAACCCAACCCTTTGGCATCTTACCAATTACCTGCACATCCACACCGTACCAGTTTTCAATTTTTTGCTGCACAGATACAAAAGTGTCTTTTTTGAATACCAGTTTTTTGTCTTTCCAACCCGAGATTTCAAGCGCATCAAAACTTGTTTTGTAAAATTCACCCTCATGTTCCATTACTAGCATTTCACTGGGCTCCAAATTAACTTGATTGCCTTTATCGTCATTTACCCTTACTTTTCCAGATACTAGAGCCACAGCAATCTTGCCGCTCTCCTCTTGGTTGACATTGAAGGTGGTACCCAATACCTTGATTTGGGTATTTGCCGTACTCACTATAAAGGGCCTGTCAGTTTCAGATTGAATATCAAAAAATGCTTCTCCTGTTAGTTGAACTTCTCTCCTTTCAGCACCGAATTGCTTGGGGTATTGCAGGGAGCTGCCTGCATTCAGGTATACTTTGCTCCCATCCGACAAGGTAATAAGGGACTTCTTGCCAGCAGGATTGATTTTTTTGACCACTGGTATTTCCACTACAGCTACTTTCACCTCTTCCTGCTGAAACATCAGGGAATACCCCATCCAACAGCAAAATCCAACTACCAACACAGCCACTAACTTTCTTAGCGAAAATAGACTTAGTAGGTTAAAAGTAGTCTTTTTAGCAGAAACTTTCCGATCAAGCGGTGTGGTGGTGCGAATGATGTTTTCAAAAGTTTCTACATACATGTTATCCGAAAAACTTGCCTCCTGACCGTAGTGTACTCCTCTTATAAATCTCGCTGCCTGCGTCACCATTTCCCGCTTGTGGGGATGTTCTTGGATCCATTTTTCCCAAAAATGACAGTTATTGCTGTCGGGAAACTTTACCCACTGGATAAAAAATTCATCCATAAGGAAATCTTCCAATTTATAATCTCTATATCTCATTGATGTCGGATATTCCATGTTTTCTAATGCTTCAATGACTGCCTATTTCTTTAAAAGAATCTTAAGGCTGTCCAAAGCCCTATAGATGATTTTTCGGGCTGACTT
>DATHWC010000280.1:0-2480 GCA_035460985.1 Lunatimonas sp.
GGTGCAATTTCTCTTAATGAGGAAAATGGATTGCCAAATAATACAGTTTATGGAATATTGCCGGAAAATGACAGTACAATTTGGGCAAGTAGCAACCGGGGTCTTTTTAGATTGACATATACCGCTGGTGAAGAAAATATTGAAATTTCACAAATCTCAACTGATTCAATAGCCGACGGATTGCAAAGTACGGAATTCAACACAGGGGCATTCCATATGTCAAAAACCGGTACCTTGTACTTTGGAGGGATCAGCGGTTTAAACTATTTCGATCCGAAAGAGTTGGTTTTTTCAGATAATTCGTTGAAAGTGGTGCTGACTGGGGTTATGGTTGGGAACCGACCCGTGGAGAGTGATACCGTAATTACATACAATAATCACCTTTCACTGAATTATTTTGAAAATTCACTCTCCTTTAACTATACGGTTTTGGATTTTGTAGCACCTGACAAAAGAAGATTTTTTTATAAATTAAAGGGGTATGACAGAGATTGGGTTGATGCAGGGACCAGGAGATACACCGCATATACCAACCTGGTACCCGGAGACTACGAGTTTATGGTAAAATCATCATTGAGTCCGGATGAGAACGCTCCAATAACCTCCCTGTCTGTTACCATTGCTTTTCCTTTTTGGTTAGAATGGTGGTTTACCTCCACATTAATCGTGGTCATTATTTTGTTCATCTACGGAGTGTACAGGTACAGGATAAATCAACTGCTGTATGTTCAGCAGGTCAAAAACAATATATCTGCGGATCTTCATGATGAGATAGGGTCCAGATTGACCAGCATTCAGCTTATTGCGGCCATTTTCAAAAACAATATGAATGGAAAGCAGCCCAAAGCGTACCTAGAAAAAATAGAAAATGAAGTACAAATGTCCTCTGAAGCGCTGGACGAAATTGTGTGGAACATCAATATCACGGACGAAAGCCTGACCGAGATTGTCGCCCGGATGAGAAGGTATGCGAGTGAAGTTTTGGAGAGTGACGAAACACCCTATAAAGTAGAAATTTCAGCGGATTTTGCAAAAAAGAAAATGTCTATGCAAAAGCGACGGGAACTGTTTTTGATTTTTAAAGAGTTGCTCAATAATATCCGAAAGCATGCCCAAGCGAAGCAGGTCCATATCCAAATTTACACAAAGGATCAAGGGTTATGTTTAGCTGTAACTGACCAAGGTGTTGGGTTTGATCCTTCTGAAGGATCAGATAGAAACGGTCTACGGAATATCCGATATAGATTGGAAAAATGGGGCGGGAAGATGGACATCAATTCAGAAATCAACAAAGGAACCAAGGTCTGTGTTTGGGTGCCTTTTGAGCGAAGCAGTATTACACGCTTTTTAAATTATAAAAAGACCTTTTCAAGGAAAGGCTTCGGTAGGTACTCACCCTAAAAGGGGATTGATTGTAAAAGTAATCTTGTTTAATTTTAGCAATGGCAATTAGGTTGGTGATATTTGAGGATAATGAGATTTTGAGGAGTTCACTTAGTACGTTGTTGGGTAGTAGTGACGACTACCAAATTGTTGGAATGTACGGTGACGTTATGGAGGCAGAGCAAATCATTCGATCTACCAGACCTGATGTAGTTGTCTTGGATATAGATATGCCATTGCGGGATGGTATATCCGCTATACCTATAATTAAGCAGGTGGACAACGATATTTCCGTTGTGATGTATACCCAGTTTGAAGATGATGACAGGCTATTTAGGAGTCTGTGTGCGGGTGCCGATGGGTATGTGTTAAAGAAGACTACCCCCTTAAAACTTTTTGAGGCAATAGCCGAAGTCCACAAAGGAGGCGTTCCCATGTCCCCCGCAATTGCCCAAAAAGTGTTGAATTCTTTTAGGGAAAAAGCTAAGCCAAAACAGGAAGAATATTTTTTGACGGTTAGGGAGACAGAAGTTTTAAAGCTGTTGGTAAAGGGCTATACGGTGAAATATATAGCGGCTGATCTTCATATGGCCTATGAAACCTGCAGGTCCCATTTGAGAAATATCTATAAAAAACTTCATGTTCGATGTGGAAAGGAAGCAATAGCCAAGATTCTTAAGGATCGGGTCAACTTAAACAGGTAAAATATCACCCTTAAAGGGGATTGACAGGAAGATGTATAGATACTAATTTTATGAAAGAACATAAAATGCTGTTTTGGCAATTTGACAGGCTATTCTTTGAAAGATATCAACCAGATAATGTTAGGTAATAGTTTTTAATAAAGGCTGATTCAACTCATTTAACGAATAGGCTATTCGATTAGAGGGGAGGGGAGATTAAATTATTCTTTAATTATAACCGATATAGATTATGGAAACGCTGGCCTCCATGCTAAACCAGCAACAGCAATTGATAAACTACGAACGGATGATGGTGGAAGGGGAGGAATCCCTGGAAGATGTGGGAGGAATGAGTTCGGAGATTTTGCAGTTTAGTGACAAGGATTTTCGCTTTCTTTACCTCAATTCCGAAGG